>JABTUS010000017.1 GCA_015075305.1 Opitutaceae bacterium | reverse complement strand
ACCGTCCTCGACATGCATCATGGGGCAATGGCGCAGCCAGTCGAGCAATTCCTCGCGGTCGTGCGCCGCCAGAATAGCATCCACCGTATCGTCATGATGCTTCTTCGAGTAGCCCTCTGACAGCATCAGCAGGTGCAGGTCGTGGTTGCCCAGCACGGTGATGGCAGCATCGCCCAGTCCCTTGACGAAGCGCAGCGTCTCCAGAGAGTGCGGACCGCGATTGACCAGATCGCCGACCAGCCAGAGGCGGTCATGCGCAGGGTCGAAGCGGATCAGGTCGAGGAGGCGCCGGAAGGAATCGAAGCAGCCCTGGATGTCGCCGACGGCGTAGGTGGTCATGTTAGGAACAGGGCCGCAGCAGGGTGTTCCGGCATACGGCCCGACTGCACATACTTCACCAGTTCTCCCACAACCTCATCCACCTTGAAGCCGCTGACCCGAACGGATGCCGGCAAATCGCTGCCGCGAACGATCGACCTCACATAACCTTGGATGAAAACCCGCTCGATGATCTGGATATCGCCAAGTTCGTAAAAGGCGGACATCCCGAGCACATAGTCCGCCTTCATGAAGTCCACGAACGATATCGGCAGCATGCCTGCCGCCAGCAAGGGCAGATTGGCGGCAAGGCGGGAAGTCCTCTTGTTGCCGTTTGCGAAGGCCTGCAGATAGGGAAGGCGGGTCATCAAATAAAGCGCCGCCGCAACAGGTTCCAGTTCGACGGCCGTATCGACAACCAGCGCCAGTCCCCTGCCAATGTACCCCGTCCCGGGGCGGAAAGGCGGCCCGTATGCCGAACGCCCCAGCCGCACTTCCTCGTATTCCCTCGGCACACCGCGCTGCCCGTCTGGGAGGAAATGCTCCGAATCCGCCGCCTCGGCAAGACCGTGCCGATCCGTAAGCAGGGAATGGAGCCGGCACACTGTTTCGACGGTCAGTTCCCGGTGCGACCACAAATACTCGATGGCATTCTTGTGATTGAGAATGAGCAGCGCATCCTCGACCGGTTTGTCCGGATTGCGTTGGCCGTATTCGATCAGCGCCTGGGTATCGATGGCCGAATAAGTGCCGCCCTCGAGCAACGACGAGGCCCATGAAAAATCGATCAGGAAATCCGCCAGGAATTTCCTGTCGAGCGGACGCGAAATGGCGTTGAGCTTGCGCAAGCGCGCCGCCTTTTCCGGGGCGATCCCGGGTTCCGGTAATAGCTGCTCTTCACGAAAACCAACGGAGGGCCGCGCCTGCCAGTCTGTTTCAAAATAGCGCCGTACATCCTCCTCCGGGAATTGCGCCCCCGAAACATAGCGTATGCCAGGCCCCTTCCCGATCGCCTCGATGCGCCCTTCATTTACCAGGTTTCGCAGGCGGCGATTGAGCGTAGACCGGCTAATTCCGGCAAACCGTGTCCCCAAAGCATCGGGGGCGGCCCCATAAGGCCCCGCGACGACAATGGCTCGCATCAGATCTTCCGCAGACAAGGCCTTTGTTCGCGCCATTTTGACAATATTATT
>JABTUS010000016.1 GCA_015075305.1 Opitutaceae bacterium | reverse complement strand
CATCCCAACCCCGCTTGATGCGGAGAAGCTCAATTCGGATGTGAGAGTGACGAGTTTCAATCGCACCTCTGCGAATAAGCCATCCCAACCCTGCGTGGGGTGTCAAGGCAAGTTGGAGAGGCATGAGATGGAGCCGTTTCAATCGCACCTCTGCGAATAAGTCATCCCAACCGGTGCTCGTATTGTTGCTCAGATCCAGCGCGTCGGCGATGTTTCAATCGTATCCGTACGGCGAAACCATCTTGAAGCCCGCGGCGATGGCTGGTGAGATGAGGAGGTGACACATGCGCGGAAGGACCAGAGCAGACGAGAGGTGATCGCGGGAGTAGTGGCCGAGTACGAACGGAGCGGACTAAGCAGGCGCAGATTCTGCGAGCGGACCGGGGTGGCGGTGAGCACCTTGGACTACTGGCGGCGGCAGGTCCGTGATGGAGACCGGGCCAGGATCGTGCCGGTGAAGATCCAGGCGACGGAACCAGCGCTGAGAGAGGGCCGATGGGCAAGATTTCAGTTGAGCCTGCCGAACGGAGTGCGAATCGAAAGCGGGTGGGAGTTTCCCGAGCTGGCTCTGGCCCGATTGCCGCGAGTGGCGGCGGAGCGATAAGATGTTCGATCTGGGTCCGGCGACGCGGATCTACGTGGGGCTGGAAGCGGTCGACATGCGGAAATATGTGCCGTCTATCGTTATGTGGAGTCTGGATGGGAGGAGCCGCGAATAGTCTCGGGAGAGATCATCGCCCCAGCACGCCGAACTGCACATAACGTAGGCTCCCTCTGATCGCCGAGACCGGCGATCAGAGAGGACCTGTATGAACATTGCTCAGCTTCTGGCACGTCCCCACGACATGAGTGTCGGGGAAGCGGCCCCTTACCTGAAAGGCTTCGTCACCGAGATGGCGACCGTGGGCTTTGCGGAACTCACGATCGCTGGCTACATGAACTCTGCGATTCATTTCGGCGGCTGGTTGGAGGCTCAAGGCGTGAGCCTGTCAGACATCGATGAGAACACGGTGAAGGCGTTTGAAGCGCACCGCTGCCAATGCCCTGGTCATCGCGGTCACAAGTGTCTTTCCCGCCATTACATCGCCCGGGTCGAGCGTTTTGCCGAATATCTCGCGCAACGGGGAGTAATCCGCCCGGTTGCAAACACAGTGCCGGAAACTCCGGCGTCTTTGATCGCCTTCCGCCAATGGCTCTTACGACATCGAGGGCTGTCGACGGTTACCGTCGCTCGCCATGAGCACCTGATGAAACTGATGTTGCCCGCACTCGGTGACGATGCCGGCGAATACACGGCGACCAGGGTAAGAACCGTCATTTTGGAGCAGATCCGCGGCTGTCGGCCTGCCTATGCGAAAACGTTCGCCGGTGCGTTGCGCATCTACCTGCGCTTCCTGGCAACGAGCGGCGCCTGTCAACCTGGACTAGACCATGTCGTGCCAACAGTGGCCGAGTGGAGGCTGTCCTCGCTGCCGCGCTACCTCGACTCCACGCAAGTGACTCGTCTCAATGATGCGTGTCGCAAGAATGGACCTTTGGTGCCGAGGGATCGAGCCATTATGTTGTTGCTGCTCCGGCTGGGCCTTCGCGCCGGTGATGTCGCTGACATGCGTCCTGTCGACATCGACTGGCAGGAGGCCACCCTTCTGGTGCGGGGCAAAGGGCGGCGGGATGTCCGGTTGCCATTGCCACAGGATGCAGGAGATGCGGTGTTGGACTATATGGAACGCGAGCGTCCGGGCGTCATGATCGATCGCGTCTTTCTTTGTGCGCAGGCACCCTTCCGAGCACTACGCTCAGGCGGCGCGGTTTCCGATGTCGTCCGATTGGTGCTTCGCAAGGTTGGGATCGAGAACCCGCCATCTCGCGGAGCCAATCTCATCCGGCACACGGCCGCCACCAGCATGCTCCGAGCTGGGGCCACACTGGATGAAATCGGAACCGTTCTGAGGCACAAGTCACCGGACACGACCGCGCATTACGCCAAGGTTGATGTCGCCACTCTGCAGCAGATCGCGCAACCTTGGCCCGAGCAACAGGAGGGCAGGTAGATGCTGAGTGAAGCGGTGAATCGTCACATCGAGCTCTACCGGAACCTGGGATTCAAGTATCGGGTTCAAGCCTGTGCACTCCGCAGTTTCGCCGATTTTGCCGGACAGCGATCGGAGGCGTTCATCCGAACCGATTCGGTTCTCGAATGGGCAGGAAACGCACCGTCGGTCCGCCAGCGGTACGACCGTTTGCATATCGTCCACCGGCTGGCTTGTATGCTCAACGCTGAAGACCAGCGTCATGAAGTACCGCCCACCGGCGCCTTCGGCGGTGCTCCGAGGCGGCCGCGATCATGCCATATCTTCACCCCAGATGAGATTGATCGCCTTCTCCGAGCCGCATCCGACTTAGCGCCTCGCGGCTCCATTCGCCCGATCACCTATGTCACCTTGCTGTCACTGCTGGCTTGCACTGGCCTCCGGGTTTCAGAAGCCCTGAAGTTGGAACTGCCTG
>JABTUS010000015.1 GCA_015075305.1 Opitutaceae bacterium | reverse complement strand
CGCGCATTGTTGCTCCCAAGTTTCGCTATTCCGCAATCGTTCTTTAAAGTGGTTTGGACGCCCTTGTCATCAACAGCGTGGTTCCGGTTTCAATCTATCCGGGTGACGCCGCGCAGTCCGTGCTGACCTTCAGCACAACCACCAACAACTCCGCAGTCGCCACTTCGTCGGTCAACGCGTCGACCCTGCTGGTCACGCCCGGCACCCAGGCGGGAACAGCGTCGATATCCGTCCGTGCGACCGACTCCAACGGCATGTTCGCACTCAGCGCGTTCAACATCACCCTGGTTTCGGCGGAGCCGGCCCCGGCATTTTCCAAGTCTCCATCCAGTCAGACAATCGCGATCGGAGGCACCGTGATTTTCACCGGCTCAGCTTCCGGCGGGACCGTCAGCTACCAGTGGCGCAGGGATGGCCAGGACATTCCGGGCGCCACCCAGCCCACGCTGCTGCTGAAGGACATCACTGCCGCCCAAGCGGGCGGCTACGCATTGGTGGCCTCCAACACCTCGGGTTCCACCACGAGCAACCCCGCCATGCTGACGGTGGTCCCGGCAACCCAATCCAGCCGACTCATCAATCTATCCATCCGTTCCATAGCCGGATTGGGCGAACAAACCCTGATCGCCGGATTCACTCTGGCCGGCTCAGCCAACGCCAATGTGGTTCTGCGCGGCATCGGCCCGACCCTGGCCAGTTTCCAGGTTCCCAATGTTCTCGCGGATGCGCGGCTGGAACTCTATCGCGGTCAGACAATGCTGTCTTCAAACGACAACTGGTCCGGGAGCGACGGCAGCGCTTTCGGCGCATTCGCGCTGCCGGCCGGCAGTCTCGACTCGGTCCTCACGACCTCGCTGGCACCGGGCGGATACACCGCCCAGGTCAAGGGGCCCGGCAGCACCACAGGCGCGGCTCTCGCCGAATTATATGAAGCCGGAGCTTCCGCCGGCGTGGAAATCGTCAACCTTTCCGCTCGCACGCAGCTCGCCGCCGGCGAGGTTCTCATCGGCGGTTTCAGTCTCACCGGAGGAGCCAGTCGCACCGTCCTCATCCGCGCCATCGGCCCGGGCCTTGCCCCATTCAATGTGCCCGGTTTTCTGGCGGATCCGCGCATTGAGATCTTCCACGGCTCCGACCTGATCGATGGCAATGACAACTGGGCTGGAAACACCATCCTGCTCGATGCGGGCGGTTCCGTGGGGGCATTCCAGATTGCCGACACAGGCAGCAAGGACGCGATGGCGCTGGTGACCGTTCCCCCGGGAGGCTACACGGTGCATGTGCGCTCCACCGACGGCTCCGCCGGAGTTGTGCTGCTCGAAGTGTACTCGCTCCGCTGAGACCCTTTGGCAAGAGGCCGACCTATTCCGCCCCGTCGTCCTCGCGGGACGGCTCATTCCACAGACGCAGGTCGGTCGCGAGCGATGCGAAACCGGGAAAGTCGTTTTCCAATCTTCGCGTATCAGGGAGAAACCTGGCGATTTCGCGCAGCGCACACGCTGTCTCATGCACCAGGCTCGGGCGATCCGTGCCATACACGCGATTCTTGAGCTGGGCGCGTGTGTACGGTAGCCGCCCGCGCGCCTGCCCGTCGATCCACGCCTGCTCATTCACATCGGCATCGGCGGCGCGCCCGGAAAGGTACCAGGCCTCGATGGCAGGCACCGCCACGCCAACAGCCCGTAGCACCCGTGCCCTCCCCCGCGCCGGCGGCAGTTTCCTGGTTGTCTGGCGAAAAACCGCACGCAGCCGGCACATGCGGCAGAGCGGGTGAAAATAGTTCGGCCGGTCGTGCTCAACCGTATGAACAACCGAGTCGTCGCTATCGACCACGACAACCAGTCCATCCGCATCCGTTTCAAAATGCAGATGTCTTATGACCGCCGGCAGCACCTGCGCCACGGACGGCCAGCCGCGCGCGCGCAGCGCCGCCTGCACCCGGACCATCGGCTCGCGCAGAACAGCCCCCACGAGCCGCTCGATGGCCGCCTCATCCGCCGGTGATTCGCTCAGGATGGCAAGCTTCATGCGGCGACACGACAAAGCCGCCGCTCAACTCCGTTTGCGGCGCAGACATTCTGCTGGTTCGGCCCCGTCATCGCGATCCAAACGTCACCGTTCCACCCGCATCGCACGCGGGCACTCCACCCAGGATTCCCGTGAACCAGAGATCGCCCAATGAAGCACCCTCCAGCAGCTCACTGAGATCCTTGCGCTCCGTGAGTTTCTTGAAATGCGCCGCCGTCCCGATTTTTTCCGTGAGGATGACCTCCTCGACGTGGTCCCGATAGAGGTCGAGAAGGTACGGTGAATGCGAGGTCGCCAGAACCTGCACCGGCTCGCGGCCAAGCCCCTGCGACGCAGGGTGGCTGAGCGAATACATCGCATCCTGGATCTCGCGAAGGATGCGCGGGTGAAGGCCCCTGTCCAGTTCCTCGATGCATACGATCGACGGCGGACTGGGATCGACGGCGAGCGCGAAGATCACCATCGCGTAGAGCGTCCCCTGCGACAGGTCCTGGGCGGGCACGCGGGTCCGTTCGCCTGTGATTCGCATCCCCAGGGCGAGGTCATTTCCGGAGACGTCATGAATTGCAATGTCGTCGTATTCCGGAAACACCCGCAGCACCTGTGTCGCCCAGGCGGCGAATATCGCCGGATGCTCCTCTTTCCACCGCAGCACCAGCGCTGCAAGATTGCCCCCGTTCGCCTTGAGCTCCTGGTTCTCCCTTCTCGGCGCGGCCATCGCGATGGCATTGTGGTCGAGCTCAAAACGCCGCAGCCTGAGCAGTCTTTTCCTCAGTTCCTCCCATGTGCCCGTCCCCTCGCCCTTCGACAACGGAAAGACATTGAGAAGATCGCACTTGTCGTCGGAGGCGCAGCTCATGACCGCCTCCCATCCATCGAATGGCGGAAAGAAGCGAAATGAAACCTCGGGTGCACTCGCGCTCCGGTCCGGTTCGCGTCCGCCGCCGGCAAGCGGCAGGCGGGCGAGCGTCCGCAGGCGAACCAGCGCCTCGATCAGGCTGGATTTCCCGGAGCCGTTCGGACCGATCACGAGATTGAACGGCGACAGCTCAACCGAGGTCTGCCGCAGGGCCTTGAAATTTCGAAAGGCAATCGACGCGATCATAGCCCGACTCTCACCGAATTCCGTCCCAAGGCAATCACGCGAATGCAGTTTGCAGCCTGCGCCCCCCTCCGTTGGAGATGGCATGCATCCCCTCCGTTGGAGGGGTGCACTCTGTCGTGCCCAGGCGACGCCGA
>JABTUS010000014.1 GCA_015075305.1 Opitutaceae bacterium | reverse complement strand
GAAGGCAAAAGGGGTCGAGAAGGCAAAAGGGGTCAAACCTCACTTTTCGCACTATTCCCGGACGGGCCGTTGCTTCGATCGTCAGGTGGCTGGAAAAAAAATTTCTGCCCGTGATTTCCTGGGAATGGACAGACAGGCATGCGCGCCCCGCCCTGCGATCCACAACGTCAGCCAGCTCCAGGCCGGTCTCCCCTCAGGATCGCGGCTTGCGGGCTGGGTTGCGCTCGTGGGCAAATTTCGCCTGGGTGCGCTCACTCCATTTCCAAAGCGTGTCCAGCAATGCATCGCGGCGGGCGGATTCCTCGTTCGCAAGGTCCCGCCGTTCGCCAGGATCCAACGCAAGGTTGTACAGCTCGACCGCGTGATTGCCGGCCAAATTTTCGCGGCCCCCGTCAAGGAACCACTCCTCGTGGTAGAGGAGGAGCTTCCAGTCGCCCTCCCGCACCACTGTCACGGGGCGAGTGCGGAAAACCGGATCGCGCCCGCGTATCACCGGATCGTCCAGGTAACCGGGGAAATGCCAGAAGATCGGGCGGTCAATAGTTGAGACTCTGCCTGAGAGAAGTGGCAGGAGGTTCGCCCCGTCGAGCGGGTAGTCCCTGGGAGCCTTTGCTCCAGCGAGAGCAAGGAAGGTCGGATAGAAATCCACATTGATGATCGGCGTCGCGTTCACGCCTGGCTCGATCCGACCCGGCCAGCGCGCAAAGAAAGGCACGCGAATGCCTCCCTCGTAGTAGCAGCCCTTGTTGCCGCGCAGCGGTTCCTGCGACGACTGCTGCGTTCCCCCATTGTCCGACGTGAATATGACAAGCGTGTTCTCCTCAAGTCCAAGTTCCCGCAGTCGTGAGACCACCTGCCCGACACTGTCGTCGAGATCCAGGGTCGACGCAGCATAGAGGACGTCCTTGCGATTGAGATCCGGCAACTTCTCCTGAAAATGCCTGACCGATGACGCCCTCGCCTCGAGTGGCGTATGGATCGCGTGATGGGAGATGAACGCAAAGAAGGGCCGGCTCCTGTCGGCCTCGATGAAATCCAGCGCGGCCCGCGTGATCGAAAAAATTCCCTTGGGATCGTCGGAGATTTCCCGCGTGCGGCGGTCGCCCTTTCCCTGAGATTCAAAAACCGCATCGAATCCCTGGTCCTTCGGCCGGTACGGCGCAGAATTGCCGAGGTGCCACTTGCCAAACAGACCCGTGCGGTAACCTGCGGCGCGGAGCGATTCCGCCAGAGTGATCTTCTCCGCCGCGAGTTCCTCCCTGTTCGGAACCGGGATGAGGCGCTGAAGGTCCTTCGGGCCGCGATCCGTGCGGCGAACTGCGTACACGCCATGGCGCGGCGTGTACTGCCCGGACCATAGGCACGCGCGGCTCGGCGCGCAGTTGCCCGCCGCCGCGCAAGCGTTCGGGAATACGAGTGCCTGTTTCGCAAGAGCGTCCAGATGCGGCGTCTCATAGCGGCGGTCACCATTGAACCCGACGTCTCTCCACCCGAGGTCGTCCGCAAAGATCACGAGGATATTCGGCTGCCGCTGGCCATCGGCTGCCGGGCAGTTGATCGCAAAGGCCGTTGCATACAGGAAAAGGGCGATGAGAAATCGCGGGCGGCGTTTCATGACGGATGAGGCCATATTGGCTTCACAGGCCAACGGAGGCGAGCCACCTTTTCGCAGCCCATCCCCTTCCTTCCTCTCATGAAAACTTCATCCGCTTCGCGACGCGAATTCCTGCGCGCATCCGCCCTGGCAGGCGGCGCTCTGCTCGGCGCCCGGCTCTCCGCACAGAATGCATCCGCACCCGCAATCCCTTCGCTGGCCGCCGGTGTCCCCCTGCGCTCGTCGGCTTCCGATGATGAGAAGCTGCCCGGGGCGCAGCGGCTTTCCGTGGAGAAACTGAAAAAGTGGGAGGCCATGAAGCATGGCATGTTCCTCCATTTCGGCATGAGCGCCTTGGTCGAGGCGGAGCTGCCGGGCGGATCGGATACGTCGATCGCCTATGCGCCCGACCGGCTCGACGTCGACCAATGGATCAGTGAGGGCACTAAAGGGTCAGTCCTTACTTCTAACACCTATCGGTAGAAGGAAGTGAAGATGAAGGGCAACCATGAGGTGGATGTAGCACCCAATCAATCTTGCGAGCGTGCGGGTGGAGCAAGCGGAAACAGCGCCAGACCTGCGCTGTGAAAAGCGCGCTCCCGGAATATCCACCCACGGTAGTTGCCCCTGCTGATCACGTGATAACGCGCCCTCTCAAACTCCATCCTCGTTTCTCTTGCCACCTCCCTTCCTCCCAACTCCTGATCGTCTTGTCAATACAATAAGTAAGGACTGACCCCCCTTGGCTTTACCTTTGCCAGCCGGGATCATGGGACTGGATGATTTCCACGGCGGTTCTTCTGGAATACGAGGAGCAACTGGGGCACCTGGGCGTAACCAAGGCGGACATAGGGGCTTTCCTGGATGATTTGGCGGCCAATGCGACGCAGGTGCGGATTACTTTCCGATTGCGCCCCTTTCTTCATGATCCCGACGATGATTTTATCGCCGAACTCGCCGTTGCCGCCAGTGCCGATGTCATCGTCACGTTTAACACCCGGAATTTCCGCATGGCGCGGCTGCTTGGAATCAGGGTTGAAACCCCGGCGGAATTCCTCGATAGTGGAACCCGGCATGAGCGCCACCATTGAACTTCCCGAGGAATTGATTTCCCCCTTGCGCGAGGGTGCCAGGCTCTCGCGCTTGAGCGAATCGGATTTTGTCGCTGTCGCGCTCGCCCAATCGCTCGCCCGCGTGCTCAAGGAACCCGATCTGGAAGCCCGGGCGGCGCGAGCCACCGGGAAAGGTTGGCGAAAATTTCTGGATGGCGCGGAACACCAGCCGCCACAAGCCGGCGACGAGATTTCCAATTGACCAACCATCGCATGGGCGGCGCGGACAATGAAGCATGAACCCCGCGCCCATCCCCCTGCCGCCGCGCCTGGCTTCGCGCTCCCCGCTGACGCGGCGGCGCGCATCGTCGGCATCGGCAACGCGGCTTTGCTGGCCGAAGCACTGCTCGGCTTCCTCGCCCCGCGCCAGTGCCCAGGACACATCCTCATCGAAATCCTTGAGCGCGTGCCGCAATGGGCGCGCGAAGGCCGCGTCCTCCTCAGCGGCTTTCATTCCCCGCTGGAACAGCAAGTCCTCATTTCCCATCTGCGCCGGGCGGGCCGCGCCGTCAAAGTCCTCGCCCGAGGCTTCGCCGCCGTGCCGCTGGCTACCGCGCGCCAAGTGGTGGAGACCTGGCTGAATCTCCCCCATGTCCGTGTGCTCGCGCCGCCTGCGGGCCACGTTGCCAAAGTGATGGCCCTCGTCGCGCAGGCCATGGGCTCGGGATCTCTGGTTTCCGATGCCGTGCTGGCCTCCTATGCCATCGAGAACCGCGCCGTTCTCCACACCAACAACGCCGATTTTTCCCGGTTTCCCACCCTGAACTGGCGCAACCCGCTCCAGCCCGCGAAGTGAAAACCGAAGCGGGCCCGCTTGCCTGAAGCTAGCCCGAGAATTCTGACCAGCCCAGTGACAGGCGCGCTGCGTCCGCGGGCTGGCACCAAAGCAATGTTTGCCAGCAGCCATGTGTGCGGAATACTTCCCCGTTTCTCCCGGTTCACACTGCAAACGATCATGAAATTATTCGCGCTCTTCTCATTGTTCGCCTCCATCGCCCTTGCGGATGCGGCAAGGATCAATCCCAAGGATGCCGCCCAGCTTGTCGCCGACGGCAAGGCGATCCTCATCGATGTGCGCGAGCCAAAGGAGTGGGCGCAGACCGGAGTCGCCGAACCAGCCCGGCTGCTCTCCAAGTCGGACTTTGACGGCGAGCAAAAGGAGTGGAAACCCTTCCTCGCCACGATCGGGGACAGGCAGCTGATCCTTTACTGTCATTCCGGACGTCGGGCAAGCGTCGTCGCCGAAGCCCTCAACAAGCTCGGCTACAAGGCATCGAACGCAGGCGGACTGGCCGACTGGAAGAAGAGCGGGCTCCCGACCAGATCGGTGAAGGATGCCGCATCAAAATAGCCTGTAGGATCAGCAGGAGCCGGGCCGTTGATTCGATCAGCGGCCATACCTTCCACATCGAGCCGGGTTGCACGCCCTGCCCGGGCGCAGATCCCTACTTTGCTCCGTTCCTTGATCTCCGGCTCTTCCTCTCCGCGGGTACGATGACCACCGCGCAGTCCGCCTGTTTGAGAACCCGGCTTGTTGTGCTCCCAATAATCAGATCATAGAACGCGCCGTGCCCGTGGGATCCCACCACGAGGTAGTCGGCCTTGAGTTTCCTGGCCTTCTCGATGATCACTTCGCCCGGAAATCCGAGCACGGCTGTGGTTTCAACCACCAGTCCCGTCGCCTCAAGCGGGCGCGCCACCTTCTTGAGCTCCTCAGCCATGGCATCAACGGTAAGCGCCGCAAACTCAGCGCCCTTCTCGGTGACATATTCACTCTGCGTGACAATCGGTGGGGGCACGATGTGGAGGAGATGAAGCCGTCCCTTGAGGTGGCGCGCAAGCTGGGCGGCTTCATCAACAATACGCTTGCTGATCGGCGAGAAATCAATCGGCGCAAGGATGGTTTTCATGATAGTGGCAAAGTTGAGGGTCTTGTCTCGATTTGTACACAACGACTCAGCCATGGCTGCGCCCTTGCGCATGGGCCGAATCACACACGAATTTGGTCCAGAAGGAGCGCTGCGAGGAATACAAGCAGGTAAACGAGCGATGCAGTGAAAAGCCTGCGCGCCGCCTGATCGCGATCGCTGGCGACCACGAAGCGCCATGCACAGGCAACGAAAAGCAAACCGGCGACAAGCGTGGTGACCCCATAAATGGCTCCTAGCCATCCAAGTCTCCAGGGCACAACCGAAACGGGCAGGAGCATCACGGCGTGGGCAAATGACCATGACGCTGTCGACCGACCACTGGCATCAATCGCCGGCCTCAACCTGAATCCGGCCGCCCGATAGTCATCACGATACCGCCAGCCTATGGCGAAGAAGTGCGGCATTTGCCAGAAGAGCAGCATGGTCGCCAGCGTCACCCCCGGAGCCGCCCAAAGATTTCCCGCCGCGGCATTGCCAAGGAGCGCTGGGAGGGCTCCCGAAACCGCCCCGATCTCCGTCGCCCAAGGCGTGCGCTGTTTCAGCGGAGTGTAAATCAGGCCATACGTCACGATGGTCAGCGCAGCCAGCACCGCCGCCTGAATATTGACGGTCAAAGCCAGCAGGAAAACACCCAAAAGGCAGAGACACACACTCCAGCCGAGCGCCATCATCGGTTTGAGTCGCAACTGCGGAAGCGGACGACCCAGCGTGCGGCGCATCCTCGCATCGAGATCCCGCTCCCACCATTGGTTCAGCGACAGCACTCCTCCAGCCGACAACGCCGTGCCCGCAAACGTCGCCAGGGTCGCCGGTGAATCGGGCCGCGCCGTACCATAGGCAACCATTGCCGTGACGACTGACATGAAGGCTATCCGTGGCTTTGTCAGCGCAAGCAGCGCCCCGGGGATCGAGGTCCTGTCACCGATACCGGCATCGGCGGCAAGCGGAGTGGCGGCGGGGAAGCTCATCGGGAATCCATGGACATTACCCAAATGGGTGTGCGGAAACATTGATCTACGTCAATGCCACCATTTTCGCCTTCCTCTAGACTGCGCGACGAACCGCGCCGTGCCTCCAACCACCTATTCCATTTCTTCACCGCCGGCCACCGCGCCTGGATCCGTCTCCCACCCGGTGGTTGCCGGGGTGCGTGCGGGTTTTCACGAGTGGCCCGCACGAGGATGGTTTCTATTCGCCATCGGAAGCCTGGTCCTCGCCGGATTGCTATCGTTGATGCTCGTCGTGGGGCGGCTGCCCTTTCTGGGCTGGCTGTTCACCGACCCCCTGTTCTTCAAGCGCGCCTTGGTTGTGCATGTCGACCTCGCAATTGTCGTGTGGTTTCAGGCCGGAACGCTGGCCTTCCTCGGTCTTGCACTCGGACCGCGCATGCATCGCGGCGGGGCCGTCATTGCACTGGCTCTCGCCTCACTGGGCATCGCCGGGCTGCTCGCAGGCGCCTTGATGCCCGGGGCGATGCCCGTGCTCTCCAACTACGTACCCGTGATCAATCATCCGATGTTCTTCGCGGGACTTATCTGCTGGTTCTCAGGTGCCGGTCTTTTCTTCGCCCTGGCACTGGTCACTCCGGCGCGCACCGACGCGCGCGCGATGGCCCCGTCCGTCGTGGTGGCCTTGCGCGGCGCCGCCGCCGCCAATGTGCTGGCACTGCTTACCTTTCTTGCCTCCTGGCTGACCACTCCGGACACCCTGCCTTCCGCCTACTATGAACTCCTCTTCTGGGGGGGCGGCCATGTCCTCCAAGTGGGGAATGTCGCCGCGATGCTTGCCCTGTGGCTGCACCTGCTGCGCCGGTGGGCGGGATTCGACCTCTTCTACCCTGCCACCACGACCGCGCTCATGGCGGCGCTGGTGCTGCCCCAGGCCCTGCTTCCCCTGCTCGCGTTCATCGGCACAACCAAGACGCTCTACTTCTCGCTGGCAACGCACCTCATGCGCTGGACCATCTTCCCGGTCGTGCTCGTCGTCATGATCGCAGCGATCTCCCGCATCCGGCGCGACAGTGACAAAGTCGACTTTCGCGATTTTCGTTTTGCGGCTCTCGCCGGCAGCGGTCTGCTCACGCTTTTCGGATTTCTTCTGGGGGCAATGATCCGCGGATCGAGCACGCTGGTCCCGGGGCACTATCATTGCGCGATCGGCGCCGTCACGATATCACTCATGGCCGCGGCCTACGATTTCTGCGTCACGGTGGCTCCCGCAGGTTCAAGCGTTCCGGAGCCGCGCTGGGCCCGGCTGCAGCTCATCCTGTTTGGCGCCGGCCAGGCCGTGTTCGGCCTGGGATTCGCCTGGGCCGGAGCCTACGGGCTCGGCCGGAAACAATACGGCGTCGAGCAGCATGTCCGCACGCTCGGCGAATACCTCGGCCTCAGCGTCATGGGCGTTGGCGGGCTCGTGGCCGTGGCCGGTGGCATCTTCTTCCTCACTGTGATGGTTCGCCGCATCAGCCGGTGGCGTCGGACCGACTCTTCTTTAGCTCACTCCCACCCATGAACAACGAAGTCAAAAAACACCCCTGGCAGAAGCTGTTGGACAACCCCTGGCTGCTTCTCGTCCTGGGCGTCCTCATCCCGTTCCTTTCCTACTCCGCGTGGGGATGGATCGAAATCCTCCTGACCAAACCCGCCCAACTTCCCTAACCCCTCATCCTCATCATGAGTCTGCGCCCACTCACAGGTCCATGGTTCCACGCGCCCGCGGGACATGAGAAACTCTGGATCGGCCTCGCACTCGTCTGGTGTTTCGTGATGTCGCTGATGATGCCCTACTGGCACTTCCGCGGCAAACAGAACAGCAGCGGCGAAGCCTATACCGTCAAACCGGATGACTTCCACAAACGCACCGAGAAATTCGTTGAAACGAACCGCGTCGGCACGTTCAAGAATCCCATCGCCAACGCACTCGCCGCGGAACTTCCCATCGTCGAACCCGCCCCCGGCGGCGACGCCTATCTCATGGGTCGCATGTGGCAGTGGTATCCCGCCCTGCGCCTTCGTCTCGGCGAGACCTACCGCATCCACCTCTCCGCGCTCGACCTGCAGCACGGCTTCTCGCTCCAGCCGCTCAACATGAACTTCCAGGCCGTCCCCGGCTACGACCACGTGCTCACGCTCACGCCCACCTCAAAGGGCGAATACACCATCGTCTGCAATGAATTCTGCGGCATCGGCCACCACGCGATGACCGGAAAGATCTTCGTCGAATAACCCCGAGCCCCGTCTCCCATGACCACAGCTTCAGCCACCATTCCCATCGGCCCGCATTCGCTCGCCTCACCCGACGCACCCAAGCGCGTGTGCAGCACGACCGGACTCGGCGTCTGCCTCACCGCGCAGCGTTTCATCAAGCTCAACGCCGTCGCCGGCATCGTCTTCCTGCTGTTCGGCGGCATCGCCGCGCTGCTCCTCGCCCTCACCCGCTGGCAGACCGTGCACCTGCTGCCGGCAGACTGGTTCTACCGTATCATCACCTTCCACGGCATCAACATGCTGATCCTGTGGATCCTGTTCTTCGAAGTCGCGATCCTCTACTTCGCCTGCACCTCGCCGCTCAACGCCAAGCTCTATTCGCGCAAGGTCGCATGGGTCGGGTTCATCCTGATGCTGGCGGGCGCGATCATGGTGGACTGGATCATCCTCGTCGGAAAGGCCGACGTCATGATGACCTCCTACCTGCCGCTGCTCGCCCACCCGGCGTTCTACCTCGGCATCATCCTCGTCGCTGTCGGCACGCTCGTCGGAGTCTACAACTTCTTCGCGACACTCTATGTCGCCAAGCGCGACCACGCCTACGAGGGATCCATGCCGATTGTGACATTTGGAGCGCTCGCCGCCGCGATCATCGCGGTCGTCACTCTCCTGCACGGCGCCATGGCGATGATCCCGACCTTCACCTACTCGATGGGCTGGACCGCACAACCAGATCCCATCTGGTACCGCATGATCTGGTGGGGCCTCGGCCACCAGTCGCAGCAGGTCAATGTCTGCGCGATGGTCACGGTCTGGTACCTGCTCTCCAATGTGATCGTCGGCGCGCGTCCGGTGAACGAAACCGTCTGCCGCTCGGCGTTCGCACTGTACATTCTCTTCATCAACCTCGCCTCCGCCCACCACCTGCTCGTTGATCCGGGCGTCGGCTCCACATGGAAGATCTGGAACACGTCCTACGCCATGTACCTGGCCGTGCTCGCCTCCATGATCCACGGCTTCACCGTCCCCGGCGGCGTGGAGATCGCCATGCGTGAACGCGGCTACAACCGCGGCCTCTTCGGCTGGGTCGTCGCCCTGCCCTGGCGCAATCCCGCGCTTTCCGGCACCGTGCTCTCCGTCATCATCTTCGGCTTCCTCGGTGGCATCACCGGCGTCACCCTCGGCACGCAGCAGATCAACATCATCGCCCACAACACGCTGCGCATCCCGGGTCACTTCCATGTGACTGTCGTCGGCGGCACCACCCTCGCCTTCATGGCGCTCGCCTACTACGTGATCCCGCTGATCTTTCAGCGCGACTTCATCTGGCGCGGCCTGGCCCGCATCCAGCCGTGGCTCTTCGGCATCGGCATCACGCTTCTGGCCTTCGGCATGTCCTTCGCCGGATCGCTCGGCGCCTCGCGCCGCAGCTGGGATGTCGACGCGCAGGGCGTCTACGGCCCGGCCGTTCACCTCTGGCTCGGCGTTCTCGGCATCGGCGGCGTGCTGGCCTTCATCGGCCTGCTTGCCTTCGTTCTCCTCTGCGTTGGCACGGTGCTCTGGGGAGAGAAGAACAATGGCCGGCCCATGGCCGACTGGGGCACGCCGCCAATCCAGGCCGGTGCGCAGCTTGGCTCTCTGGCCAGCAACCACACCGCGACGCGCGGCACCATCGTGCTGACCCTGGTTTTCCTCGCCTGCTTCGTGGTCTACTATTTCGCCAATTGGAAGGCGCTCGCCGACGTATGGCCCGTGAGGTGAACGCGCGATGTTAGCGACCGACCAGGCATCGGACGTAGCTCCGGTGCCGGCGGGCGGCGCTGTATCCGCCGCCCGCCGGTTCTTCACCGGACCCGGCCTGCTGGTTTTTCTAAGCAGCGCCCTGGTCGCCTATGAGGCGTTCCTCCTGATCACGGTGTTCGGTCCCACAGGGGATGGCGCCATCGGGAGTTTCGTGCGTGACTTTCAGCTCTGGTGCTACCGGGGCGATCCCCGGACCGGCGGAGTCTCGTGGGCCGCCGTCGGCGTCATGCTGTTCGAGCCGCTCTTCGTCGTGCTCGTCGCCCTCATGCTCTGGCGCGACGCACGCCGCGCGCTCCGCAGGCCGCAGACCTGGTGGCGGCACCGGGGAGCGGCTCTGGCCGGATTCGGCGCCGTGGCCGCCTCGGTCGCCGGACTTGTTTTCTACGCCACCATCGACACTTCAGCGGCACAAACCCTGCCACCGTTCCCGGGCGACCGCATCCGCGTACAGCTTCCCGTGCCGGACGCGCCGCTGACCGACCAGAAGGGCGCGCCCTTCCGCTTCTCCGATCTCCGCGGCCAGGTCGTGCTCGTGACCGGCGTCTACGCCGCCTGCACCACCGCATGCCCCGAGATCTTCAAGGAGCTTCGCGCCATCCTTGCGGAACTGCCCGCGAGCGAACGCGCCGGCCTGCGCGTGGTGGCGCTGTCGCTCAACCCGGAATATGAAACCGCGGAGATCATGGACGCCATGGCCACCGCGCAGACCCTAGCGTATCCGGAATTCCGATACGTCAACGGCGAAACTCCCGCGGCGATGCGCGACGTGCTGACACGTCTGCAGTTTGCCGCCACGCGCGATCCCGAAACCGGGATCATCGACCACGCCAATCTTTTCCAACTGATCGACCGCGGCGGGCACGTCGCCTTCCGGTTCACGCTGGACCCGCGCCACCGCGCCTGGCTGAGGGAGGGCCTGCTCCACCTCCTCAGGGAACCCCGCACCGCCGACGCTTCGCTTCCATGACTTCCGACGCAGTCACACAACGCGCGTCCCCTGGGCACGACAAAGCGTGCCCCTCCAATAGTTTCACCCCCTCCGCTGGAGGGGCACGCTTCGTCGTGACCTTCCGCCGGGATCGCCGCACCGATCATCGTCCGCGAAAGCAAGGAAGCAACTCACCCGCATGAGTCACCACCACCATCCCGACATCGACTGCGAAGAACTCGCCGAAACGCTGGTCCCGGGCACCGCACCCGCGGTCGAACCACCGCTTCCGCCCGTGCGCGGCGCGCGCCTGCTTTCAGCCGGCGACGGCGTGCTCACGCGGCTTGACACGCTGATCGAGAGGGCCTGGCCGCGCGCGTTCAATCCGCTCGCCCAGCTCGGGCCGTCGGCAAACGCCATGCTGGTGCTCGCGGTGCTCTCCGGGGTTCTCATGCTCCTGTGGTATTCAGCCAGCTCGCAGCTGGCGTGGAGTTCGCTTGAAGCACTCGGTCCCTACTCGGCGGGTGGAATCGTGCGCAGCATCCACCGCTATTCGTCGGATCTAGCGGTGCTGCTGATTCTCATGCACGCGCTGCGCGTTTTCCTGGCGCGCAAGTTTGGCGGGGCGCGTTGGCTGGTCTGGGTCAGCGGATTCGCCATGCTGGGACTCATCTGGTTCATCGGGTGGACCGGATACTGGCTGGTCTGGGACGACCGCGCCCAGCTCGTGGCAAAGGGAACCATGAAGGTGATGGACGTACTCCCGATCTTTGGCGAGCCCATGCTGCCGCTTTTTAATCGGGACCGCACCGTCCCTTCCCTGCTGTTCTTTGTCGTCTTCTTCCTCCACATGGCCCTGCCGCTGGCAATCGCGGGAGGACTCGCGCTGCACCTCGCGCGGCTCAGCCGGACGAAGCTGCTGCCCGACCGCAGACTCATGATCTGGCTCGTCGGAGCGGTGCTCGCCGCATCGCTCATTGTTCCGGCTACCAACACCGCGCAGGCCCAGATGGCCGTAAAGCCGGCCGCCTTCAGCCTGGACTGGTGGTACCTCTGGCCGCTGCAACTGAGCACGCGCCTGAGCGGTCCCGGACTCTGGCTGGCCGGCGGTCTTGCCGCGATCGGGCTTTTAACCGTGCCCTGGTGGATGGCGCGGCGCAGGCCCCGGGCATCATTCCAGGCGGCCGTGGAGACTTCGCGCTGCTTCTCCTGCACGCTCTGCTCGCTCGATTGTCCGTTCGGCGCGATCACGATGGTGCCGCGCAAGGACGGAAGGCCGTTCCCGTCGCAGGCCCAGATCGATCCCGACCGCTGCATCGGCTGCGGCATTTGCACGGGCTCCTGCGACACGCAGGCCATCGGCATGGCGTGGTTCGACGCGCGCCGCGTGGGACGCGAACTCGAGGAGTTCGTCGCGACCCAGCGCTCGAAGGGCGCGCCCAAGCCGCTCGCGTTCGTCTGCGCCCAGAGCGACGGCGGCTGGGAGCTGTTTGACCGCGAAGCCTGGGCCCGCCGGATTCCTGGCTACGAAATCCGGCAGGTGCCTTGTTCCGGCTGGGTCGAGCCCAAGCTGATCGAGCGGCTCATCACCAAGGGCGCCACAGCCGTGCTGATCGTGGGCTGCGGCTCGAGCGAGTCCTTCGGCCGTGAAGGCAATCGCTGGATGCCCGCCCGCATCGCGGGCACGCGCGAGCCTGAACTGCGACCCAATCGCGCCGATCCGCGGCGTGTCGCCCATGTGAACTTCGATCCCCTGCGTCCCGAGCGCCTGGCCGCCGTCGCCGCCGCCCTGTGCAAGGCGGAGACTCCAGACGAGCGCCAGGCATCACGCGCCATCGGATGGATGACGGGAATCGCTGTCGCCGCGCTGGGCATGGCCCTGCTGCTGGTCGCCTCCAGTGCGCGCTTCCACAATCCCGATCCCGCCCATCCGGAATTCGTCGTCATGTTCCGCGCCTACGGCGACTGGATCGACGGCACCTCCGCGGTCGCAGTCCCCGCAGCCGAGGACACGCGTCCGATCCACATGAGGGGAAAGCTTCCGGCGAAACGCGCGCGCTCACCGGTGACGCTGCGGCTCGAGATCGACGGTGTCGTTCAGGAGCACAACTTCAAACCCAAGGGAGTCCAGTCGGATGGCGCTTCCGCGGGTGAGCTGCGCCTCCCTCTTGCGCCCGGCAAACATCACGTCACCGTTCAGCTCCTGACCGGCGGTTCAGGAGAACCGCACAACTGGAGTGGAGAGGTTGACGCGCATGAACGCCGCCTGAGTGTGCTCGATTTCGAGCCAACGCGCGGCTGGGAATTTGAACCATGAGCTACTCCTGCCCACACTTTGACATCGCGCGCGACTACTGCCTGCGGCTCAAGACAGACTGCATCCCCGGCCGCCCGGGCTGTGTTCTCAAGGGATCCGAATTCGCCATCCCAGCCAGCGAGCGCGTGCAGGAGAAGAAGGAGGAAAAGGCCCGCCTGAACCTCTTGTCCTCACCCAAGCCCGCCCAACCCAATTAAAGCCCGAGGGCTCGGCAGAGGCCCGATCTCGCCGGTGCATGTCAGGGCCTGCAGGCGGCTTTCCAACGCGTGGCGCGACCTCCTTTCGGCGCTGATCGCCTCCAATGCATCGATCAGCGGGCTCGAGTCTGGAACACAGGGGAATGGGGCGGGGTTGACAACCCGGCTCGTCGGTTGAAGCGTCCTCCCTTCGGTGACCCTCCGAAACACCCCTTTTCTTCCGCAGCGAGACCGGTCATTGTGCGTCGCACTGACCTTGATATTGAGCAGCACGTCCAGCTTCTGCCTCGCACAAAGTCCCCCGAACGGAGTCACTCCCAGACCGACCCCACCAGCAGCCGCGTCCGCCAGCCCGGGACTTTCATCGGACGAACGCACGCGCATCGAACTTCTTGAATCGTACCAGTTCCTGCGGGAGCAACTGCGCGCCGCCCAGGTCGCGATTGCGAGCAATCGCATCGAGGCGCAGGAGGTCGCGCGCCGGCAGAATGAGGATCTCACTGCCAGACTGGATGCCTTGAAAGCGTCTCTCATCCTGGTCAACCAGCGGCAGCAGGAGGCAGCTACCCGCGCCGACTATGATCGTTTCCAGCAGGAGCAGACGACGAACCGCTCCCACCGCACGCTGCTCTGGATCGCAGGCATTGCAGGCGGATCCGTGCTCCTGACCCTGCTCATGATGAGTCGTTTTCAGTGGAGGGCCATGAACCGGATCGCCGATGCTGTCGGCGCGCAGTCACAACTTCACCTCACGTCCGGCCAGTACATCACCGACGCGCATCGCGCCCTGCCCTTTGACCCCGCTGTCGCCCAGGCCAACCAGAGACTGATGTCCGCCGTCGAACGCATCGAGCGGCGGGTGAGCAGTCTCGAAGGCACCGCGCAGCCGCATGCTCCCTCCCGCGGTCCGCGTGCCTGAGGCTCGACCCACGCGACCTTCGTTTCGCAACCCCGTTCGGCTAGTCCGGAAAAATGCCGTCCGTCTGAAACCGCAGAGTGATCTCGGCCCGGGCCGGCGCCGCCTTTCCGTCCCTTTCAGCCGGGGAATACCGGAGACGCGCAATGTACAGCGTCGCCACCCGTTCAAGCGCCGGATGCAGCTCCGACAGTCGCTGGATGTCCGTGATCGCACCCTCACGATCCAGGGAAAACGAAAACACCGCTTCATACTCCCCGCGCTGCAGGTCCTTTGGCCAGGCTGCCGGCATGAGCACCGGAGAGGAGTAGATCTGCGGCGGCTTGCTCCCCTTCTCCATGTTGCGCACGACATCGTAGCGTTCGCGGGAGACATTCACCTCGACCAGATTATCCCCCCATTTCGGCAACGACTGCATCAGCACTTCAAACGAAGGCAGACCCAGATCGAAGGGAAAGGGCGCAGCGTACGCGCCGACAATTCCGGCCCCGGATGCAATCATCGCGGCGAGAGCTCGTTTCAAGGTGGATCGATTGGCCATGGATGTCCGGTCGGACATCGTGAAGCAAAGCCCGGTTTTACCGGAAGTAAAGCACGCCGCGGCAACCGACGCCCCAATAGGGAAACCCACCCGGAGCACCTTCAAATATTCCCCATTTCAACGCGTGCCTTCAGCCACGCTTTCCGCTGCGCGCGCGCGTTGCGTAAGGATTTCATCAAAAGCAGGGTGGGTACAGAATTGGACGCCTGCGATGACCGCTCTATGCGGAAAGCTTCGGCATGATTTTCCGAGTCACCGACATGAAACTTGTCATTCCCTGTCTTGTCATTCTCGCGGCAGCGGCCGACGCCGCTCAAATCGGGCAGACCTATGAGGAGGTCATCGCCTTGCACGGCCAGCCCGCCAGCCGGATGGAGAGCGGATCCGTCCGCGTGCTTCGCTACCCTCGGCAGATTCTCAGACTGAAGGACAACGTAGTCGTGGAGATTTCCCTTCCTCCGCGTCCACGTCAGTCCGACGCATCACCATCCTCACCCGCGTCAACCTCCGCAACCCGGCCCGCTCATCTCGAGATCGCGGCCATTCGACTGAAGCGCGCCCGCGCGGAAGACAGAGTCCGCACCATTGTCAACCAGCCAGCTCCCAGCCTCGCGCGCACCGTGCACATGCGCGTGCACACAACCCAGGGCGCGTGGTACCCCGAGCCCGCGGGCGCGCCGGATTTCGCGAACGTCGACGTACGTGCGACCCAGCAGAAGAACTACGATGCCAAGGGATACCTCGCCGCCGGTGCCGATCCGGGCACCGTGTACCTCGGGGACAATCTCGAATACAACCCCGCTCTCGCCTACTACTACTCGGATCGGACGGTGCCAAAGACAAAGCTGACACCCGGGGAAATGGAGGAGATCAACGCCCTTTTTCGCACAATCGCCGAATGCGATCGTCAATTGAAATCGCCGGCGGCACCGGCCGCCGAATCAGCGACGTCAGCCGCCAGCGCCGCACCGCCCCCTGAGACTGTCGCCGTCAGGCGCGAACGAACCTCGGACGGTTGAGATTCGCAAATTGGTCAACTCGCACCGCCGCCAAGTCTCGCCTTGGCAAGTGAATGTGTCTTGCCTCGGACCTGCCGCAACGCATGCACTTCCGCGCATCTCCCCATTTCTCGCGCATTGCTGTGTCGCCGATTCTGGCCGCACTGTTTGCGTTTGCGGCGATTCCGCCTGCCAGCGCGCGCGATCCAGCCCCGCAAACGATCCGGGGCGAAATCATCATTCACCGTTCCGATGCAGCCTGGCAGTCCCAACAGCTTCAGGAGGCCTGCATTCTGCCGAATCCCCGCGATCCTTCGAGGCTCGTGATGTTTTATTCCGGAGTTCCCAAGAGCGACCGGTTTCTCTGCGAGGTCGGCAAGGCCTGGGCCAGCGTGTCGGATCCCTTTACCTGGCACCAGGACCCCGCCAACCCAGTTTTTGGCCCCCGCGGCAGCGGCTGGGACGCACGCACCCTGCGCCCGGACACGGTCCTCCACGTTCCTGAGGAGGATGCCTACTACCTCTATTACTCAGGCACGGCTGGAAACATCCAGACCATATCGGACTCGCTATCGCACCGGTCGGCGACGGTATGCCTCCATTAACCGAGGGAGTTTTCAACGTTATGGCGACGCTCCCATCCTCGCGCCCGAGCCCGGCGCTCCATTTCACGAAACCATGGTGTCGCAGTCTGCGGTCTGGCGTGAACCCGGCCGAACGCCCGGCTCATGGCAGTGGTTCATGTACTATTCCTACCGCGGCAGGGACGGCACACTGCCGGGAATCCGCCTCGCAACCTCCACCGACGGCGGACACTGGACGCGCCAGTTCAACGCCTCGGATCCGCGGGGCATGGGTCAGATCTTCGCATCGACACGCGACGCCTACTACGAATGGCACCAGATCCAGAAGATCGGGCATACCTACCTGCTCCTGATCGAGGTCGGACTCAACAAGGGCCAGCGTTGGCGCCCGGTCATGGCCGTGAGCGCACACCCGGACCGAGACTGGAGGCAACTCGAGGTCGACACCGTGCTCCAGACAAAATGGGAGGGACTTTATCGCGACGACACCCTCTATCACGTCGCCACCCGGCCCTCTATCAAATCGGCGGCGCCTGGTACCTCTTTGCCCAGGCATGCGCCCTCCCTGCCAATCGCAACTACATCGACGGCCAATGGGAGCTCTGGGCCATCGCCTGCAACCGCAGAGTCCCCACTCTGCCGGGCATGGATGACGTATTCATTCCAGGGATACCCCAGCAGCTGTGTCTTGCCTGAGGCCTGTCCCAACGCAGGTGCCAGCGCCAATTTTCGCTATTTCGCACGCATCGACGGGCATGGCGATGAAAACGCATGCCCCACTTTCATGGACTGACTGCATGTTCAGACTGGCGGGCCCGAATCCTCGCTCTCAACTATTCCCAACCCATCACGGCAGGCTCATTTCAAGCCGACGGAATCCATGTCATCCCCATCGCCCTCGCATTCCGGCACGCCCTGCCTCCGATTCGCGCTGCGCGCCTTTGCAGTCCTCGGCATTTCGGTGCTGGATCTCTTTGCGACACCGCTTCAGTTCAACCGGGACATCCGTCCGATCCTCTCGGAAAACTGCTTCCAGTGTCACGGACAGGATCGCGCGCATCGCGAGGCGAAGCTGCGGCTCGATGAATTCGAGAGCGCCACGCAGGACCGAGACGGCTTCTTCGCCATCATCCCCGGCAATCCCGACGAGAGTGAAATGATCGTGCGCATCCTCTCCGACGACGAATCGGAAAGAATGCCTCCCAAGGAAAGCAACAAACATGTCTCCCCTGCCCAGCTGGCGCTGCTCAAGCAGTGGATCTCCGAAGGCGCCGCCTACGAGCGGCACTGGGCGTTCATCCCTCCCCAGCTTCCGCCCGTCCCGCGGATCGCTGGCAAATCCTGGGGACGCTCGCCCATCGACGCGTTTGTGCTTCAGCGACTCCACGCGGAAGGGCTTTCGCCCTCGCCCGAGGCGGCGCCGGCCGCGTGGCTGCGCCGCGTGAGCTTCGATCTCGTCGGACTGCCTCCGACGCCACAGGAGTTTGACGCCTTCACCGCGGATGCAGCCCGTCGCGGGGAATCCGCCTACCGGGACGCCGTCGACCGGCTTCTGAACTCCCCCCACTTTGGCGAACGCATGGCCATGGACTGGCTCGATGCCGCGCGCTACGCCGACACGCATGGTTTCAACAACGACTCGACCCGCACCATGTGGCGCTGGCGGGACTGGGTGATCGAGGCCTTCAACGCCAACAAGCCGTACAATGTGTTCATCACCGAGCAGCTCGCGGGCGACCTCCTGCCCTCGCCAAGCCTCGACCAGCGCATCGCCACGGGCTTCAACCGCAACCACGTCATCAACAGCGAGGGTGGGATCATCGACGAGGAGTACCGCATCGAGTACGTCGCCGACCGTATCCGAACTGTCAGTACAGCCTGGCTCGGACTCACCTTCGAGTGCGCTCGCTGCCACGATCACAAGTTCGACCCGATCGAGCAGCGCGACTACTACCGCCTCTCCGCCTTCTTCAACAATGTGCCCGAGTGGGGCGAGGATGGCAGGGTGGCCAATGCCGTGCCCATGATCCCGGCACCCACCCGGCAGCAGCAGGCGGCGCTGACCCGGCTCGAAAAGGATCTCGCCGCATCGCAGGCCGCCGTCCAGGCGGCGCAGGCGAGCTGGAACTGGGACGAATCGCTGCGACCGCAGATCAATCTCCTGGCGGAGGCCGCACGCACCGCAATCGAAGCCAACAAATCCATCTCAGCCATCACCGTCCCTGCTCCCGACGAGAAGGCCGGTGCCCCGGTGCTGCCGGGTTCCACATTCGATTTCACCCACAAGGATGGCGTCACAGTCGCGCTCTGGCTGCGCCCTTCAGGCGGCAATCCGGCCGACGTCGCCCTGTTCTCCGGCACCAATCACCAGGGTTCACCCGCCGACACCTCCTTCGGCAAGGGTCGCGAACTCAGGCTGATCAACGGGGAACTGGAGCTCCGCATCGCTGACCGGCTTCCTGTCTATTCCGTCACCGTGCGCACGGATGGCGCCGGGCTCAAGACTGATGAGCTTCATCACATCGCCGTGACCTACACCGGCGGCAGGACCGCGGCTGATGTGCGCATGTTTGTGGACGGCCGTGAAATCGCCTGCCGCACCCTCTACGACGATCTTCACGGTGGTCCGGGGACGCGCGATTTTTTGGTTGGCACCGACAACGCCGCCGGCGCCACCCGGTTTGTTGGCACGCTCGAGGACCTGCGCCGCGCCGCCCCGGCGGCCTCCAGTGAAACCATCCGCACGCTGTTCCGCGCCACCGCGCTGCCTCGCGCGCTGGCATCAATTGATGCGGGCGGTCCCCAGCCTCACGAAACCGCGTGGCTTGCTGAAGCACTGCTGAGCGATTCCGCCGCGAGCCGGGAGATATTCGCAAAGGAGATCGAAATGTCCGAAAAACTCCTCGCCCTGCGCCGCACAATTCCCACGACGATGGTCATGGAGGAGATGGCGACACCGCGTCAAACCTACCTGCTCGTCCGCGGCAATTATGATGCGCATGGCGAAAAGCTCGACGCGGGAGTACCTGAAAAGCTGCTCGCTCCCTGGCCCGCAGGCGCCCCGAAGAATCGCCTGGGTCTGTCGCGCTGGTTCACCCAGCCGAACCATCCCCTGACCGGGCGGGTTGTTGTGAATCGCTTCTGGGCGCAGCTCTTCGGCACCGGATTGGTCAAGACACTTGAGGATTTCGGGTCGCAGAGCGAATGGCCGAGCCATCCCGAACTGCTCGACTGGCTGGCGCGCGAGTTCGTCGACGGAGGCTGGAACATCAAGGCCTTCATGAAAGAGCTGGTCTTGTCGTCCACCTACCGGCAGAGCTCCGCGGTCAATGCAGCTCTCGTGGCGCGTGATCCTGAGAACCGGCTCCTCGCGCGAGGTCCGAGGGTGCGGCTTCCCGCGGAATTGATACGCGACCAGGCGCTCGCCGTGTCGGGCCTGCTCGCGCCGCGCATCGGCGGGCCGAGCGTGTTTCCGTACCAGCCCGAGGGACTCTATGACTCCATCGTCGTCGGCGCCGCCTACCCGGGCACCAAGTGGCTGCTTGGCAGCGGCGAGGATCTCCATCGGCGAAGTCTCTACACGTTCTGGAAACGAACGATGCCGCATCCGATGATGCTTTCGCTGGATGCGCCGGACCGCGAATTCTGCACCGTGCGCCGTTCGCGCACGAATACTCCGCTCCAAGCCCTGGCGCTTTGGAACGAGACGGGGTACGTCGAGGCGGCGCGCCGGCTGGCCACGCGCATGCTGAGGGAAGGCGGACCCGGCGATCGCGAACGCGCCGAATTTGCGTTCCTCTCCAGCACCGGACGCCGGCCAAGCGATGCCGAGGCAGGAGTCATCGCGAGGACGTGGAACCGGCTCCGGATCGATTTCGCGGCGCATCCCGAGGAGGCCGATACGTATGTCACCCATACGGGCGGGTCCGCGGTCGACGCCATGATTCCACCCGTCGAACTCGCCGCGGCCACAAGCGTGGCCAGCCTTATCCTGTCGCTCGACGAAACCATCACAAAGAACTAACCGGAAACTCCCATGTCGTGCTGCAACAACTACGAGCAGATTCATTCCAGGCGGGATTTCCTCTCCAAGGCCGGCCTTGGACTCGGTGCCGCCGCGCTCGCCCATCTCTTCCGCGGTCAGCTTTTCGCCGAACCGCCAGCCGCACTCTCCGCCGGCGCACGCATCGGCGGACTGCCGGGCCTACCACATTTCGCGCCCACCGCAAAGCGCATCATCTGCCTGTTCCAGTCGGGCGGCCCCTCACACCTCGATCTCCTCGATGACAAGCCGGTCCTGCGCCAGCGCTTCAATGAGGATCTGCCCGACTCCGTTCGCCAGGGTCAGCGCGTCACGGGCATGGTCGCATCGCAGTCCCGCCTCGCGCTTCAGCCTAGCAAGTTCGGCTTCCAGCCTGGGGGAAAATCGGGAGTACTCTTCAGCGATCTGCTGCCATACACGCGCGGGATAGCGGACGAAATCTGCGTCATCCGCTCGATGCACACCGAGGCGATCAACCATGATCCGGCCATCACTTTCTTCCAGACTGGCAGCCAGTTGCCGGGACGCCCGAGCATGGGCGCATGGACGGACTACGGGCTCGGGCAGTTGAACGAAAACCTCCCGTCGTACGTCGTGCTCATCTCCGTCAACAAGAAGGGCGCCGGCCAGGGGCTTCTGGCACGCCTCTGGGGAAGCGGCTTCCTTCCCAGCAGGCACCAGGGCGTGCAGTTCCGCAGCGCGGGGGAACCGGTGCTCTACCTTTCGGACACGCCCGGCCTCACGCGCGAGCGCCGCAGAATGATGCTCGACGGGGCCGCGGAGCTCAACCAACTGCAGTTTGCACGGGCGGGTGATCCCGAGATCGAGACCCGCATCACCCAGGCGGAGATGGCCTACCGCATGCAGACCAGCGTGCCGGAACTGATGGATCTTTCAAAGGAGTCGACAGCGACTTTTGAAAGCTACGGCTCCGCGGTGCACGAGCCCGGCACCTTCGCGCGCAACTGTCTCGTGGCCCGTCGTCTCGCCGAGCGCGGTGTGCGCTTCATCCAGCTCTATCACCGAGATTGGGACCACCACGGCGGACTGCACGACCGCCTGCCGAGCCTGGCGATGGATGTCGACCAGCCGAGCGCCGCGCTCGTCAGGGATCTCAAGCAGCGCGGCCTGCTCGACGAAACTCTTGTCATCTGGGGCGGAGAATTCGGGCGTACACCCTACGCACAGGGCGAGGCGTCACGCGAAAAGTACGGCCGCGACCATCACGGCAGGGCCTTCAGCATCTGGATGGCAGGGGGAGGCGTGAAGCCTGGAATTGTGCATGGCTCAACCGACGATTTCGGATTCAATGTCGCGGACAAACCCGTTCACATCCACGACCTGCAGGCGACGATCCTGCACACCCTTGGAATCGATCACACGCGCCTCACCTATCGATTTCAGGGCCGCCAGTACCGCCTCACCGACGTCCATGGCGAAGTCGTGAAAGACATCCTTGCTTGAGCGCACGAGCACCCGCCTAAACGTACAAGTAGACGTACACGGCGAATCCCACGGCGATCACGCCCGCGACCGCGGCGATCGACCACAGGAAGTTCCGCTTCCGCGCCGCCATGGCGAAAGTCGCCACGATCACTCCCATCTGTGCGGCCAGCATGCCGTAGAAAAACCGCTGGCTGCGCACATGATGACGTTCAGCCGACGCGTTGCTCTTGCGGACCTGAAGTTCGTAGAGCTCCGCCACCACCTGGTTGATGCGAGCCTCCGCATCGTAGCGCCTCGCATGGAACATCAGTCGCGCCACCGTGAATTCCCGCTTCACCTCCTGCTGTCCGGCGATTCCAGCCAGACTCCTCTCAACCCCATCAAGCGTCCTGCCGATCGGCGTGGTGAGGCCATCGAGCGCCGTGGCCTGATCCCGCGCTGACTTTACAGCTTGCGCAAGCGATTCGTCGTCAACCCGCGCTAGCAGCGGCTGAATCTCATCGTCAGGCTTCGCATGCTCCACGGCCTTGAGCACCGAGGCGATCTCAGCGGTGGGCACAAAGCCCGGCGACACCGCCGGAATCGTCCTGTCCTTCAACGCCTGAAGCGTCGCCCCTCCCTCGGCGCTGTCCAGGATGGCGCCGGCCGGGCCGAGCGCCTGCCTCACACCGGCCTCGTCAATCTCACCCACTTCACTCGTGCTCGAAATCATGTCGATCGTGTTCCGGTGCACGACGCCGCGAAGCTTCTTACCCTGAAAGAAGTTCCATTGATCTCCCGCCTTCGACTGCTGCTGCGCGGCCAGCGACCGCGAATACTGCGCGCGCGTCATTTCACTGGATGACAGTCCGGCCAGCATCGTGGCCACGACCGTCATGACAACGGGAGTCGCGCTCAGCACCTTGCCCCAAAGCGTGTGGGGCATGTCCTCCTTGAGAGCCTCAGGGATCGTAGTTTTCATGGGGAAATTCTCATGCGCCGGTCCGTTCGCCCGGGCGGACTGCAAGCTCGATGCAGACGACGGTGATCGGCTGGCTGCCGCCGTTTTCGACAATGATCTCGTTCCATCCATCGCGGATCAGCGAGACAGGGAACTTGAAATCATATCCGGTGTTCTCCGGAACGTGATGCGTCAATGAACCGGCTGGAAAGAGCAGCTGATCGTTCGGCGTGCATTCGATCGTCGGCCAGCAGCCGTTGAGGGACACCGGCAGGGCGGTGAACTTTTCACCTGCCTTCAGAATCACCTGCACAACCAGCTCGAGATTCCGGTCCGGCGGCTCCTCGCACATCGGCAGGCGAAACGAATGCTGCCAGCCCGCATTGAGAACAACCGGAAGCTGGGTGGGTATTTCAAAGGGCAGTTGCGTGAAAAAGTTCGACCAGATGGAAAATGAATAGTGCTTGGGCCGGCCCCGCAGCCCGTCCAGATCCTGCTTGCCCCGCAGCAGTGAATAGTCGGACGTCAGCCCCGGAAGCCTCACCTGCTCCGTGCAGAAAAAATTGAACCACTCGATGCCGTCGGCGCCCAGCACCAGCTTGCCAGCGGCGTTGGCGTTGAGGTGCTCCGGACTGCATGAAATGTAGCGCAGCCGCTGAGTCATGTCGAATTCAGGCGATCGCGATGCCAGTGTGTTGACCCCATCCTCGATCACACCGTAAATGGCCACACCATCACCGACGGCGCGTCGCAGTTCATCATGCGGCATTTCCCACGACGTGCACCAGAACGCCGAAGGGCTGATGAAATCGAGCGTGCCCTCGCGACACAGCGTGACGATGTCCAATCCGATGGATTTGATCGTCTCCAACGTCCCGGGGATGCGCATGCCGAGGGGATAGGGCCTGCCCGTCCTGGCCGAACGCGCCCGAGTCAGCCTCCGAATCTGCCGAAACCAGTCATTCATCATCCCGATGGTTTCCCTGCCGGCGTTTGGTTCGCAGCAGTTGGGATTGCGCAACCAGTCGAGCTCAAGTCCTTCAAACTCGTAGTCGTTCACAATCTCCTCGATCTGGTCCATCATCGCGTCGCGCACCTCCTGCTTCTCGTAGTTCAGCGGCGTGCGATAATTCGCATTCCTTATGGTGGGCGAATAGGATCCCCGCTTCAGCCGCATCTCCGGATTTTTCAGAAGCGGATGATTCATGAAGCTGCCCTCGATGTTTTCGGAGCCATGAAAGTCATTCATCCGTATGCTTGCCCAGGGCGCCATGCCCGCCTCGCGCGCCGCCCTAGCCGACTCGGCCACCCAGTCGACACCCGCCTCCTCAAGATCCAGATAACAGCCGTAGAAAGCCACCATGCGGTCCAGGAAGCCCTCCACTGCCGTCGGTTCAGTGATTCCAGCGCAGATCGCATGACCCCGAAAGAACTCGCGGTCGCCTCGACGATAGCCGTCGAGAATCCGCGGCACCTTGCGACTCGGATACCAGGCGCGCGATGCGTTGGGATTGACCAGGTACGTGTCCACTCCGTTCCGCGCCACCGTGGTGACAAAGTTGCGGATCGCGGCCACCTTGTACGGTCCTCCCACGGGAATCGTCTGCGTTCCCGTGGTTCCCTGTCCGGACTTCAGGGTGAAGTCCTCGGACTGGTAGATTTCCGGATTGTAGAAAGGCGTGCAGGAATCAGTCGTGAAAAGATTCCGGTGGTGCCGGCGCAGGTAGTCGCGCATCGGGGAGATTGCGCCTGCGGACTGGCCAGGCTGCGAAACGGGTGCGGGTGATGACTTCGATGCCGCGGCACTCATCCATGGAGCCGACGCCAGACCCGCCGCTGCAGTTGAAAGAAAGTGCCGACGGGAGGACTTCATCCGGAAAAACTAGCGGGCTTTCGCTCAAACTAAAGCCCGCAAAGCAGCGCATTGGGAAATCCTTGTGGAATCCTCCAATCTTCGCACCCGCACTTTGAAACTGATCGCCATGTGCCTTTTCGCGACGCGAGAGTTCTTGCGCATGCGCACTCTGGACGCGGCACGGGTGCCAGCCCTCGGCCTCACACGGCCTTGCGGGTTGACTTCAACCATCGCGCCCAAAACCGTTGCGACAAATGGACGGATGGACCAACGAACGATGGAACGACGCGGTACGCGCCGTGTTCCGCAGAGCCATGTTTGATCGGAAGTATCGCGCACTGGCTCTCTCGGATCCCCGGGCCGCATTGGAGCAGGTGGCCGAACATCCGGTTCCGTCCGACTTCAAGTTCCAATTCGTGGAGTCCATTGAGGAACAGGTGTTGGTGCTGCCGGCGATCATTCAGGGGCAGGGCGCCTTGTCGGAAATAGACATCAGTCGGATTCTGTTTCATGCCACGAGAAACCAGTCCATGACCCCCGTCGTTGCGTCACCCGGGTCTGCTGCCAATGCGACGCCGGTGCCCAAGGATCCGACGCAACCATCCTGAGCGATGCTGACCATCTACGAGTTCAAACTGGAGGTTTCCTCTCCCTGCCAGAACGACTGCGAGCTCTGCGCGCACGCTGATCTGATGCGGCATGTCAAGGGGTTCCAGCTCTCCCTTGAGCAACTGGATCGCTTCCTGTTCTACACGGAACGCTCGGACTATTTCATTCGCTCGCTTTCGATCCACGGACCGGGCGAGCCCTTTCTCTGGAAACACCTGAACGAGGGCCTGCGCCGGTTGAAGCGCTCCCGTTCGATCGGCTGGATGACCATGGTCACGAACGGCCTCCTGCTCGATCGCATCAGCGATGAAGGCATGGACTGCCTCGACCGACTGTTCGTGTCGGTTTATTCCAATTACAATCGTCATGAAGCGCTGGCGCGGTTCCGGGAACGATATGGAGCCAAAATCTCTCTTTGGGATGGCACCTATTTCTGGGAGCATTCGGTGGACCCCACCGCGACCGCCCCGGCGACCGGTGGGTGCAATTGCTTCGGTCCGATGCTGTTCAATGATCACATTTTCCCGTACTGCGGCCCGCCTGTCTTCGGTGCCGCCAGGGCGAAGGGCGTCGATGTGATGCAGATTCCGCACATCGCCGTCCCGCTCGGCATGAACTACATGGCGGGATACCAGGAGAAACGGATGGGCCGCATGGACATCTGCCGCCATTGCTGGGCCAACCCGAATTTTTCAGGTCGATGGAAAACCAACGACACCCGCAAAAACCTTCCCGGCACGCCTCCCGACGCCATTCGCAGGGTCATGCCGGAGGCTGGCGCGCAGCGGGAGGATGCTTCTCCTGCAATTCGATGAGCAGGTGCTGCAGTTGATCCCGCGTCGCCGCAACCTGTCCATGCACCTCCCGCACCCGTGCGGCAAAGTCCGCATCCAGGCCTTCCGTCGCTCGCGAAATATGGACCTTGGCCTCCCATAGCAGTTCAAACGCGGCGGTAAGATTGTCGAGGGATGTCATCCGGCATGTCCTAGGCGAGGCAGCGGTACGAGGCAAGGCGGTGCATGTTTCCTGAATCGCCAGGATGGGCTCGCACGCTACCGTCGTGACGATGAATCTTCTCGCAACCAACGACGACGGCATCGGCTCAGCCTTTCTTCACGAACTCGTGCACGCCCTTCGTGCCGGGGGACACACCCTCTACGTGGTCGCGCCCAAGTTGGAGCAGAGCTGGATCGGCGCGGCAAAATCCCGCCATCGCCCGGTCACCTCTGAAAAGGTCGATGTCGGCCTTGGCTGCGAAACCTGGAGCGTCGACGGGACTCCGAGCGACTGCGTCAACATCGGTCTCGCGCATCTTCTGCCGCGCGACGTTCAGATTGATGCGGTTGTTTCCGGCATAAACATCGGACGCAACACATCCCTTGGCTTCATCCTCGCCAGTGGAACGATCGGAGGCGCCTGGGAGGGTGCGGTTCACGGCTATCCGGCGATGGCGTTCTCCCAGGAGATGTCGCCCGCGCTTTACGAGCGCCTGCGGCTGGCATCGGGCCGGCCAGATGCGGAACTTCTGGCGGCAGTGCGGATTTCGGCTGCCCGCGCGGCCGGAATGGTTCCGTCACTCGCAGAAGAGACTCCGTCCCGTTCGTTCATCGTGCACAACCTCAACTTTCCGCTCGCATGCCGTCCGGATGCCGAGGTCGTTCGCACGATCCCCGCGCACATCATCGTGCCCGGGCTGTTCAGTCCGGCAGCCGATGACGGCACCCATCGATTCATTTTCCGGGACGGCACGGATTGTTCGCCGAAAGATCAGCTCACCGACCATCGCGCAATCCAGTCCGGCCGCATCAGCCACACCTTGATCGATTATCGGGCGCTTGGAAACCTCCAGGCGGTGCCACAGGTTTGAATGCGATGCGAGTGCCGTCGGTCGTTGCTGACCGCGATCGATCCAATGGCTTCCGCCAGAAATGCCCTACGCGATTGGTGTGATGATCGATGAAAATTTCATCCGATGAGCGCTGTCGAAGTCATTTACAGTCACCTTTTCGATTAGCATAAATTCTTTGATTCATTAGACATGGTACAATAGCATACAATATGTTTATTTGTAATTAGTTAATTGACACTCATGCGGAGAAAATACGGCTGCTTTTGCGATCGGCACACAATTTGCTAGGCACTGCGTAATTCCATCCGGGAAGTGCGTATGACCACGCAAACTGAAATTCCCGGTCAACGTTCAGTTTCACTTAATAAATTCAGCCATGAAGTTAGTTGTTCAAGCGGCCTCCGCCTTGACTGCGCTCCTGATTGCGGCTCCAGGCTTTGGCCAAGTCGTCGTCAATTCCTTTCAGACTCCCGTTGCTTCCGGTTCGGAAGTGCCGGATGCCTGGTATTCCAATGATGTCCGCACAGGCGGAACCGCCACCATCGTCGACCTTTCGGGCGTCGGTGGAAATCTCGAAAACAATCAGCCGCTGCCCACCGGGGCCGCCCGACTGACGACCGACGGGACAACTGCGGCCAAGGCAGAAGTCACCACTTACAGGGACTTTGGCGCGGCCTCGAGCGTGCTGGCTGACATCAGTCTGGGCTACAGCTACTTCAAGTCCCCGACCTCCGAAACGGCTGCCGCCCCATCGATCAAGCTTCTCATTGCGGGGCCAGGATCTGGCGACAACTATGGCGCGCTTGTATACGAGCCGTACTGGAACCTCCTCCCAAATGGAGCGGGAACCCCAACACAGGGTGATTGGATCAATCTGTCAATTGATCAGAATACCGGATCCGGAAACGACAACGCCGGAGGCTGGTGGTGGAATGGCGGATTTGAAATTCCCAGCGGCGCAGGTGGTCCGCCGTTGCGTTCGCTCGCCGAGTGGGCGACCGCATTCCAAAGCAGTGACCCCATTGATTTCCCCAATGCTCGCGTGATCGGTCTTCAGATGGGCATTGGCACCTACAACATCAACCAGGACGACTATTTCGACAACGTCTCGATCAACACCGGCAGTACCAGCAGGACTTACAACTTCGAAGTGCGTGGCGCCACGAGTGTTCCTGATACAGGATCCACCGCATTGCTGCTCGGCGCGGGCCTCCTCGCTCTCTTCGGAATCTCCCGTCGCAGGCAAGCCTCCTGATCTGCCTGGCTTGATTCCATTTTGACTCAAGACCCGCCCTCTCACTGGGGCGGGTCTTTCCTTTTTAGTCGCACCGCCTTGACACACGGGATCCGGCAATGCTCGCAGAACTGCATCAAAGACCTGCCGCTACCCCGCCGCGGCAGGTGCCAGACAGCGTACAGCCATATCGCGCAACACCTCCGGCTGCTCACCTGGCCGGCGAATGATCTCCTCGAAGGCCGACACGAATTCGAACTGATTGTCGATCAGCCTCTTCATCGACGGCAATTTTCCGCCACCCGCGAGCCTGCCAGCATACCAGGGGTTCTGGCTGAAAAGATTGAAGGAGCTCTTGTCAGCCGCACCAGCAAAATGGCGGCCATATTCGCCCGCCGCGCGTGACAAGCCGTCCAGCCCGCGCGGACCGACGCGCACCTCCCCCGCATCAACAAGTGCACGAATCTGCAGCAGCAGGCGATTGCGGTTCTGCAGCGCTCCAAGCACGGGCCGGGAGTCACCACCGTTAAAAAAGTGCAATTCGAGGGCCTTGAGCGTGCGGACGAGATCACCACTGAAGAACGCCTCCGCCGACTCGAAGAAATCGCCCTCCGCGACGTTCGGGGTCAGCTCCGCCACATGGCGCTCCTCGATGAGCACTCGCCCGGTCGAAGCATCCGACGGCACGCCGGGAAGCATGGCATAGGTTGCAAGCTTTCGCGTTTCCTCGATCAGAAACCGGGTGTTCGCACCCACCTTGGCCAGAAGCAGATCGAGCGCTCCGGGCCCGAACGATGCTCCCAGCGTTCTGGCTTCCGCCATCACAATCCCGGCAAGCGCCTCGGCGGTCGCCCCACCCTCGCCACCGCCCACCAGGACGAAATCGCCGTGCTTTTCACACCATTTTGGGAACGCCCGGCGTCGATCGATGGGTGACGCCGTGATCAGGACCGCCACGTGCTGGGGATCGACCGTTTCCAGAATCTCCTGCAGGTCCTCGACGCAGCTCAGCGTGCCCTCAGCCCGCCCCGTGACGGTGTCGGCAAGGAAGTTCACATCCTTCAGCCATACCAGCCGCCGCCCGCCGAACATGGAGATCGTCCGGACACTCTCTCGAAAACGATTCACCGCAGCCTCGACCTCACCGACATTGTTGGCGAATCCACTGAGTGTATCGCGCGAAAATTCATCCGTGATTTCTTCCGCCAGCGCGTCATGACGCTCCTTCCCCGCACGATTGACGAGGAAGTCATCCGCCCCACAGATGAATTGGAAACGCTTTTCAGACATGCGATGCAAGCGTGCGCGGATTCGAGATCTGAACGCGAGGGAATTTCAACCGGTGCGCTTCCCGGCATCCGGGAGGCTTGCCCTTCGAGCACCTTGAGCGGATCCTCAGACGCCGCATCTCCCATGGCTTTGCCCGCAGGATCATTTGACCGTCACGTCGCCATCCGACTGAGCGCCGTTGTGCTTGCGACTGCGGCCCTGGTCATCCTGACCTGCGCCGCGCTGCTCTTCGGCGCCTGGATGTTTCAAGAGACCGGTCTGAGCGCCCAGCAGCGCGATCAGCTCATTGATTTCTCTTTTGCCTCCGGAATCGTACTGGCCGCCGCAGTGGTCTGCTGCATCCCCCTGGGTTGGATCGGTGCGCGCCGGCTGCTTCGGCCGCTCAAGGCGTTCCGCGCCTCCGTCGAGACCGCAAACCAGCGCACGATGGACAGACAGGTCGATCTCACCGAGGGTCAGGATGACCTTTCGGCCATCGGCGGTGTACTGAACCAGCTGTTTGAAAAAGTGGAATCGTCGAATTCACAGACACACGCGCTGACCGAGGCCGCCGCGCTTGAATTGAAATCGGCTCTCTCGGAAAACCAGCGTCGCGCCGAACGCCTTCTCCCGCATGCATCCCTCAATCGTGAATCCGCGCTGATGCTGGGTGAGCTCACTGCGGAAACGGCGCGCCTGCTGCGGATCGTCGATGGCGTGCTGTTTCTGACAAAGGCCGGCAGTGGGACACTTCTCGTCAACATGAAGCACATCAACCTGACCGAGTTGGTCGATGCGCTCGCGCGCGATGCTTCAGGCATCGCCGGGGAACATGGGATTCGCATCGTTGTAACAAGATCCGCAGGCGGTGTGCAGCTTGTCGATGAGGCCCTGCTTCGACAACTCTTCTTCAATCTGCTCTCAAACGCCATCGCGGTCTCTCCCCGCGACGGCACCATCACGATCGAGTGTTTCGCGGGGGGCGGACGCTGGCAGCTCGTAATGACCGACGAAGGTCCGGGTCTGCCGGTCGATCAGCACTACCGTGTATTCGAACCCTTCGTCCGCAATGTCCATTCGGAGATCGCTTCAACATCCCAGGGCGCGGGGCTCGGACTCACGCTGTGCGAACGCATCGCCTCGCTCCACGGAGGCACGATCCGCGCCCGCAATCATTCAAGCGGTCGCGGGCTGCGGGTGACCCTGGCTGTACCGGCGCAGAGGCGCTCCGGTGCAGAGGATCCTCCAGCAGCCTGAGCATCGGGCAATTGGCATTCACAAATTCGTCCGCGATGATCCCGCCCTCATCGATCCACAAGCTGGCAAAGCAGCGCGGGAAGCTCCCTGACTGAATTCAATTGATGAAACCTGCCGTTCGAGGCGGGAATCACATCCACTTTCTCAGCTCCCCAGGTGAGCGCATAGGGAATGTGCACTCCTGCTCCCCCGAGTTCGAGCACCGGCAGAATGTCGGATTTCACGGAGTTGCCAACCATCACAAACCGTCCGAGATCAACATCGTGGCGACGAAGGATCCGCTCGTATGTCAAAAAGTCCTTCTCCGGCACGATTTCGACATGGGAAAAATGCGGAAGGAGCCCGCTCCGCTCCAGCTTTCGCTGCTGATCCTTCAAGTCGCCCTTCGTGACCAAAAGCAGCCGGTGTTTGCCGGCCAGTCGCGGTATGATTTCATGGATGCCTTCCAGAAGCTCCACCGGATGCGAAAGCATGGTCTGACCGAGCACGATGAGCTCCTGGATCTCAGCGGCGGCAATCCTGCCTTCGCTGAGCTCAATCGCGGTTTCGATCGCGGACAGCATGAACCCCTTGATCCCGTAACCGTACCGCTCGAGGTTCCGCATTTCCGTCGCAAACATCACCCGATCGACCGTGTCTGCGTCGTGAAAACGCGCCAGCAGGGCGCGGTATCTCACATGCACGCTCTCAAAAATCGTCTCATTATGCCAGAGCGTGTCATCCGCATCGAAGCCAACGACCCAGTCATTGCTGCCCATGCCCCGATGGAAACATCACGGGCCCGGTGCGCAAGTCCTGGATGGACGGGCGTTGACCGCGCCCGTCAGCCCTGGCGGCCACCGGTTTCAACCCAGCGCACCGCATGCCGCACCAGGGCCGTCACATCCTTCAGGCCGAGCTTCTGCTTGATGTGGCTTCGATGCACATCGATCGTCTTGGAACTCAGGTGAAGCTGGGAGGCAATCTCACGTGTGCTTCTGCCATTGCCAATCAACTGGAATATTTCAAACTCGCGGTCCGTCAGTTTCTGGATCGGAGAGGACGAGCCTCTTGGCCTGGCGTCGGACAATGCATTGAGAATCCGGGATGTGATCTGATGGCTCACATGCACCTCTCCGTTGAGAACCTGTCGAACGGCCGCCAGCAGATTGTCCCCTCCGGCCTCCTTCATTATGTAGCCCCTTGCTCCGGCTCGCAACACTCGCTCGGCATAGACCAGTTCGTCATGCATCGAGACCACGAGGACCGGCAGGTGTGGCTCGGCGGCAAGGATGTCCTTGATGAACTCCAGCCCGCCTCGCCCCGGCATCGTGAGATCTGTGAGCACAAGGTCCGGTTTCAACCGGGAGAGCGAAAGCATCGCTTCGGCGGGATTCCCCGCCTCGCCGCATACAACCAGATCGGGCTGCCGATCGATCAACTGCGCAAGGCCTGCGCGCATGAAAGGATGATCGTCCACAAGAAGAATGCGCCGACGAACCAGCGCCCCGGGCCGCTCTCCTGACAGGGATGGAATGGGTGATGGCCTGCGTTCCGCTTTCTTCATGGCCGCTTCATCAGACGGCAGGTCACCGTCACGCCATTGCGCGTGGACGCCACTGTCAGCTCCGCCCCGACGGCTCTTGCGCGGTGCTGCATGACACCCAAGCCCATCCCGTGCCTGCCACTGGCACGCTCCTCCCGCGCCATTCCCGTGCCGTCGTCGGCAATCTCCAGGGTCAAGTCGGACTTTGTTTCCATCAGCCGGATGACGATCCGGGATGCCCGTGCATGCTTGACCGCATTGTTCACCGCTTCCTGCGCGATCCGGTACAGGTGCCCCGCCACGTAGGGATCGGGCACCAGCACTGGTTTGGGACATTCCAGCCGGCAGGTTCCGCGACCCAGGGTGGCAATTCGTCCGGCCAGTTCGGTCAGACCATCCTGCAATGCACCGGGCTCGCTTCCGACGGGAACCAATCCCCGTGCCAGGGCACGTGTCTGCGTGATGGCGTCTCGGAGCATCCGACCCATGGCCGCCAGTCGTTGTGCGAGCTCGGGATGCGACGCCGCATCGGCCTTGAGCGTCGTGCACATGAGTTCCAGCGCGGTGAGCTGCTGGCCGAGATTGTCGTGCAAATCGGCCCCGATGCTCTGCCGTTCGCGTTCACTGGCCGCAAGAATCTCCCGTTCGAGCCGCTCATGCTCCACGCGCGCCGCGGCAAGCGCCTGCTGCTGCGTGACAATCCTCAATGCCCGCCGGATCACGCCCGGAAGCAGATTGATCAGCGCCGTGTCCTTCAGGACGTAGTCCAGCGCACCCTGCTTCATCATTTCAACGGCGACCTTCTCATCTCCCTGGCCGGTCACGATCACAAACGGAACCGGTGCGACCTCCTGCAACTGGGCGACCAGATCGGCTCCCTCCCCATCAGGAAGCTTCAGGTCGAGAATCATGAGATCCGGTCTCTCATGTTTCAGCGCCAGACGCGCCGCGAGGGCCGAGCGTGCGGTGCTGACAACGTGGTGCTCGGCGACCAGCGCCGCCGACATGAGCACGAGAACACCCTCATCGTCATCGACGACCAGCAGGCGCGAGGCGGGAAGAGCGGCGGGCAAGGGCTGACAGGATCAGGCGGCCGGGACTGACGGCACCATCATCAGAGGCAGAAACCACCCGAGCCGACGGATTGACTCGTTGAATCTATCCTGATCGACCGGTTTTTGCAGATAGAGACTGCAACCCAGCTCGTGGCAGCGCTCGACCTCCCGGCTGTCGTCGGTGGTCGTCAGCATGATGACAGGGATTTTCCTCAACACGGAATCCGCTTTCAAGCGCCGTAGTATCTCGAATCCATCCATCCTGGGCATCCGAATATCCAGCAGGATCACAAAGGCGCGCGGAAGCCGGGTCCTAACCAAGGCCAGGTAATCAAAGAATCGCTGTCCATCGCTGAAATGGATGATTGTATTCCTTACTCCAGCGCCCTCGAGATTCTCGCGAATCAGAATGGCGTGTCCCTCATCATCATCGACGATCAATATGGTTGGCAGGTCATTCATGGTTTCTTCAGTTCGACTCAATTGCGGGCAGTGAAATAAAAAATGTGGTCCCTTCACCAAGCCGGCTTTGCATCCAGATTCTGCCTTTCTGCCGCTCGAGCACACGTTGGGCAATCGTCAACCCAAGGCCTTCCCCCGGTGACTTGTCAGGATCCAGTCGAAAGAATATCTGGAACACCCTGGCCTGATGTTCCGCTGCGATGCCCATGCCATTGTCCGCCACCGAAATGACCGCCTGTCCATTGCGCACCTCCCCCCGCACCTCGATGACTGGCGGGCGTTCCGGACTGCGGTATTTCAGCGCATTGTCGAGGAGGTTCGCGAAGACGCGGTTTGTTTGCACCGCATCGCCCATGCACATGGGAAGTGAATCGACACGCACTGTGGCACCCGCCTCATCGAGCTGAAACTTCATCGCCGCAACAACCTCGCCCAGGATGCTGTTCATGTCGAGCGGTTGCATCGCCAGCGCCACCCTGCCCAGCCTCGAGTACCGCAGAAGTCCGGCGATCAGGGCATCCATCCTGCCGATGCCCGCATTGATGAAGCGCAGCGCCTGGGGAATCGTGACATCAACCGCCTGTGTCAGCCGTCCGACAGGCACGCAGCGCGAGTCACCGGCCTCATGGGCGGCCGCGGTGATCGCATCGCAGGCGCGCTGAAGCTGTCTGCCAAACCCCTGGATGTTCACGAGCGGCGAGCGCAGATCGTGGGAAACCGTGTAGACAATGGCTTCGAGTTCTCGGTTCTTTTCGGCCAACTCGGAAGCCAGCTGCTGGAGCGCCTCTTCATCGGACTTTCGTCGCGTGATGTCGGTGCGGATTGCGACATACTGAATGGGTTTTCCATTCTCGTCGAGAAACGGAAAGATTGTCGTGTCGACCCAGTAGAGTGTGCCGTCCTTTGCGCGGTTTCTTATTTCTCCCCGCCAGACCCGACCTCCGCCGATTGTGCCCCACAAGTCGCGAAAAAACGCCTTTGAATGGAAACCCGAATTGATGATCCGATGATCGCGGCCGATCAATTCGTCCCTCGGGTATTTCGAAATCGTGCAGAACTTGTCGTTGACGTAGGTGATGATTCCGGCGGCGTCAGTGATCGCCACGATCGAATGCTCATCCAGCGCCGCTTTGACGTCATTCAGCTCCCGCACGGTCGAGCGGAGGTCGCGCTCGAGCCGCTCGCGAGCGGAGTCACCGGCATCTGGATAATCCTTTGAAATCGACACCGGTCGACAAACTGACGCTTCCATCGCACGTCGCAAGGATGGACGCCACCACCTCGATTCAGCTCAATGTAAACAACCTCTTCGACAACCAGCGCATCCTCCCTCAGACGGCCAACTCCGAAGGCCAGATTCTAAACTACCGCTTCCAAACGCCGGGCGAGTGGATCATCAGCACGACCGTGTCGTTTTGACGATGGGCCATGCATGGCACCATTTGTTTCGAACATCGGTCTTTGAGGAGGCGCTTGGTCGTCGCCCGATACGCCCGCTGCTGTGTTCGCAATCGAGCGCGCATCTCGCGCTGACAAGCGGTATTTGCCAGAGACTTGTCGGAAACTAGGTTCTCGGTTCCAGCCCGCTTCGATGCTGGGCTCCTCGCCGTGCATCCTGCGTGGAATGCACCGAATTGCCCGTCACGCGCTGAATTAGTTGTGATGACATGCAGGGCGCATATTTCATGAGGTGGGCTTCTGCGCTGCATTAAGTGAAGGTGATTACCTGCCGCGCATATCTCGGCAGGGGAAAAAGTCACTTGCGCGGGTGGGTGGGGTTTGCAACCCTTGGCAGGTTTGTTCGGGCTAGGCTCAATCTTCAGCGCTCAATCACGCCATGGTTTCAACCAACACCGAATTCGCATATAATACCAAGATCGAGGGAGACGTCGTGGTCACCCGGGCGGACGCGGTGATCAATTGGATCCGGTCAAACTCGGTCTGGCCGATGCCCATGGGTCTTGCGTGCTGCGCCATTGAGTTGATGGCGACGGCGGCCAGCCGGTTCGACATCGCGCGTTTTGGTGCAGAGGTTTTTCGTTTTTCCCCGCGCCAGGCCGATTGCATGATCGTGGCCGGCACGGTGACGTACAAGATGGCCCCCCATCTTCGCCGCATCTACGACCAGATGGCCGCGCCAAAGTGGGTCATCGCGATGGGCGCCTGTGCGAGCTCAGGCGGAATGTATCGCAGCTATGCGACACTGCAGGGAGTCGATCGCATTGTTCCGGTCGACGTCTATGTCAGCGGCTGCCCGCCGCGTCCCGAGGCGCTATTGGATGCCCTGGTCAAGCTTCAGACAAAAATGCGCGACGAGCGCTCAGCCAAGAGTTTGCTGTCGGCCTGATCCAACCCTGCCCGCCACACCGCACATTTCGTTCGCCACTCGAGACCATTCAATGTCCGCCACTGTCGATGCTCCCGCCGCACTCAAGCAGTCGTTTCCGCAACTGGGGGAACGACCGTCCGCGGATCATCCTGCGTTCAACGTTCCTGCCGCCGACATTTCCGCGGTTCTCGCCTTCCTTCGCGATTCACAAGGGTTCGATTTGCTCACCGACCTGACCGCGATTGACAACGGCGAGGAGGCCACGCCGCGTTTCACGGTTGTGTATCACCTCTTTTCCACGAGCGGTCACACGTACCTCCGTCTTGCCGCGGACTGCCTGAACGACCGCGAGCCGTCGATTACTTCAGTCGTTTCACTGTGGCCGGGGGCCGACTGGCTGGAGCGGGAGGCGTACGACATGTTTGGCATCGCCTTCACGGGACATCCGGACCTCCGGCGAATCCTCATGTGGGACGGCTATCCGCATCATCCGCTTCGAAAGGAATTTCCCCTCGCCGGGATCGAGACGGTCCTGCCGGATCTCGAAGTCGCTGCCGAGACGGGCACGCCGGTGCTTCCCGCTCCCATGGCAGGCGGTCCCTTTGTTGCCAGCAGCGGCGAAATCAACATGGCCAAAGCCGAGCCTCGCGCCAAAGACGAGAGCTGGAACGAAAAGTCGGAAAAACCCTCCTGAAACCACGCGACTCCTCGCCCAGCGCAAGAGCTTGAACCCAGTCCATGGCCACTGAATTTGCCTTTCCCGACACCGCTGCCAAAGGAGCCTCCGCCGCACAGGAGTTTCAGACGGAGCAGATGTCCCTTTCGATCGGGCCGTCCCATCCGTCCACGCACGGCGTGCTTCGCCTGCAGTTGGAGCTCGATGGCGAAACTGTGACGAAGTGCGATCCGATTGTCGGCTATCTCCATCGCGGGGACGAGAAGATCGCGGAGAACATGACTTACAATCAGTTCGTTCCGTACACGGATCGTCTCGATTATATCGCTCCGCTTGCCAACAACGTCGCCTTCGCCACGGCGGTTGAACGTCTGGCACGGCTGGATGTGCCGCCTCGCTGCCAGGCCATCCGCGTGATCGCATCCGAGCTTGCGAGGGTTTCATCGCATCTCCTGGGCCTCGGGGCGTATGGAATCGATGTCGGCGCCTGGACGGTGTTTCTCTACACCTTCACTGAACGCGAAAAGCTCTACAAACTTTTCGAGGAGCTGACCGGGGCCCGCTTCACGACAAGCTACACGCGCATCGGCGGCGTTGCGAGGGACATCCCTGACGGGTGGCTCGACCGCGTGAGCGCCTTCTGCGACCAGTTTCTGCCGATTCTCGACGAGATCCTCAAGCTTCTCACCCGGAACAAGGTGTTCATGGACCGGACGGTGGGCATTGGCGTGATTTCAAAGGAAGACGCGATCGCCTACGGGCTGACGGGGCCCAACCTGCGCGGTTCGGGTGTCCCGCTCGATCTGCGAAAGGACAAGCCCTACCTCGGCTACGAGCAGTACGAGTTTGATGTTCCTGTCGGCGAAAGGGGCGATTGTTATGACCGCTATCTGGTTCGCGGCGAAGAGATGAAGCAGTCGATCCGCATTGTCAGGCAGGTGATCGCCAGGTTCCCAGGCGGAGACTGGTATGCCAGTGATGCGAAGAAGATCTTTGCTCCGCCCAAGGCCAAGATTCTGACCAAGATGGAGGAGCTGATCCAGAACTTCATGCTGGTCACCGAGGGGCCGCAGATGCCCGCCGGCGAGGTCTATTTTGAGGCGGAGAATCCCAAGGGCGCGCTGGGCTTCTTCGTGGTGTCGCGCGGAGGAGGCGTGCCCTGGCGGCTGAAAATTCGCTCCCCGTCATTCTGCAATCTTTCGATCCTGCCGAAACTGTGCGTGGGCGCCATGGTTTCGGACGTCGTTTCAATCCTGGGCTCCCTGGATTTTGTGATGGGGGAATGCGATCGATGAAGAACCGGGCGTCCTGCAACTCCAACTCGCTACCGCCTGCGACGAGTTTCACCGGGCACGTCGCGGCTCTGACCAATCCCGAGATTTTCCTGTGAATCTGAAGCCTGAAACCCTGAAGCGGATCGACGACGTCATCCCGCACTACGCGTCAAAGCGCAGCGCCACACTTCCTCTCCTGCATCTGATTCAGGAGGATGTCGGTCATATTTCGAGAGAGGCCATCGAATGGGTGGCGGCGAAACTGGAGCTTCAGCCGATCAACGTCTACGAGGTGGTCACCTTCTATCCGATGTTCAGGCAGAAGCCGATCGGGCGCAGGCACATCAAGGTCTGTCGCACGCTGTCCTGCGCGCTCATGGGAGGCTACAAGACCTGCGCGGCGTTCGAGGACGAATTCAAGACGAAGCAGGGCGAGATTTCACCCGATGGAGAGGTGACGATCGAGTTTGTTGAGTGCCTTGCAAGCTGCGGCACGGCTCCTGTGGTGCTTATCGATGACGAACTCCATGAGAATGTGGACCCGGCCAAGGCCAGACTGCTCAGCGACCAGATCAAGGCGAAGGCGGCCGAGCGAAAAACCTGAGAAACTTCGATCAAGCGGACACCCAGCGCTCCACCCTGCTCAAAACCGATATTCGAAATGCCAGCTCCCGAACAACGCCGGATGATCTTCAAGCACATCGATGAAGCGGGCTACACGCCCGACATCGACTGCTACCTGCGCCATGGCGGATACGAGATTCTGAGGAAGGCCGTGACGCGCAGGCCGGAGGAGCTCATCGATGACGTGAAGAAATCCGGACTGCGCGGGCGTGGCGGAGCAGGTTTCCCCTGTGGTGTCAAATGGGGGCTCGTCGACCGGAAGAGCGGCAAGCCGATCTATCTGATCGTGAATGCGGACGAATCCGAGCCCGGCACATTCAAGGACCGCCACATCATTCACCAGGATCCGCACCAACTGATCGAGGGCACGATGATTTCATGCTTCGCGAACAACGTGAAGCAGGCCTACATCTACATCCGCGGGGAGTTTCCGGTCGGCGCCCGCATCCTCGAGAACGCCATTGATGAGGCGCGTCGGCACAATCTTGTCGGTCCCAACATTCTCGGCACCGCGTATGGCTGCGAAATTTACGTCCACCGTGGAGCGGGCGCCTACATCTGCGGGGAGGAAACCGGGCTCATCGAATCGCTCGAGGGCAAGCGGGCCTATCCACGCATCAAGCCGCCGTATTTTCCGGCGGTCCTTGGATTGTACCAGTGCCCGACGATCGTGAACAATGTGGAGACACTGTGCCACGTGAAGCACATCATCGACATGGGCGGCGAGGCGTATTCGAAGATCGGCACGCCCAACAACACGGGAACCCGCATCCTGTGTGTTTCGGGACACGTCAGGAAGCCCGGCTACTACGAATATGAGGTCGGCAAGATCACACTCGGTGAGCTTCTGTATGAGGTCTGCGGGGGGCCGCTTCCAGGACGGACATTCAAGGCAATCATCCCCGGCGGCTCCTCTGCCAAGGTCCTGAAGGTGGGCGAACGCTACAAGGGCAAGCGGAAGGTTGGTGCCGAACTGGTCGACTATGACTGGGGCATCGAGGACATTCCGATGGATTTCGATTCGCTCGCGATGATCGGGTCGATGGGAGGATCCGGCGGCGTCATTGTCATGGACGACAGCGTCAACATGGTCGAGGCGCTGGCCAACATCAACGCCTTCTACTCCCACGAGAGCTGCGGCCAGTGCACGCCATGCCGCGAAGGTTCGCTGTGGATGAAGAAAATCACCACGCGGATGGTGCACGGGGAGGCGCGGACGGAGGATGGGGCCCTCCTGAAGAACGTGGCGGACCAAATCGCCGGCCGCACGATCTGTGCTTTTGGCGAGGCCTGTTCCTGGCCCACCCAGAGTTTCGTCGCCAAGTTTGGAGACGAGTTCAAAGCCTACGCCGACGCAAAGAAGGGCGCCAAGACATCAGAGCCCTTGGAACTCATCTGATCACGCGATCCGGCAAGCACTGAATTTTTGTTGAAATGACCCAACCTGCCAAACCAGACCTCGTCACGGTCAACATCGACGGCAAGGAGATTGCCGTCCCGAAGGGCACCAACGTCATCGACGCCGCTCGTCTGGTTGGCGTGGATATTCCGCATTACTGCTACCATCCGAAGCTCAGCATCGTCGGCAACTGCCGCATGTGTCTGGTTGAACTGGGCATGCCCGCCGTCGATCCGGCGACGAAGGCCCCCGTGATGGACCCGGCCACCGGCAGACAGAAGGTCAACTGGATCCCGCGGCCGCAGATTGGCTGCGCGACGAACGCGAGCCAGGGGCTTCACGTCCGCACCCAGACTCCACAGATCAAGGACTGCCGCGAGGGTGTGACGGAATTTCTCCTGATCAATCACCCGCTGGACTGCCCGATTTGTGACAAGGCGGGCGAGTGCATGCTGCAGGAACAATCGACAGGGTATGGGCGCGGATATTCGCGGTTCATCGAGCAGAAGAACGTGAAGCCCAAGCGCACGCTTCTGGGCCCGCGTGTCGTGCTCGATGACGAGCGCTGCATTCTCTGCTCGCGCTGTATCCGGTTCTGCAAGGAGGTCGCCAAAGATGACGTTCTGGGCTTCACCGATCGCGGCAGCTATTCGACACTGACCTGCTATCCGGGCAAGGCGCTCGAGAACAACTATTCCCTCAACACGGTGGACATATGTCCCGTGGGCGCGCTGACGTCGACCGACTTCCGATTCCGCATGCGCGTCTGGTTTCTCAAACAGACGAACAGCATCGACACGGAGTCATCCGTTGGAGCAAACACCGTTGTCTGGTCGCGAGAGGGCGTCATTCATCGCATAACCCCGCGCCGCAATGACGAAGTCAACGACACCTGGATGGCGGACAGTGGGCGGCTGCTCTACAAGGCGGTTGCCGCCGAGGACCGCTTGTCCAGCCCTGAGCCGCTGGATGCGTTGATTTCACGCGCGGCGGAACTTCTGGAGGAGACCGCCGGTTCGATCGCGGTTGTTGGGTCCGGTCGCAGTTCCGTTGAGGAGCAGTTCCTGACCCGCAGGCTGGCGGAGGTGTCGAAGGCAGCCGTGCATCTTGTGGCCCGCGAGGGTCCGGGAGATGGCATTTTGATTTCGAGCGATCGCAATCCAAACATGCGCGGTGCGCTGGTGACGGGACTCATCTCCGACCTGCCCGCTCCGCGGCTGGACAAGCTGGCCGGGGACATTGAATCCGGAACGGTCAAACTCGTGATCTCCATCGGTGAGGACCTGACCGCCGCGGGGATTTCACCGCTTCTGCTTGGACGGGTTTCAATCGTGCATCTTGGCACTCATGCAAATGCCACATCGGATGCAGCGGGCGTGGTCATTCCAACGCTCACGGTCTTCGAGAAGGCGGGCACGCTTGTGAACCAGCAGTTCCGGCTGCAGAAGTTTGCCAGGGCGGTGCCGCCTAAGGCGGGGACCCACGACGATCTCCAGGTGCTGTCGCGGTTGATCACGGCACTTGGCGGCCCCGCCCTGCCGTCGGATGTGCATGCACTGTGGGAAGTGCTGGCCGCTGAGATCCCGATGCTTTCGAAAGTAACCTACCGTACGCTTCCCGACACAGGGAAACTGCTCGACGCGACACCCTGGTCCCGGCTGCGGTTTGCTGAAGGTGCGAGCCTGCATTTCAAACCAGCGGTGCCCGCGGAAGGAGCAGGGGCTTGAGTTTCCGTTTCGATCACTCGCGAGGAGCACACCCACGCTGACCCAACCATGGACCTCTCACTCTATTTCAATCTGCCGCACTGGCTGCGCCTCGTGCTTCAGGGACTTGCCGTGATAGTCGTGCTCTTTCCGATTGCGGCGGCATGCTCGATGGCGGAGCGGAAGATTTCGGCGTGGATACAAGGACGCCCGGGACCGAATCGCACGGTGCCGCCCTTCCTCGCGGGAATACCCGTCATTGTCCCAATCCTGCAGCACCTGGGTCTGTTTCAGCTCGCGGCGGACGGTGGAAAATTCGTGTTCAAGGAAGACCCGATTCCCGGGCATGTGAACAAGCTCTATTTTGTCCTGGCACCGATACTCGCGATGATTCCGGCGCTGACGACGGTTTCCGTGGTGCCCTTTGGGGCCTATTTCGACAAGGCCGGGGAGCTTGCTCCGATCATTCTCGCCAACGTGGACGTCGGACTGCTTGCAGTGTTCGCCGTCGCATCGCTTGGAGTCTATGCGATCATTCTGGCGGGCTGGGCTTCAAACTCAAAGTATCCGTTCCTCGGAGGCGTCCGTGCATCGGCGCAGCTGATTTCCTACGAGCTTTCAATGACGCTCTCGGTTCTTCCGGTGTTTCTCTGGGTCAATGCCCCCGGCGGCGCGGGAACGCTGAGCCTCTTTGATGTCGTGCAAAGCCAGAGCCAAGCGGGCCTGTGGGGAGGCATGTGGTTTGTGTTTCTCATGCCGGTGTCGGCGTTTGTCTTCCTCGTCGCGCTTTTCGCGGAAACAAATCGCCTGCCCTTCGACATGGCCGAGTGCGAGGCCGATCTCGTGGGAGGCTTCCACACGGAGTACGGCGCCTTCAAGTGGTCCCTGTTCTTTGTCGCCGAGTACTGCCACATGATTGTTGGCTCCGCCGTGTTTGTACTCCTGTTTCTGGGAGGCTGGAATCCGCTTCCCTGGATTCCCCTTTCGACGCTCTCCGACTGGCTGTCGCTTGGCGACAACCCGGTGCTCCTGGGGGCGCTCGCTACGCTGCTGTTCATTGGAAAGGTCCTGTTCTTCATCTTTTTCTTCATGTGGGTGCGCTGGACGCTTCCCCGTTTCCGGTATGACCAGGTCATGAAGATCGGCTGGCAGAAGCTGCTGCCGCTCTCGATCGGCAACCTCGTGCTCTACGCGATCGTGATCGCCCTCCTTGAGCGTTTCTGACCAGGATACCAACGGTCGCAGTACGCACGCCCAACACTCAACCCATTCTTCCATGGCCATCGTTCCCGTTGATCGCAAGCCGCTGACGTTCGCAGAGCGGACCTACATCCCGCAGATCCTGTCGGGACTGTCGACGACGTGGAAGCACATGTTTGCGCCCAAGGTGACGCTGGAGTATCCGGAGCAGCGTCCCGAGATCCCTGTCAACTACCGCGGTGTACCGACCCTGGTGAAGGATCCGAACGGCCGGGAGAAATGCGTCTCGTGCCAGCTCTGTGAGTTTGTCTGCCCTCCGAAGGCGATTAGGATCACCCCCGGCGACATCCCGTCCGATTCACCGGACGCGCACGTCGAAAAGGCTCCAAGGGCCTTTGAAATCGACATGCTCCGCTGCATTTTCTGCGGTCTCTGCCAGGAGGTCTGCCCCGAGGAGGCCATCTTCCTCCAGAACCAGTTCTCGCTGTCGGGCTACACCCGCGCCGAGTTGGTCAACGACAAGGCCCGCCTGTACGAACTCGGCGGCACGCTGCCCGACCAGCACTACAAATGGGACCGGAAAAAGGCCGCGGCCGAGCACGGCAACGCCCACTGAGCCATGAACGCTGACTTCATGTTTTATCTCTTCGCGACGCTCTCCGTCGCCTGCGGCGTCGGGGTGGTGTTCAACCGCAACACCATCAACGCCGCCCTCTGCTTCCTGCTGAGCCTCGTCGGCCTCGCCGGCCTCTTCGAGCTCCTGGAGGCCTACCTACTCGCCGTGCTGGTCGTCTTCGT
>JABTUS010000013.1 GCA_015075305.1 Opitutaceae bacterium | reverse complement strand
TGGCCTCCTCACCCACGCCCACGGAACCAAGGAATACTTTTCGGATCTTGGGTTGTACAACTATGGCAGACGATTCTACGACCCGAAAAGCGGCCGCTTCATCGGCCGGGACCCGATTCAGGAAAACGGCGGCTTGAATTTGTATGCCTTCGTGAGAAACAACCCGGCGAATTTGTGGGATTATCTGGGGATGATTGAAGATGGGATGTGTTGGAGTCAGTCTTCACTGCTAGCAGTGCCATGCGGATCAACACTCGATACGGGTATGACGATGGATCCGGTTTTTGTGACTTCTCCTGGAGGCCGATATTTTGAGAAAGGCGGATGGGACAATGCTGTGAAGCTTGAACTTTTTGTTGTAGAGGCTCCGATGTGGCGACCTCCCTCAGTTGAAATCAACTTCGACGGTGTTTTGAGCCCTCCACGAAATAATGCCGGATCAACATTTCCTGGATACATGGGGGGTGGCGGAGTTCCTCAAAACAAGAGAGCGAAGGAGGCACCACTCGATTTGATGAAGAAACTCTGTGGAACTGAAGCAGGTCGAGCACTTGTGGAGGCTCTACAGAACGGTAGTCGCACTGTTCGCGAGGTGGCGTCAGACCAGCTCTCTTCGAATCTCCAAGCAGCGACAGCCATGACTGCAGGGACATCGAATGAAGCGACAGGAGTAATCTATTTGTTTCCAGGTAACTACTCGAATCTCGCAAACACATTAGCGAACTCACGGTTCAATTACGGTGGTTCGACTGTTGACTTCGGAGCTTCGACGCTAATCCACGAGACTTTGCACTTCAATAATCCGGCTCCTCCCGGGCCCGTTCCAGCGGGTCAAACTGGGCGATTCGAAGAAGCATTGGTGCGGCAGCTGACAGATCGAGCGCTTCCGAGCTACAATCTTCCACAAATCTTCGGGCTTCCAGACAGGTTCCAAAACTATCTCGGCACAGTGCCGAATCACGGGACGAACTTGGCGACCGGGAAAGCCACCAATGATTACGGGCAGAAGGCAACCAGTTCGATCATGTCGCAGCTAGATGCGGCTTCGTCGGAACTCAACGGTTGGGACTGCTCGCGCGTGAAATGAACTCTAACGTGCTCAGAGCTGTTTGGATTGCGGTCGTCTGTTGTGCAGCCTGTAGCTTCGGGCACGCTGCGACAGCAGCAGAATCGAAAATGACACCAGCGAAGAGTGAAGCTGCAGATGAATGGTCTGGCTTAGCACTCGCCGTGAAAGCGGCGCTCGAATGGTGGCAAAAACGGGCGACGGGTTTCCCCGAGTTCCAAGTGTCGCCCCCGAGGCCAAGCTGGGAATTGATGAAGGATCCGTTTTCGAAAGATAAGGCGATAACGTATACGGTGCTCTCTGAAGATGGAAAAGACGTGTGGTTTGCGGCGCACCGTGGTGATCGTCCGACCTACTGGGAAGTCAGCATGCCAACGCGCGCGAATTGCACTCTCGTTTACAGCGTCGCTGTTGATGCTGCTAACAAAGAAGCGCGGGTGTGGGAAGTGAGATTCGTCTATCCTGCGACTCTCTGAGTCATTCCCACGGCGTCGGCCCATACACGTACGATGCGCGCCGTTTCCGCTCGACAGTATTGCAGGAAGGCACGGCCTACGCGGATTATGGCGACGCCACCAACCGACAGTTTGCCTACAATGGACGCGGGGAATTGACCTCGGGCATCGGCTACCTTGGCACGAATGTGACGAGCCAGGCCGCTCCTCTGCCAGGTCGCCGCCATGAATACGCCTACGATTCCATCGGCAACCGGCAGTGGTCCAACAGCACCGGAGTCAGCGGGCTGCGCGACGAAGCAAACTCGAGAGAAATGTACCGCCCCTTCAGGGCTCTCTGTTTTCGGTTCACCCGTGAACCCATGGCGTCGCCATGGGCTGGGGATATGGCACCCCTTTGGGGCTCCCGATTTCCGACTCAGTCGCTCACCTCGAACCCATCGCTTCGCCATCTGTAGGGGATGTATCGCCCCGTAGGGGCTGAGGCATGTCAGTACAACTTGAGGTCACATTGTGCGATGCCGATGGGGAATTGAACCGGCGGCGTCTTGTGGTCGGCGTCGCCCGGGCACAACAGAGCGCGCCCCTCCATTCTTTTTTTGTAGGTGCGGAAATCGACGATTGCGAGCGCTGAACGGTGCTATGGGCAGCGGAGGTAGATTCGAGAGAATTGTGCCGCCCCTTCAGGGCTCTCTGTTCTCGGTTCACGCGTCAACTCATGGCGTTGCCATGGGCTGGGGACATTGCGCTCCTTCAGGGCTTGAACTTGCTTTCTCATTCAACACCCATGACGTTGCCATGGGCTGGGGATATTGCGCCCATTCGAGGCTCGAATTTGCGAGTGACAGCAGTTTCCAAGGCGCTGCTGCGGGATTGCCTGGTATGCGCGATTGTTGCGACTGAAATAGAGAAACCTGTCGCGTTGCGGCGGGCGCTGCCTTGGGACTTTGGTTTGGCCTTGCCATTCGGTCTCGTCACGGAGCCGTGACAGGCAGTTGCCCGCTCGCCGCTGCGTGCATGCCGATTCCCGTTGTGCCACTGCGCTACGTCGCAGGCCGCGGATGGCTTCATGCTCGCACTTCAGGGTGGGGCTCAGTTGCCGGCGGTAAGATCGAGACCCTTGAGCTTGAAGTAGGGCGCGGCTGCCAGCAGATGGCGATCGTTGGAACATATCTCCCTGAATCCGGCTTCGCGGGCTGTGACAAGATGCAGGCAGTCGGCCGAGCGCACGAAGACGGAGGGGGGAAGTTGGGCAAACGCAGACTCGACCGCTTCCAGGATTTCCATGGAGACGGGCAGGAAGTGCCAGATACCGTCGCGGCAATCCTGTCGAAACTGGGCCAGAACCTCGCGGTGCTCGGTCGCGGAAAGTGAGCCTTCGCGCAACTTGCGGTGAAAAACCGCAGCCACTTCGGCCCGGCTGAACCAGGAGCTGGCAATCCGACCGGCTTCGCTGGCGCACGCAACGATCGTCTGATATCCGGGTTCAGGCAGGTAGCACTTTGCGAGAAAAGCGCTGTCGAAGTACCGCATCAACGATCACGGTCTTCTGAGATCAACGCGCCGCTCTCGGAACCAAGGTGGGACTTGGCGAGGAATCGTTTGAAGCCGGGCCGGAGTCGGCGGTCTGAAAAGCAGGGGAGGCCGGCGGGATCGCTGGCAGGTACAAGCCTGGCAACGGTCTCGCCACGGTCCGTCACAATCAGGGGCTGGCGCGCGGCAGAGCGCACATAGTGGCCGGTGCGTGTGTGAAGTTCGCGGATGGAGACGGTTTTCACGGCGATTGTGTCCAATGTGTCACATCAAAGGGAACAGTCAAGGTGAACCCCGTTCACTCGCACCGGTGTTGGTGAATGTCACTCGGATGAATGAGCGATTGCCGGGTGCATCGACAAGGTATAGAACCAGCCGAAAGAATCAAACCCACGGCTGTCCAGTTATGACCAGTTGGTTTCCAACTGTTTAGGAATATCGAATGATGGACTGCTTGTATTGACTTTCGTAAACAGCTCTTGCAAGAGAACTTGCTCAAGCGATGAGGCACTGACGATTTGCAAAATTTCATAGAGCGACACCGGGAGGTTCTTGCGCTGCCTGGCAATGGCGACGAGCAGGTGAGCGCCCAGCGCCGACCAGATAAGGATGCGGACGCCGTTTGGCGAATTGCTGAAGAATCCTCGCAGGCGCTGGTGTTGTTTGAGCCATCGAAAAAACGTCTCGATGCCCCAGCGACGTCCGTAGACCTGAGCGACGACAAATGGTATGATCCGGGGACATGGGTAACAAACTGTCCGGGGACATGGGTTACACTTTCAGGCTATGGCCTGGAACGAAGAAACCCTCATGGAACAGAAGCATCGGTTTGTCAGTCTCGCGGCCACGGGCCGCTTCACGTTTACCGAATTGTGCGCGGACTTTCACGTTAGTCGGAAGACCGGCCACAAGTGGTGGAAGCGTTACCGTCGGAAAGGCACCGCGGGATTGCGCGAGCGCAGCCGCCGTCCGCAAGGATGCTCGCACCAGACCGCCGGGCAGATCCAGGGGCTGATCGTGCGATTGCGCCGCAGGCACCGGACGTGGGGATCGAAAAAGCTGCGCAAACTGTTGCGCCGCGACCACGGCATCCGGCGGCCGCCGGCATGCAGCACCATAGCAGCGATCCTGCGGCGTCACGGCTTGAGTCAGCGTCCGCGACGCAAGCCGGGCCTCTACACGGTGCCGCGCCGTGCACTGACGACACCGACGCATCCGAACCATGTCTGGACGGTGGACTTCAAAGGCTGGTTCACTCTGGGCAACGGGCAGCGCTGCGATCCCCTGACGGTGTGTGATCTGTTCAGCCGCTACTATCTGGCCTGCCGAGCCCAACCCAATCAGCAGTCTTCAACGAGGATTGGCACCATACATGTCGGTGTTTGGAATCACCGGCACGCATTTCACAGCCATATCATGGAGTACGGCGGGTTTTGCCACGGAGGGCACGGACGATGAATTCTCTCTTCCTCCCCGGAACCGTGCGGAGCCCAGGGAAGTCCCACCTTCGAACGCATCGTCATCTATGGAAATGACCCCGTCCCTTCCTCCAGATACAGGTTGGCGGCAAAGCAATGGCACGCCGTCGCTTCCCGAGGTGCATGGATCGATTCCGGTGCAACCTCACTCGAGCTTCTGGAGAAAGCAGATGGCTTTCACCGGACCGGGACTGCTCGTCGCGGTTGGTTACATGGACCCGGGAAACTGGGCGACCGACCTCGCGGGTGGCGCCCAATTCGGCTATACGTTGCTGTCTGTCGTCCTGATTTCGAATCTGATGGCTATCCTGCTTCAGCATCTCGCGTTGAAGCTGGGCATCGTCACCGGACGTGATCTCGCGCAGGCCTGCCGCGATCAGTATTCGCGGCCAGCGACAGTCGTGCTGTGGCTCTTGTGCGAAGTGGCGATTATTGCGTGCGATCTCGCCGAGGTTCTCGGCTCGGCTATCGCACTCAATCTTCTCTTTGGCCTGCCGCTGCTCGTCGGCGTGTTGATCACGGCTGCGGATGTCCTCGTGGTCCTGCTGCTACAGAACAAGGGCTTTCGTTACATCGAATGTCTCGTCGGCGGTCTGATGGCCCTCATCGGCGCCTGTTTTGCCTACGAGATGATCGTCTCGCATCCGGTCGTCGCGGACGCGCTCGTCGGGCTCATGCCCAGTCCGCAGATCGTGAGCAATCCCGCGACGCTTTATATCGCCATCGGCATCCTCGGGGCCACGGTGATGCCACACAATCTCTATCTGCACTCCAGCATCGTGCAGACCCGGGCGTTCGCCAAGACCTCCGAGGGAAAAACGATGGCCGTGAAGTTCGCGAGCATCGACTCGACGCTGGCGCTGCTGATCGCATTTTTCATCAACGCCGCCATCTTGATTCTCAGTGCCGCGACATTCCACCGGACCGGCCGGCACGATGTCGCCGAGATCAAGGACGCCTATCTTTTGCTCACGCCAGTTCTGGCCGCGCCTCTGGCCAGCGCACTGTTTGCTGTCGCCCTGCTGGCCTCCGGTCAGAATTCCACGCTCACAGGCACACTCGCCGGGCAGATAGTGATGGAGGGATTTCTCAACATCCGGCTGCGGCCTTGGGTGCGACGCATGATCACCCGGCTGCTGGCCATGGTGCCCGCAGTGATCGTGGTTGCCGTGGCCGGTGAGAACGGCGTGGGACGCCTGCTCATCCTCAGCCAGGTCGTTCTCTCGCTTCAGCTCAGTTTCGCCGTAGTCCCGCTCGTGCTGTTCACCAGCGACCGGAAGAAAATGGGCGATCACGTCAACGCCCCCTGGCTGCGTCGTCTCGCGTGGCTCGTCACGATCATTATCGCGGGGCTCAACATCCACCTTCTCGGGCAAACCGTCCTTGGCTGGATACGCCCGTGAACCAATCCCGATGTACAATACGATTCTCGTCCCTCTCGATCTCACTTCCGCCGACGCAACGATTCTTCCGCACGTTGAGTCGCTGGCGCACTGGGGAGGGGCCCAGTTGCATCTTCTTCATGTCGCCGATGGTCACGCCGCGCGGAATCGAGAGCAGCTCAACCTCGCGGACTCGCCCGAGATTGTCGCTGACCGCGAGCATCTCGCCCGGCATCGGGCGGAGCTGGCCGGCAAAGGTTTCGATGTGACATCGCATCTCGCATGCGGCGACCCCATCCGCGAGATCCTTCGGATTGCGCGAGAAACGAACTGCGATCTAATCGCGATGGCGACGCACGGGCACGGATTCGTGAACGACGTGCTGCTGGGCAGTGTCGCCGAAGGCGTCCGGCACCGCACCGATATCCCCGTTCTTTTGGTTAGGGTCAAAATGGATGAGAAAACATGACTGACCGCGCCCGCCAAAAAGACTCGGCAGCGCACGAACACAATCGTCGGGATGGCCCCGATACCGATCACGAAGCCTTTCCCACGGGGTCGGCCCCTGACCTTTGTGGTGATCAAGAAAAGCAAGAGCACACGAGGCGGGCATCGCCTACGCGGACTTTGGCGACGCCACAAACCCCCAATTTGCCTACAATGGACGCGGGGAACTGACCGCGGGGATCGGCTACCTCGGTACGAATGTGACGAGCCAGGCTGCGCCGCTGCCGGGTCGCCGCCATGAATACGCCTACGATTCCATCGGCAACCGTCATTGGTCCAACAGCACGGGTGTGAGCGGGCTGCGCGATGAAGCAAACTCGAGAGAAATGTGCCGCCCCTTCAGGGCTCTCTGTTTTCGGTTCATCTGTGAACCCATGGCGTTGCCATGGGCTGGTGATATTGCACCCCTTCGGGGCTTCGCATTCCGACTCAGCCCGAACCCATGGCGTTGCCATGGGCTGGTGACAGGAGGCAGATTGTCCATGGTCCGCCAGGCTCCCTTGAACTCGTCGATCTCCGCGATCAGGCCAGGGATTTCAGGGGTGATTTTCAGGCTCTGGCAATTGAACATTACGCAATGGGGCACCCAATTCCACCCAATTGGCAAGGAGGTCCACTCTTCACCCGTTTCGAGCGCGCCCTGCGCGGGTGAAGTTCACCGCGAAATCCTGTTTTGGTCACGGGAAGAGCCCGCGGCTCTGTTTTGCCTCGGCGACGCGCGAGATGCCCAGGGTGAGCGCGGCGAGCCGGCGGCTGAACTTGAACTTGCGCTTCTGGTATTCGACGGAGTGCCTGGCCTTGTCGAGCATCGCGAAGAGCTTGGCGAGGACCTCTTCGCGGGACCAGTAGTAGTGCTGCAGGTTCTGCAGCCACTCGAAGTAGGAGACGATCACCCCGCCGGAATTGCAGAGCACGTCGGGGATCACCTCGATGTCACCCCGACGTTCGATGACGCGGTCGGCCTGGTTGGTTGTGGGTCCGTTTGCGGCCTCGGCGAGAATCCTGCATTGAAGGTGCGGGGCATTTTCATGCGTGATCACCCGCTCGAGCGCGGCGGGAACAAGCACGGTGCATTTTGTCGTCAGAAGCTGTTCGTTCGTGATCTCGTCGCCTCCGTCGAAATCCTTGAGGAACCGGCTGAACTTCAGGTACTCGACGGCCTTCTTCACATTGATGCCCTTTGCATTGTGAAAGGCTCCGGAGAGATCCGAGATGGCCACGACCTTGATGCCGTAGTTGTCGAGGGCGAGGGCGGTTTCCGATCCGACGTTGCCGAATCCCTGGATTGCGACCGTGGCCTCGCCGACGGGAATGTTGAGATCGGCGAGGTAGGACTTGATCAGGTAGGCCACACCCGCGCCCGTGGCTTCTCGGCGGCCCTGGGAGCCGCCGAGAGAGAGTGGTTTTCCTGTGACGATGGCGGGCTCCAGGCGGCCGACGTGATTGGAGTAGGTGTCGAGCATCCAGCCCATGATCCTTTCGTTCGTGCCGACATCAGGGGCCGGCACGTCGATCTGGGGGCCGATGAAGGGAATCAGCTCCTGCATGTAACGGCGTGAAAGCCGCTCGAGTTCACCTTCGGAAAGCTTGCCCGGATCGACGATAACGCCGCCCTTGGCACCACCGTAGGGAATGCCCGCCAGCGAGCATTTCCAGCTCATCCACATCGCGAGCGCGGCTACCTCGCCGATCGTGACATCCGGATGGAAACGGACGCCGCCCTTGGACGGACCCGTCGACAGATTGTGCTGAACCCGGTAGCCCTCAAAAATTGTCACCGTTCCATTGTCCATCCGGACCGGCAGGGACACGGCCATGCAGCGTCGCGGCCACTTGGTTCTGTCCCGGACGGCTTCCGGAATGCTTATCGCATCGGCGGCCTGGTCAAACTGCCGGCAGGCCATGCGGAAAACATCGGAGTTGTATAGCGGAGAAACAATGGCTTTTGACATGACGGTTTTGGATGGTGTCTCGGAACGATTGCAGCGTCGGTTCTACAAAGGATATCAATCGTCAAAATCGATGAATCGCAACCCCTCTCATTCGATACTGAGGCGTGGTGCGATGCACGGTCGTCCAAAGGCGGTTGAAAACCGCATGCGGTCCGGTCCAGAGTGATTTGAATGTCATCGTTACTCGCGAAACTGGCTGCCTGGCTCCTGCAGAAACTTGCGGTTGTGACATTGATTGTTGTCCTGGCGCTGGTGGCGTATGCGCTGTACTTTTTCATTCAGGACCAGCGCGCGGCCAAGGGCGGGAACAGCCAGGTGGTGGCTGCGCTGAAGGGTGAGAAGGAGCGTTTGTTGACGCTGAAGACGCAGATCGAGTCGCGCATCGCCTCAATTCAGGCGGAGGCGGCGTTGCAAAAGGACAGAATTCAGAGGGCCGAGAAAATCCTGGGGATGCTGCGCGAACTTTCAAGCTGGTGGGACCGGCTGTTTGGCAACGCCGAGCAGCAGCGCATGAACGAAGAGCAGGCGAAGAAGGTGGAGGCGTTGAAAAAGGAGGCGGCCGGAAAACTCCCGGAGATTGAACGGCTGCTGACGCACACGCTGTGGGAGAAGGAGGGTGTGGCGCTTTCGCTCGAACGAGTCGATCGTCAGATTGTCCATGCGGAAAACGCGGACGCCGCGGGCATGCGCTATCTGAAGGCCGCGTGGGATGCGAGCAAGTGGTACATCGCGGTTGCGCTGGCGACCTACCTGTTTGGACCGACACTCTGGAAGCTCTTCATGTACTACGGCATCGCGCCACTCGTGGCTGCCGGCAGGCCGCTTCGATTCAGTTCGGTGGCTGGCTTCAATCCGGATGTCGGTCCCAGCCATGTATCCGTGGATTCGCTCCTGTGGCCGGGGGAGCGCCTGCGCGTGAAGGAAAAGTACCTGCAGGCGAGTGATGAAGGTCTGACCCGAAAGACGCGATTCCTTCTCGATTGGAGCATTCCCTTCACGAGTCTTGCCTGCGGACTGTCGGAACTTGTCGAGATGCGGAACTCAACCGCGGGAGCGCAGTATCTTGTCACCTTTTCCAATGCCAAGGATCCGCACATCGAGCTGGCGGTGGTGCAGGTGCCGCAGGGTGGATCATTGATCCTGAGGCCGAGTTATCTCGCAGGGGCAATCAATCCAGCCGGTGAACGCCTGCGCATTTCAAGACGGTGGGTGATTTGGAGGTGGCTGTCTTGGGTGACCCTGCAGTTCAGGTTTTTCGAATTCAGGGGACCCTGCCGCCTGATTGTCGCGGGAACACGGGGTGTGCGCGCCGAGCACCTGACGGAGCGGGATGGACAGGCACGCGCGGCCCGCAGGACCAATCAGGATGCCACGATCGGGTTTACGCCGAATCTGGCCTATCGGCCCGTCAGGGCGGAGACCTTCTGGGGCTACTATCGCGACATGAATCCGCTGTTCGACGATCTCTTTGCCGGACCGGGCGTTTTCATCTGTCAGGAAACAGCGCAGGCGGGTGCGGCTGAGAAGGCGGGAAAATTCTGGGCATCCATCTGGAACGGGCTGCTCAAGGTCTTCGGGATGTAGCGGTCTCGCCGCGTTTCGGAAGTGAGCTGGCGTCGGAAGTGAGCTTCTTGCGAAGGTAGGGGGCGGTTGGGCTTTGCCTGTTGCGCAGCAGACCTTGAAGCGGGCCCTGATAAATGAGCTCGCCTCCATTTGGGCCACCATCCGGTCCGAGTTCGATGATCCAGTCGGCTTCTGCGAGCAGGTCGAGGTGGTGCTCGATGACAACAACGCTGTGTCCCTGATCGACCAGGGCATGCAGCAGGGCGATGAGCCGTTCGCAATCGCTCAGGTGGAGTCCGATCGTAGGTTCCTCAAGCAGGTAGAGATTGCGCGGCTGCTGCCCGCGGCTGCGCTCGCGGAAGGTCGCGAGCCCGTGCGAGAGTTCGGTCACCAGCTTCAGGCGCTGGGCCTCGCCACCGGAGAGGGAAGGGGAGCTTTGTCCAAGCGTCAGGTAGCCGAGGCCGCAGTCGTTCATCAGCCTGCAGACCTGGGAAATGCGGGAGTGAAAATCAAAGAATTCAACCGCTTCCTCAAAGGACAGGCGCAGCACCTCACCGATGCTCTTCCCCTTCCATGTGACACCGGCGAGCTCCGGGCCGTAGCGAAGTCCCTGGCAGTCGTCGCAGGGCAGGTAGGTGTCGGGCATGAAGGCCATTTCCATGCGGATGCGACCGCCGCCCTCGCAGGTCGGGCAGCGTCCTCCCGGTGTGTTGAACGAAAAACGACCCGGTGCGTAGCCACGGACCTTCGACTCCGGCAGCGCAGCGAAGAATTGTCGGATGAGATCGAAGATGCCGAGATAGGTCGCCGGTGTGGACCTTGGGGTTTTTCCGATCGGTGATTGATCGACCTCGATGACTGAGCGGAAGGCATTGCCACCGGTGAGCAGGGCAAAGGGAGGAGCCGATGGCCTGGCAGTGCCTCCGTCAGCAGCGAACTTTGAGTTCCTGACAAAGTCCTTTCCGTTGAGGCGTTCGAGATCGCCGGCGATGGCGTGCTTGACGGCGGGGTGCAGCAGGTCGCGAAACAGGGTGGATTTGCCCGCGCCGCTGGGGCCGGCGACCATGACGAGCCGCGCTGGTGGAATCGCGATGTCGAAGCCCTTGAGATTGCGGAAATGCGCCTTTGTCAGTCGCAGCCAGTCGCGTCCATGCGGACCATCCGGTACCGTCCGGTAGGATCGGCGAGAAGGGTGGATGATGCCGCGCTCAAGGAACAGTCCTGTGATCGAGCTCTTGCTGCTTCTGATTTCTACAGGCGTTCCGTTGGCGAGCAGTTCTCCGCCATGAATGCCGGCGGCCGGGCCGAGATCCACGATGCGGTCAGCCCGCTGCATGATTTCATCGTCGTGTTCGACGACGAGCAGCGAGTTCCCCTTGTCGCGCAGTTTCAGCAGCGTTTCGATGAGGCGGTTGTTGTCGCGCGCATGCAGCCCGATGCTGGGTTCGTCGAGAACGTAGAGCACGCCGGCGAGATTGGTGCCGAGCTGGGCGGCGAGACGAATGCGCTGGGCCTCCCCGCCCGACAGCGTGTCGGTGGGGCGGTCCAGTGAAAGATAACCCAGTCCCACGTGGTCAAGAAAACGGAGACGCTCCCTGATCTGGGGAATGACGTCCTGCGTGATCAGTCTCCCGCGCGCATCGAGTTCAAGTCGCCCCAGCGTGGCAAGCAGCTCGGCGGGGGTCGACCGCAGCAGCGATGGCAGGGAGATGGCGGTCCTTCCGCCGCGCAGGTGGAGCTTCACGGCGCGTGCGATGCGGTTGAGTCGCTCGCCGTGACATTCCGGACAGGGTGTGCCCTCGGAGGCGAGGTCCTCGGCGGATTCAATGCCGAACAGGCGAAGGCGCACGGCGGGGTCTTCGTCATCGGCCTCCTCGTCGATCTCCAGCATCCACGGAAAGACACGGCCGTGCCCGCGGCAGGTCGGGCACCATCCACGCGGCGAATTGTGGGAAAAATGCTTCGGATCCAGTTCCGGGAAACTCTCGCCGGTCTCGGCGTCGGTCCGGGTTGTCGAAAGCCAGGAGATGATCTTCCCCTGCGCCGTGGACAGAAAGCAGGATCCCTTTCCGATGCGAAGGGCATCCTTGAGAAACTCCGCGGGTCCTGTGCGGCGGGCCTCCGGGCTGCGCGTTGATCCCCGCCTGTTCTTCGCGGATCCGGATCCCTCGGGATCGATGACAGCCTTCAGGTCGCCGACCACAACCTCGATGTCGTGCTCCTTGTAGCGGTCGACTCCCTTGAAATCCTTCACGCGCACGATGCCTCCATCGACCCGCATGAGCGGGTATCCGTGCTCAGCGATCCAGGAGGCAATGGGCAGGTGATGCCCCTTCCTGCCGCGTATGAGTGGGGCGCAGAGCAGAATCTGCCTTGAGCGTTTTGCACCGGGCGTCTCCAGCAGGCGCTCCATGTGGGTCGTCAGACGCCGGAGCGACATCGGTTCGACGGGCTTGTCCGTGTCGGGATTGTGCTGAACCCCGAGCCGCGCGTAGAGCAGGCGCAGGTACTGGGCGACCTCGGTTATCGTGGCGACCGTGGATTTTCTCGATCCCCGGGTAACGCGCTGCTCAATCGCGACCGTCGGTGGAATTCCCGAGAGCCGGTCGATGTCGGGGCGCGGCAGTTGTTCGACGAACTGGCGCGCATAGGGCGACATCGCCTCCATGAACCGGCGCTGCCCCTCGGCGAACACGATGTCGAAGGCCAGCGTCGACTTGCCCGAGCCCGACACTCCCGTGACCACGATGAGCTCGCGGTGCGGAAGCGAGACCGAGAGATTCTTCAGATTGTTCTCCCGGGCGCCAATCAACGTGAGCGCCTGGCTCGCGGGAGCGGCGATCGTGTCACTGGATTTTGAATACACTCCCTGCGCCTCCGCCACAGCCTGCGGACGGTCCTCTCCTTCGCGCGCCTCGCCCAGCGCCTGGGCGAGGAATGGCGCCGTCGCGGTTTTCCCTCCTGCCGAGGACTCGGGCGTGCCGGCCGACACGATGCGTCCGCCGTCAGCGCCCGCCCCCGGGCCGATCTCGACGATCCAGTCGGCGGACTTGAGCACATCGAGATTGTGCTCGATCACCACCACACTGTGCCCCCGCCCCACCAGGGATTGAAGGACGCCGACGAGACGCAGGACGTCATGGCGATGCAGTCCCGTGGTGGGTTCGTCGAGCAGGAGCAGCGCGTGGGAGGGATCGTCCGAGGCGAACGCACCCAGGTACCGCACGAGTTTGAGACGCTGCGCCTCGCCTCCGCTCAGCGTGTTCAGGGGCTGCCCCAGCGTCAGGTAGTCGAGTCCCACGGCCTCGAGCGGAGCCAGTCGCCGCTGGATGCGCGGTTCGTCCGCAAAGATGAGGATCGCCTCCCTCACCGGGGTGGAGAGAAGATCGGAGATGGAATGGCCGTTCCAGGAGATGGCCAGCACCTCCGGTTTGAAGCGGCGACCCTCGCAGATGGGGCAGGGGACAAAGACATCGGACAGGAACTGCATTTCCACGCGTTCGTATCCGAGCCCCCGGCAGTGCTCGCAGCGACCGTCGCCGCTGTTGAAGGAAAAACTGGAGGAGGAGAAGCCGTTTTTCCGCGCCTCGGGCAGTTTTCCAAAAAGGTCCCGTATGAGATCCCAGGCGCCGGTGTACACGGCGGGATTCGAGCGCGGCGTGCGCGTCAACGGCGATTGATCGACCAGCATCACCTCGGAAAACTCGAGATCGGTCGTGATGCTCTCCATACTGGCTGGATCCTCCGTCAACTGATGGGCCTTTGTGAGCAGGCCTTGATGGATGGCGTGGTCGAGCAACGTTGATTTGCCCGAACCGGATACACCGCTCAGGCAGACGAACCGTCGCAGCGGAATGTCGATGTCGACGCCATGGAGATTGTGCTTGGTGACCTTCCTCAGCCTCAGGTGAGGATCCGATGGGGAAACGGCACGACGCGTGGATGGCACGGGAACGCTGCGGCGTCCGGACACGTATGCGCCGGTGAGGCTGGACGGGGATTTCAGCAGGTCTTCCAGGGATCCTTGGAAGACAATCTCCCCGCCGCGCGCGCCGGGCTCCGGTCCGACTTCGATCACGTGGTCCGCCGCGCAGATCATGGCCTCGTCGTGCTCGACAACGACGACCGTGTTGCCCGCGTCCGTCAGTGTGCGCACGATGGAAATGAGCCGGTCGATGTCGCGCGGATGAAGACCGACGCTGGGTTCATCGAGGACGAACAAGGTGTCGACGAGCGAGGTTCCGAGGCATGATGTCAGGTTCACGCGCTGAACCTCGCCGCCCGAGAGGGTCTTGGATGTCCGGTCCAGCGTGAGGTAAGCCAGCCCCACCTCGTCGAGGTAGCGCAGCCGGGTGAGGATGGAATCGAAGGCGATTGACGCGCTGTGTGAGCCGGCATGCCCAGCCGCGGAAGATGGGGATGACTCCAGAATGGCGCGAAGGTCGCCCACCGGCATCGCATACAGCGATGGCAGTGTGTGGCCGTTCCATTTCCAGCAGAGCGATTCCGGCTGCAGCCGGGTGCCGCGGCAGGCGGGGCAGGGGTTGTAGGCGCGGTAGCGCGAGAGGAAGACGCGCACGTGCATCTTGTAGGTGTTCTTTTCGAGCCATCGAAAGAAACCCTTCACGCCATACCAGGCCTTCGGCCATTCGAGTCCGTTTTCACCGTAGCCATCCTCTCCGTCGATGACGAATCGGCGCTGCGCTTCGGTCAGGCTGGAGAACGGCACGCGTGTGGGGATCCTTTGCTTTCGCGCGACGCGGAGCAGATCATCCCTGGATGCGCTGTACACCTCGCCTTCCCAGCACTTGATCGCGCCCTCCTCGATGGAGAGGTTTCCGTCGGGTATGGCCCGCCGGTAGTCGATCTCGATGATTCGCCCGAAGCCGCGGCACTGCGGGCAGGCACCGAGGGGCGAATTGAACGAGAAAAGCGCGGGTGACGCGGCGCGGAAGGTGCGTCCCGTCGCGGGCGAATGGAGACCGCGCGAGTAGCGGCTGAGTTCGGTGAGCGATTCAGCGTCGAAGAGCTGGACCTGTCCCTGGCCGAAGTGCAGCGCCGCTTCAACCGCCTCAAGAAACCGCGCCCTGGTTTCAGGCAGTGCGGCCAGACGATCCTGGGCGACCGTGATTGCCGTTTGTGCACGGAGCAGAGAGGCATCCTTCAGCAGATCCTCGATGCGCCGCACGATAATTCGCGCAGGAGCGGTGTCCGTTTCGGGGACGAGCGCTCGAACGTAGGCCTGTGCCTTGAGGCTGGCCAGAATCTCCTCCCATGCCAGCTTCTCCGGTTTCCGAATCGTGAATCCGATGATGAGATTGCGGCCGCTGTGCCGCTCGAGCGTTTTTGTCCAGATCGACTGAGGGGTGTCGTCCTCCACTCTTTCCCCCGTCACGGGATCGAAGCAGTGTGCGACATGGCTGAACCACACCTTGAAGTAGTCGGTCAGCTCCGTCATCGTGCCCACCGTCGAGCGCGAGGTCTTGACCGTGTTGGACTGCTCGATCGCGATGGACGGCCGGATGTTTTCGATCGAATCGACCCTTGGCTTGTCCAGGAGGTCGAGAAACTGCCGGGTGTAGGCGCTGAACGTCTCGACATAGCGCCGCTGTCCCTCGGCGTGCAGCGTGTCGAAGACGAGCGACGATTTGCCCGCCCCGCTCAGTCCTGTGACGACAACGTATTTTCCGAGCGGCACATCCAGATCGAATCCCTTGAGATTGTTCTGGCGCACGCCCTTGAGCCGGATGCACTCCGGGCGGGGCGATGCGGGCCCTGCTGAAGCTGGATGAACGGCCGAAGAATGGGAATCCACGTGATCACGAAGGCGGACGATTCGAAAAACTCAACTGCGTGAATATGGATGCAGGGTGTTTCCATCTGGGATGCATGACACACCGGACGCGCCTCCCGCAAACATGGCGCGAAATATAATGGCGTGCATGTGCGTCGACCGGGGGAATTCGATTGAACTCCCTTCGGCGCACAATTCCTCTCCCTGCTTTCCCCTCCCTGGAACCTCAGAACATTTTAATGCCCATGAAGCCACAGATGCGTGATCAAGATTCCGCTGTTGATTCAAGAATGGTCCTCCTCGACGCGAAGCGCGCTTTCGCACCCATGCGGATGATGTGGCGTGCCGCCCAGGCACTGCTCCTGGCCATAGCCTTTTTCCATGTGCCGCAGAATGTGCATGGACAGGAGGCTGCGCAGGACCCGCTGGGTGTGCTGCCCGTGGCTGCGGTGGTGAAGAAGGGGGAGGGGCCGCTGCGGGATGTTCTGCGACAGGAATCGCTTGCCATGCTCGAAAAGCGTCGGAGGGCGTATGAAGCCATCAATGGAAAGGAGAAGATCGCGGAGTACCAGAAGCGTCTCCGGGAGCACTTCATTGAGTCGCTGGGAGGGTTTCCCGAGCGCACTCCGTTGAACGCGCGTGTCACCGGCGAGCTTCGCGGCGAGGGCTTCCGCGTTGAAAAGGTCCTGTTTGAAAGCCAGCCGGGGTTTGTCGTGTCGGCCAACCTGTATCTCCCGCTCGAGGGAAAGGCGCCGCACCCCGTGGTGTTGATGCCGTGCGGACATTCCGGAAGCGGAAAAGCCGCATACCAGGCGCCGGCGATGATCTTGGCCCGGAATGGACTCGCCGTATTCTGCTTCGATCCGATCGGCCAGGGGGAGCGTCGTCAGACCGTGCGGGTGGAGGACGTCGGGGGCAGGTCTTCGTTTGATCCGACGGTTGAGCACACTACAATTGCGGTGGCCCCCATCCTCCTTGGGAGGAATCTTGTCACCGACATGATCTGGGATGGCATGCGGGCGGCCGACTATCTCGAAACCCGCGCAGATCTGGATCCAAAGCGGATAGCGGTTTCCGGCAATTCCGGAGGAGGGATGATGACGTCCTACCTGATCGCTCTCGAGCCCCGGCTCGTGGCTGCCGCTCCCGGGTGCTTCATCACGACGAGTGCGCGAAAGAATGAACATCCCGGCCCCGGGGATCCCGAGCAGGACATTTTTGCACAGTACCGCTACGGGATGGACATTCCCGACTACTTGGTGATGGCCGCGCCGCGGCCGGTCCTGATCCTGTCCGCCACGCGCGACTATGTGCCGATTGCCGGTGCATGGGAGGCGTTCCGGGATGCGAAACGAATCTACACGCGGCTTGGGTATCCGGAACGCATCGATCTCGTGGAGACGGATGCGACGCATGGATTCAGCCTGCAGCTCCGCGAGGGCGCGGTACGATGGATGCGGCGCTGGCTGCTGGGGATTGACGAGCCGGTTTTCGAAAAGGAAACGCCGCATTTCAGCAACGAGGAGATCCAGTGCACGCCGAAGGGGTCAGTGCTTTCGCTTCCTGGAGCGCGCTCAATCTACGACCTCAATCGCGAACGCGCTGCGCGACTTGCGCATGAAAGAAAGTCCGTGTGGGCGGAGCTGACGGACGCCGCCCGGCGCGAACGCATCAGAGAGGTCGCGAACATCAGAAATGTTGACACGCTGCCCCCCCTCCGCGCCGAAAGCAGGGGGTCCCTCAAACGCCCTGGCATGACGATTGAGCGCCTGATTTTTTCGCGCGACGGTGATGTCCCGCTTCCCGCCCTCAGATTCACGCCTGCGCAACCCGCGGCGCGAGCCTGCCTTTATGTGCATGGCGCTGGCAAGCAGGCGGATGCCGGGGAGGACGGACCGATCGCGAAGCTTGTCGCCGACGGCACGGAGGTGCTGGCGGTTGACCTTCGTGGTTTTGGGGAAACCAGCATGAAGGCCTGGCGCAGGGGACCCGCAGCGGTTGCCGGGGACAATGGCGCCGAGTATCTGGTCGCCTACATGATGGGCAGGTCGCTTTTGGGAATGAGGGCGGAGGATATCCTTGGCGTGGTGAAGGCCTGGAAGGCGATGCCGGGCGGACCTGCAGCCTCGATCGAGATGATCGCGTTGGAGGATGCGGCTGTACCAGCGCTCAATGCCGCGGCGGCTTATCCTGCAAGTTTCTCCTCCGTGCGATTGGTCAGGTCCATTGAGTCGTGGGAGAGCGTCATTGACGCAACCGTGCCTCACCGCCAGTTGGAGTCTGCCATCCACGGGGTGTTGCGCACCTACGATCTGACGGACTTGGTGCCGCTCGCCGGGCGGGTCAAGTATGTCGATCCCGTGGATGGTGCGGGCCGGCCGCTGGGCGCGGGTCATTCAGCCCGGTAGCGTGACGGCTGGTGACCGAATGCTGCGACACCCATTGGAGCGCGGCATCGCAGATCAGGGATGCCTTCAAGTTGGGGGCGGGCACGATTCGTGGAGAATGGCGCCCGCTGGCCCGCCGATTGCGCGATTTTCCCGCACATTTTCAAGTTGCGGGCATGGAATATGCGATGTCTTGTCTGTAACGTTGTCCATAACAGCCATACAGACATGAACAAGAAGAGCAAAACATCAGCAAAGCCTGCCGCCCCACAGGTCAAGAAGAGCAATACACCGCGTGGCGCCACGGCGAAACCGGTCGGGACGAAGCCGGTTAGCAAGGCTGTCGCTCCTCGTAGAAAGTCGGTGCCACCCAAACCGGTTGCGAATGGTTCTGCCGCGGCGCGTGCCGTGCAGGAGGCCAAGGGCGCCGTGGTTGAGTCTGCGCCCGAGGAAATCACGATCACCGCTCAAATCGATGTCGGGTTCGGCAATCAATTGTTCATTCGAGGCGAAGGTGCAGGATTGACCTGGAGCTCCGGGGTGCCGCTCGAATGCGCCTACGATGACCAGTGGACCATCAAGCTGACGCCTGCGTACGGAAAGGTGGAGTTCAAGCTGCTGCTGAACGACCTGACCTGGAGCATTGGAGAGAACTTTGTGGCGCTGCCTGGAGCGAATCTGGTTCTTGCTCCGATCTTCAGCTGAGGATCCCTCGGTCGGAGAAGAGATGCCCCTAATCCTCTGAATCATCGATCTCTGGCGGCTTGATCTCTCTCAAGAGGCGGTCCAGCTCCGTCTGGGTTGGGTTGCGGATGGAAAGCACCGTGAGAAAGGCTTCGCCTGCGGGCAGGCGGGCCTTGATGCGTGCATTGACAGGCTGACCCAGCAGAACGGCCGCAAGCGGCGAATTGTGAGGCAGGCACTCGATTCCTGAATCCGGATCGCTGGCGGTTTCGCCATGCGTGGTGACCAGGAATGTGAAGCGATGTCTGCGGTTGGAGGCGACATCCTGCTTCTCAATCGCGGCCACATGCCCGAGTTGCAGGGTGTCGGTGGCCTTCGTGAGCCAGGATGCCGTGTCGACCTCGATGAAGGTGTTGCGCGCCACGAATCGATCGAGCGCCATCATCTTCCGATCGACGGCGCGGATCGCCTCCTTGGCGGCCTTGAATCCGAAGTTTTCGCGAAGGTCACCCTGGCTGTGGGCCTCGACCTTGTCCCTGACCAAGTCGACCCGTTTCGCCTTCAGCGCCTCAAATTCCCCGGCGAGGACGCGGTTGTAGCCGCGCCGGACATAGATCGTGGCGGGTTGAGGCGCAGCCTGTCTGAAAATCCGTTTTCGAGAAAGTGCCATTCAGGAGCCGCCAGAAAGACGGGCGGCTGCGGGAAAGGCAATCGCGCACGACTTGGTGAGTTTGCCGAGACACTTGGGGGGAAAGGCTCGACTATCTTCAATGCGAACAGGATTACCCCTTGTGTCGCCGATGAAACGCGCAACGCTGGCGCGCTACCCTCCATGGTATCCCAGCCTGCCTCAGACATCCAACCGGCACCCACTTCGTTGAAGGGATTGATCAGGCAGTTGGGGCCCGGCCTCATCATCACGTCGATCATTGTCGGCTCGGGAGAACTGATCGTGACGCCGAAGCTCGGGGCCGAGGTGGGCTTCAGGCTGCTTTGGTTCATCATCCTCGGGTGTCTGCTCAAGGTTTTCGTTCAGATCGAGCTGGGGCGTCATGCCGTTACGAGAGGCGTGACGACACTCGAGGCGTTGAACAGGCTGCCTGGTCCGCGCCTGGTGGTCTCGTGGGTCCTCTGGATCTGGCTGGGCATGTACGTCTGCCTTGTGCCCCAGGTGGCGGGCATGGTGGGCGGCGCGGCGACTGCGTTTCAACTGGCCGGCCTGAAGGTGGCGGTGGAGCCGCTCGCAATCGTGATCGGCATGAGCTGCGCGGTGCTGCTGGTGATCGGGAGGTATCGACTGGTGGAGATTGCCTCCACCGCGATGGTCGCCGGATTTACGATAACGACCGTCGTTGCGGTGGTCGCGCTGCAGTCCACCCCCTACGCAATCACGGCTTCACAAATGGCCGGCGGCTTCTCGTTCAAGCTGCCTGCGGATCTCGCGACGGCATTTGGATGTTTTGGGCTGATTGGGGTCGGGGCCTCGGAGCTGATTTATTACCCGTACTGGTGTCTCGAGAAAGGCTACGGAAGGCGGCTTGGGCCTGATGACGGCACGGACGAATGGCAGACGCGCGCGAAGGCCTGGCTGCGCGTGATGCGCATCGATGCCTGGACATCGTTCGTCCTCTATACCTCGACGACGGTGGCGTTCTATCTCCTCGGCGCGGCTGTTCTCCACGCGAAGAACATGACTGTCGAGAACACGCACATGATCGAGACGCTCTCGCACATGTACCGGACCACGTTCGGGGAGTGGAGCCTGTGGCTCTTTGTTGTCGGAGCCCTAGCGGTGCTGTACTCCACTATCTTTGGAGGAACCGCATCGAACGCCCGGCTGCTGGCCGATGCGCTTGGATTGTGGGGATTGAAGCGGTATCGTGACGACGCGGATCGGAGAAAATGGGTCAAGATTGGCTGCGTGGTGCTGCCCATCTGTTTCACCGCGGTTTTCATCTGGGCGGGCAATCCCGTGCATCTGGTGTTCGTTGGCGCCATTGCCCAGGGCATGATGCTGCCGTTCCTTGCGGGGGCCGCGCTCTACTTCCATTTCACGAATCCCCATCGCGCCCTGCGCGCACGCCCGCTTTCGCTTCTCGGTCTGCTCATGGCCGCCGCGGCGATGGGGTCGCTCGGCGTCTATCAGGTGGTCACGGCGTTCTGATCGCCTCCTGGATCGCCGCGAGAATCTCCGATCTACCCTGATTCGAGATCGTGGAGCTTTGAAAGCACGGCGGCGTGGTGCATCCGCGAAGCATCAGGCTGTTCATGAACGCCGCGATGCCTGCGCGCGTACGGGTTGGCGATTGCTTGTCGACCTTGGTGAAGATCAGGGAGTAGTCGAGGCCGATGTGCCGGACCCAGTCCAGGAATTCGAGGTCGATCGCCTGGGGTTCCAGCCGCGAGTCGATCAGCACAAAGATGCGGTGGAGGTTTTCGCGCTGTTCGAGGTAGGCGTTCACCGCGTCACTGAAGTCTGCCCGCTGTGATTTCGCTACCTTCGCATAGCCGTAGCCGGGAAGATCCACGAGCAGCCATGAGCCGTTGATGCGAAAAAAATTCATCAGCACGGTTTTGCCCGGAGTCGCTGACACCTTGGCGAGGTCGCGGCGGCCGGTCAGCATGTTGATCAGCGAGGATTTTCCGACATTGGATCGTCCGATGAAGGCGATCTCGGGCAGGCGGGTTCGCGGCGCGTCGGCGAGGCTGGGCGCGCTCGCCAGAAACTCTGCGGATTTGATTTTCATGGGAAGTGTGGGTCGGTGCCGGATCGCCGGGGTGGTTGTGACGGTCCCCGAATGAATGTGCAAGAAATGCCAAGCGGGAACGCGTCAGGCCCTGGGCCGCGATGCACCACGACTCGGAATGGGCAAAAATTTCATCGCGTGGCGGCGGTCTGCTGATGTAGCCAGTAAGACGAGACTGTCATCCCACCATGCGCCCCATTGTACAAATCTCCCTGGACATCACTGATCTTGACGAGGCGGTCCGCACCGCGGAAGTCGCCGTGCAGGCGGGCGTGGACTGGCTGGAGGCGGGGACCCCGCTGATTCTGGCGGAGGGTCTGCACGGGGTGCGACGGCTGCGCGAGAGGTTTCCGACGAAGCCCATCGTAGCTGACCTGAAGACGATGGATGGAGGATACCTGGAGGCCGAGATGATGGCAAAGGCGGGAGCCACGCATGTGGTGGTCATGGCGCGCGCGCACAGGGAGACGCTGCGCTGCGTGGTCAAGGCGGGCCGTGACTACAATGTGAAGGTGATGGGCGACAATCTGGGCTGTGAGGACTGGGTGGCTGGCGCGCGGTTGCTGGAGGACTTTGGATGCGACTATGTGATTCATCACATTGGCTATGACGAACGCCGGGGAATCGCGGCGTCCGGGCGTCGCATGCCGAGTCCGCTCGACAATCTGCGCGAGGTTGTCGCAGCGGTCAGCGTGCCCGTGCAGGCGGTCGGCGGCCTCACGCTGGAGCAGGCCATGCTGACTCCGGGCTATGGTGCTCCGCTCGTCGTGCTTGGCGCGCCTCTTACCGTGGACGCCGACCAGTTCAAGACGGCGAACGGAGACCTGGGTTCGATCCTGAGTCAGATTTGCGAACGTGTTCACGGCTACGGCGACGTGCCGGTCGGCAGGGGGCGGGGGCCTGCCGTGCTATCATAACATGTCAGACCGGTTGCCAGCGTTGACAGGTGTTTCACGATGGAGCCGGAGTTGTGCGGCGCTTTCCATCGGCTCAAGGATGCAAACACGGTCCCTTGGCGAATGTTTGGCGCCCCCATCCCTTCGTCCCGAAATCTTCAACCTCCTTCCAAAGCAATGAATCCCTGGCACTCCAGTCTCGCGGCAGCATTAATCCTTTCCAGCGTGGTCTGGGCGGACGACAGCGTACCCGGGCCGGACGGGTGGCGGTTCGAGGAGATCCGGCGCTTCACGGCTTCCGAGGCAAGGCAGGGCGTGGCTGCAGATCAGGATTTCCTGTATGTCATTTCCAATCACGACATCGGCAAGTATCGCAAGACGACGGGTGAGCGTGTGGCGACCTGGAGCTGTCCGGAGGGTCAGCCGCTGACGCATGTCAACGCGGGTGTCGTATTTATCGGCCAACTACACGGTGCCCATTCCAATTATCCCGGTGTTCCGCATGTGAGCTCGGTCGAGCTTTGGAATCCGGCGACCCTGAAGCATGTCGGGGCGATCAGCCTGGGGCGGACGGACGGTTCACTCACCTGGATCGACCGGCGGGCCGATCACTGGATAGCCTGCTTCGTCCACTATGCCGGACGCGGTGGAGAACCCGGGCGCGGGCCGGAGTGGACGCGGCTGGCGGAGTTCACCGATGACTGGGCCCCAACCGGACGCGGGTGGGTGTTTCCCCCGGATTTGATTGCCTATCTCGGAAAGCGCGGCTTCGGCATTTCGGGCGGTGCAATCGGGCCTGGTGGTTTCCTCTTCGTGACCGGCCACGATGAGAAGGCGCTTTGTGTTCTCGAGTTTCCGGATGCGGGATCGACCCTGAAGTGGGTCGCCACGGTGCCTGTGACGGCGGAGGGCCAGGCGTTTGCGTGGGATCCGATTGAGCCAGGCGTGATTCACATGATCCTCAAGCGGGAGAGAATGGTCATCACCGGCCGGATTTCCCGGTCATCACCGGCGGGCAACTAGTCGGCTCCGGACCGCGGTCCTACAGGCCCGTTGACAACTGCAGGTGGCCGCGAATCAACGCCTGCGCCATTTCCCGCGGCTCAATGGGAATGAAACTCTCCCTCCGCCGGATCGTGCGAAGGGCGAGTCGGTAGCGGGGAGCGAGCGCGGGGCCTGCACCGAGTACCACAGGCACGCCGGACGGCAGGCAGACGATTTCTGAACCTATCAGCACGCCGCTGAGAAAATCTGCGGTGTGCTCACGAGGCATGAGCCCCAGAACGGTTCTCGCCCGTGCTTTGAAAAGGGCCGGCCCCATGCCCAGTTGCCGCGCTGCCAGGACGCCCGCGCGAAATGATCGAGGCGAAAACTTTTCGTTCATGGCGCCGCCGAACGTGCTGTGTTTCAAAGCGAGCGAAAAAAGCTCCCCGGTCGGGTGCGTGACGAAATCGGTTATGCGGTTCCTTTTCAGGCGAACATGCTTGGAATGGGTGCCCGGAAGCACGACCAGGCAGTCCCGTGCGAGAACCTGACGACGCCCCGCTGCGAAAAGCCCGGCAAGCTCACATTCCTCGCCGCGCATGACATCGCAGTCCGCCCGCAGGCCTGAGACAAACCTCACCTTGCGGCCGTCGATGCGGCGGTCGCCGGTCACAAAGTCGCTGCCGGAGACATGCGCCGGCAGGCCTGCGTAGCCGAGAGGCAGCCAGCCAATGGTGGAGCAGGCCATTCCCGAAATGACCAAGGGAATGCTCCTTTGCTGGGCGACACCGATCGCTTCGAGCGCATGCGCCAGGACGGCGCGAAACGCCGCCCGCCTCGCGGTGACGCTGGGGCTGGCGCTGGCGATCGGCTGGGCGCCGTCTGCCGTTGCATGCTCAGTCTGAACGCGGCCGTTTCCCCGGCTTACCAGTCGCAGGCGGAAACTCGAAGTACCCCAGTCGCACGAGAGCAGCAAATCGCCGGTGCTCATGATCTACCACTCCGCAAATGCGTTGTCCTCGGCGGTGTATCGAGGATTGTGCCAGACGCCGTCAAATTTCTCCGCAGCGAGTTTCTTTTCATCAATTTCGACGCCCAGGCCGGGGGCTTCGGGCACCTTCAGGAATCCGGCTTCGAGCACGAATGGCTTGGTCAGGAGCGATTCGCCGAGGGTGACGTGCTCCTGGATCAGAAAATTGGGGCAGGCCGCGTCGATTTGCAGGGATGCGGCCAGGCCGACCGGGCCGACCGGGCAGTGCGGGGCGACGAGTATGTCGCGCGATTCGGCGAGTGCGGCGATGCGGCGCGTCTCGGAAATTCCCCCGGCGTGTGCGAGGTCGGGCTGGGCAACGCTGATCGCGCGGCGATCGAGAAGGGGCTGAAAATCCCAGCGATTGAAAAGGCGTTCACCGGCGGCGATGGGGATCCGGGTCGATTCCGCGATCAGTCGCATGCCTTCCGGATCGCCGGGAAGAATGGGTTCCTCGATGAACAGCGGATGAAATTCCTCGAGGCGGCCGATCAGGCGTTTGGCATCGGCGAACGTCAGACGACCGTGGAAGTCGGCTGCGATGTCGACATCTGGCCCGACCAGTTTCCGCAGGTCCTTGAACCGGGTGACGGCGGTCTCAATCGCGGAGAGCGACGAAACCGGGCGCATCTGACCGGTGGCGTTGTACTTGAATGCGGTCAGACCCCGGCGGTCGCGCAGGTCGCGAACCGAATTGACGTAGTCGTCGGCGGTGCCCGCGTCCGTCCAGGCATACATGCGGATCCTGTCGCGAACGCGTCCGCCCAGCAGTTGATGCACTGGAGTCCCGAGGCTCTTTCCAAGGATGTCCCAGAGTGCGATGTCTATTCCGGCGATGGCCGAGCCGTGGACGGGGCCGCCGCGATAGAAACTTCCGCGGTGCAGCGTCTGCCAGATGTGCTCGATGCGGCGCGGGTCCTGGCCGATCAGCCAGCCGGACATTTCGCGGACCATCGTTTCCACGGTGAGCGAGCGGGCCTCAAGCGTCGCTTCACCCCAGCCGCTGAGTCCGGAGTCGGTGTGCACGCGGACGAGGAGCCAGCGGGGGCGGACGTGGAAAGTCTCCAATCGTGTGATCTTCATGGCGTCTTGTTCAGAAAGGGAGCAGGGCGGTGTCAGGCGCGAATTTCAACAAGCGAAGCAGGCATCAACAGGATGAGCCGGGCTTCTTTCCGGCGAGCGCATGACCGAGGATTCCTCCGAGGAAGAGCGCGAGCGCTATGAGCAGGAGTGCGAGCTGGTAGCTCCCGCGGTGGTCGCGAATCCAGCCCATCGCTGGGGGCAGACCCACGCCGGCGAGGTTGGCGACGGAATTGATGAGGGCGATGGCCCCCGCCGCGGCAACGCCGCCTGCCAGGTATTCCGTGGTCACCGCCCAGAAGACAGGTGTCACGGCCCAGTTGAATCCCACGGCAAGCACCAGGAGAACATAGGCGAAGGTGAGGTTGCTGCTGGTTGTTGCCACGGCCAGCAGGATTCCCGAGACCATGAGGGGAAGTCCCAGATGCCAGCGCCGCTCTCCGGTGCGATCGGAATGCCGGCCGTTCACGTACATGAAAATGCAGGCGAAGATGAACGGCAGGGCGGAGTAGAGGCTCACCAGAAAATTGCTGGCGTTCGAGAGGCTCTTCAGGATCTGCGGCAGGAAAAGCGTAACACCGATGGTGCCGAACGCCTGGAGAAGCCAGAACAGGCTCAGGAGCCAGACCCGGCTGTCGCTGAAGGCGCGCCGCCAGCCAGCGGCGTGTGATTTGGCGGCAGGGGCTGCGGCGGACTCATCCGCGATCGTGTTTTCCAGCCAGTCCGCCTGATCGCGTGAAAGCCATCGGGCCTTCGAGGGCCGGTCAGGCAGGTAGTAGAAAACCGCGACACCGAGAATCATGGCGGGTATTCCCTCGAGAAAATAGAGCCAGCGCCACCCTGAGAAGCCATGCCAGCCGTCGAGCCCCAGGAGCGCTCCGGAGAGAGGGAGCCCGACGACCGAGGCAAGCGCCGCCGCGATGTAGAAATAGGAGAGCGCACCGGCGCGGTGGCGGGACGGGTACCAGCGGCTCAGGTAGTAGATGATGCCTGGGGTGAAGCCCGCTTCCGCGGCGCCGAGGAGGAGCCGCATCGTGTAGAGCTGACCGGCGGTGTGGATGAACGCCATGCCGGCGGCGATCATTCCCCAGGTAAGCATGATGCGGGCGATCCAGCGTCGCGCGCCCACGCGGGCCAGGATGATGTTGCTGGGGACCTCGAAGAGAATGTAGGTGACGTAGAAGAGGCCGGCACCGAGTCCATACATGCGGGCGCTCAACCCAAGATCGGCGTTCATCTGAAGTGCTGCGACTGAAATGTTCGCCCGGTCGATGTAGGCGACCAGGTAAAGCAGCATCAGGAATGGCAGCAGGCGAAAGCTGATCTTCCGAATGAGTTCGGGTTCATGGACGGATGAAGTGCTCATCATTTGGGATTGGCCGAGGGTTTGGAGCCGCGCCATTTCCGGAGGGAACCGGCGGAGGGGTTGTTCTTGAGATTATCAGGCCGTTGTCCAGAGAGGACTCGCGCAACAGCCCTCGCGCAGGTGAGCGACGAATGTCTGCGGCTTTCCACCGTGCCTCCACCAATGTGAGGTGTGAGCAGCGTATTGGGCAGCCGGCGCAATGCCAGCGGCACGCGAGGCTCGTCGGCAAACACATCGAGCGCGGCACCGGCGAGCCGCCCTGACTCAAGGGCTGAAATCAGTGCCGGCTCATCAACAACCTGTCCGCGGGACACATTGACCAGGCAGGCCCCCGGCTTCATCCGCCGGAGTCTTTGCTCGTCGATCAATGCGCGCGAATCCTCGTTCAAGGGGACATGGAGGGACACAATGTCGGATCGGGCCAGGAGCTGTTCGAGAGGCGTGTATCCAGCATCCCGCGACGGGGTGCGCCGGTAGTGGATGACCTCCAGGCCGAATCCCGCCGCGCGCCGTGCGACCGCCTGGCCGATGGCGCCGTAGCCGACGAGGCCGAGAACCTTTCCGCGCAGCAGCGCTCCGTCCCACGCACCGGGCTGGAAGCTGCGCCATTGACCCCGGCGCACGTAGCGATCCGCCTCATTGAGCCGCCGCAGGAGGGATATTATCGCCCCGAGCGTGTAGTCGGCCGTTGCCTCGACGAAGTAATCCGGCGCATTTGTGGCGAAGACGCCCTGGCGTTCCATGCGGGCGAGGTCCAGCTTGTCGACTCCGACCGACGCACTGGCGACAATGCGCAGGTGGGGGGCGCGCTCCAGGATCTCGGCATCCACCTGCAGTTCTCCGCGGCAGATGATGGCCGCAACTTTTGGGGCCCATCGAAGGACCTCGGACCTGGGCATCGTGTTGCCGCCGCCGGGACCAACGAGCAGCCGGGCGATGCCGCGCAGGGGAGCCAGCTCCTCGCGGCGCGTTTCGGATGTCACCAGGACAAGTGGGAGGGGAGCGGAGCGCCGGGCGCCGGGGTGTTTTGGCATACGATGCAAAGTGGACGATGATTCCCAGCGGGCCGCCCCTGACAATTCCCGGGGGCTGCTATGATAACATTCGATGCGATTTCAACGGGGGCGTATGCTGGGTCCATCGATCCACGCGGGCTCGATAAGGACCTGCCGCGCGACGGCCGGCACACCCCGCTCGTTGTTGAGGAGCTGCGTCGCCAGGAGGTCCATGGCGGCGCCAATGACGTCCGGGCGGCGGTGATCGATGCCTGCATGGTGCGGGCAGCGCTCGATCCAGTCGTGGACGACGAATCCGCAGTCCCCGGGGATGCTCAGCCCCAGATCCCCTGTCAGCCAATCCGGGACGTAGGTGTCAAAGGAGATGACGACGTCGGGCCGGTGGCGGCGGAACCAGGTGCAGAAGTAGCGCTTGTCCTCGGCGATGTTGTTCTTGGGAAAGAGCAGGAGCGGCACCCGGTCGGCGGGCCTGATCAGGCGCTGATGGTTGAGCATCGCGCCCGTGTAGGTGTGGTCGGAGCGGGCGTCGATCCATTCGGACACGGCGAGGCCGATGCGGCGGTAGCCGCGGTCGGCGAGTTCGCGGGTCGCCTTGAGGATGCCGCGGGTCATGTTGGTGCTTGCGCGATGCAATCCCGGGTTGGGAAGGCCGTAGCCGAGCGTCACGGCGGCGAAACCCGAGTAGTCCATTTCGCGCCCGATGCTCCGGGATGACTGCGGCGAGACGATCAGGCCCTCGATGCCGCGTGCATCCAGGATCTGGCGCAGCCGTTCCGGGGACATCTTGGCGCGGTCGAGCCGGAACTCCTCTGCGCGGTAGCCGTAGCGCGCCGCGTGGTGGCTGATGTCGCGCAGCGGAGCGTAGTGGTAGGCGGAGTCGAGCAGGTCGTCGCCCTGGTGATAGTCGCGCAGCACGGCGACGACCGCCTCGGAATCCTTGTGGCGATGGCTGCGGACCCTGGCCATCAGCCGCGCCATGTAGGGATCAGGCGCGTACCCCGCCTTTCTTGCGGCGTTCACGATGAGGCGTCGCGTGGCGGGGGCGACGTTCGGGTGGTTCCGCATGGCTCGTGACACCGTCATGGCCGAAACGCCGCAGGCGGCGGCGACCTCATGAAGACTGGCTCGGGAGGGGCGGGAGTTCACTGGACGTTATCATAACACGTCGTCCGGTTTGCGCGTCAACCGCGCATTCGCATGGATGCGTGCCACAGCGATCCCCGTCCGATGGCCGGACTGGATCGCGCGACCGCAAACCACTGCAACCCCATGAAATCGCACACCTCATACGGGAATGGAATATCCCGCGCAAAAATCCTGCGGACCCTCCTTCTCGCCGTGCTGCCGGCGATCGCCGGAGAAGCCGCCGCACAGACTGTTTCAAGCACCGCACCCGACGACAAGGATGTGATCACCCTGACGCCCTTCTCGGTTGAAGCGAAGGAGGACGCCAGCGGCTATGGCGTGACATCGGCGACGTCGGTCACGCGCCTGAACACGCCTTTGCGGGACATCCCGCAGACGGTCAACATTGCGAGCGAGCGCATGATCAAGGAACTGGCGGCGCCGACACTGGGCGAGGCCGTTGCGTTTCTCCCGGGCGTCACGGTGCGCAATGGCGGACAGGACCAGTTTCAGGTCCGGTCGATCGATGTCTTCAGCCAGTTCAGAAACAGCTTCCGCTACACCTCCGGCCAGTCGATGCAGTTCCGAAAGGACATGGCCAACATCGACCGCATTGAGGTGATCAAGGGGCTCGGCTCGGCGACCACGGGGCGTGGCGAGGCGGGGGGCGTCGTGAATCTGGTCACCAAGAAGCCGCAGAAGAAGCGGATGAATTCCGTGAGCTTCACGATCGACGACTTCAGCTACAACAAGAGCGTGCTCGACAGCACCGGACCGCTCACCTCCGACGGGCGGGTGCTCTACCGGGCGATAGCCTCCTACACGGGCGGCGAGATCTACCTTCCCAACGAACGCTATGACACGTTTGCGTTCTTCCCCTCCGTCCATGTGCAGCTCACGGACCGGACGGACCTGCTGGTCGAGGGAACGCTGCAGTCAGGCCGGACGCCGTCGGCGGAGTTTTTCGAGATCCAGGATGAAATGCAGTTCTTCTACCGGGCGCCGAACGGACAGGTCTTCCGGACCTTTCCGCAGGACGGTGCGCTTCACAAGACGCGCATGCTGCCGCAGGACACGCCCCAGACGGCATCGTGGGTCAAGCCCGATGCGCAGGACTACGAAGTGCTGACCCAGGTCAACCACAAGTTCAACGACTGGCTTTCGACCCGGCAGGGCGTCCTCTGGGTGAAGACAGAGGTTGACCGCGAGCTGACGCGCCTGCGCGGATTCGGGAACTACATCTTCGACCCGGCCAATCCGCTCGGTCCGCCGATCGACTGGACCATGGCGCTGCGGCACGACACCACGGAGCGCGACACCGAATTTGTGTCCTACCAGGGCGATTTCCTGATGGAATACAATTTTGCGAAGATGTCGCACCAGACTCTCGTGGGATATGAATACACGAAGCGCGACATTTTTGACCGGTTCAAGCGCGCCAATACGGGCGGCATTTTTCGCATACTCGACAACAGTGCCTTTCTCAACCTGAAGCGGAGCGATCTGCCGGCGCAGAGGGTCTCGACGGAGGAGACGCGGGACGTTGAGGAGACGTCGTTCTATGTGCAGCACACCGTGAAAGCATGGGAGGATCGCCTGCAGGTCACCGGAGGATGGCGCTATGACAAGATCGAGGAGGACATCCACAATTTGATGAACAACAGCTTCACGGCGTCGCGCCCGGAGCCAACGGACAAAACCTGGCGGGTCGGCGCCGGATACCGGCTGTTCTCCGGGGCCAATCTCTTTGCGGTCCATGCGGAGCAACAGGATCCGGAGCGGAATGTGCTCCGCTATCCCGAGGGAACGTTTGGAGTGGCGGGCCGGGATCCCGCGGCGCGGGTCGCGGCATCGCGCACGGTGGAGCTCGATGAGATCGGCATCAAGTCGGAGCTGTTTGGCGGCAAGTACACCTTCAATGTCTCCTACTACAAGATTCTCGAGGGAAGCGACATCCGCTCGGTGAATTTCCGCACCAACCGCAATGACGAGCTGAGCCCGTTGTACAACTGGCGCGAGAACGTGGTGGATCCGAGTTCCACGGCGGAGGGGGTGGAGTTCGAGTTGTCGGGGGCGCCGACGGACAGGCTCTCGTTCTATGCGTCGGGTGCGTTTGCGCACACTGCGATATTCGCCGTCCAGTCCGATCAGACGGTCGTGAAGCGGAGGCAGCGCGGGGACACGCCTGTGCGCCTGAATTTCATGGGCAGCTATCTTGGCTACAGAAGCCCGGTCTGGTCGGTTTACTTCCAGAATGCCTTTGGCTACACCGATGATGTGGTGCTCAACCCCGACAACATCGTGCTGCAGAGCGGCAGCCTGCGCTGGGATGTTGGCGTGCGAGTTCTGCGCAAGCAGGGAAGGGGATCCTGGGATGCGCAGTTTCGCGTGCAGAACGTCCTGGATCAGCGCGTCGTCACGGGCACGGCAAACAGCGGAACGTCGCCGCGACGGGTTGTGTTCTCCCTTGAGCGGAGATTCTGATTGGCGCAGTCACGCCTTCCCGTCCGGTCATTCAACCAATTCTCCCGAATCCGCCATGGCACCAACACTGCTCCGAAATCTCTGTCTGCGGCTCCGCCTGTGCGTGATCCCGGGCGCGTGCGTCGCTGCGCTTGCTCTGGAAGCGGCCTCCACTTCACAGCGTCTCCCGCTGCTCATGCCGGATGATTTCGAATCGTTGCAGCTCGTCTCCTGGCGGGTTGAGCTGGGCGTGCCCGATCCAGGGAATCCCCTGCTTGAGCCGGGGAGGCCATGGGATGCGGGAGGGATCATGGCGCATGGCACGGTCCTGCATGATCCGATCGACGGAAAGTGGAAGGCCTGGCAGGTTTCAACGCCGGCGGAAGTGAGGCTTGATGGACTCACCACCATTCACGAGCAGCAGCGCCGCCTCACCTATCTTGAGAGCGGGGATGGTGTGCACTGGGTTCGACCCGAGCTGTCATTCGTTCGCTGGCCGGGCTACGACAGGACCAACATCCTGTTTGATTTGGATTCGGGAGGGACGTCGGTTTACGCATCGGTCCTCGTCGATCCAACGAACAAGGAATGGCCCTACGAAATGTTTGTCATGCGCGGGCCGCTCTACGGCGGGATGAAGGAGAACAAGGTTGGCCATCTGCCGGGTCCCCAGGAACGCCTGGGCACCTACCGCTACCATTCGAAGGATGGGAAGAGCTGGATCCTGACCGAGGGGCCGCTGCATGCGGCGACCGGAGGAGGAGGAGATGTGTCCTATGTCTATCGCGACTCTCCCGGCGGCCCCTACTACTCCTACTTCAAGGTCTACCCGAAACTTCGGGAGGGCGACCGGATCATCACGTACGACAACAATCCGCGAGGCGGTCTGCGCAGCGTCGCCCGCCGCTCGAGTCCGGACGGAACGCATTGGGGGGATGAAACGCTGGTGCTCACGCGCGACTGGCGGGATCCCGACTACGCGCAGTTTCTGGAAGTCTGCCCGGTCAAGGTGGAAGGCGGTTATGTGGCGCTGGTGAACTACTATGATGCGGCGATTCAGACCATGAGCCTCGAACTCGCCGCGTCGCGCGACGGATTTCACTGGTGGCGACCCGATCGCCGTGCCGCGCTCCCCAATCCGGCCCTGGGCGACTACGGTGGCGGCATGATGTGGCAGATGCATCATCCGATCGTCGAAGGCGGAAAAATGTTCGTTTACTACGCAGGCTCGGAGGGCATTCACGGCGAGATATTTGACACGCGTTTCAAGCCGCGCATCGAGGTTGGCAATGAAACCGTGATCGGCTACCAGACGCCGACGCTGCCGTTCAACACCGCCTTGTGCCGCGCCTCGTGGGACTTTGACAGGCTGTATGCTCTGGTATCCTCGGCGGGGGGGGCGACAGTGGGGGAGGCTGTCACGCGACCGATGCGGCTGGCGGGCAGCCGGGTCGCGGTCAATGTCCATGTCAAACAGGGTGGGTCGCTTCGTGCGGAGCTTCAGGACGAGGCCGGTCGGGCCTGCCCCGGTTTTTCACTGGAGGACTGCACGCCGGCGACCGGAGACCAGCGGCGTGCCACGTTTCGCTGGAAGGGCGGCGAGCGGGCTCCGGCGGGTGCGAGCAGGATCCGATTCGAGCTGCATCGCGCCTTTCTGTACGGGTACGCCGCGACGGGCGGTGATTCCTGACATCGAATGCCCGTGACGAACCTGGCATGATTTGCGGTCAACTGCGCGACTTTGAGGACCTTGGGCTGGATGCCTGCGGTGCAGCGGCGGTGCGAGCGGTCGCCTGGATCAGGTCGCTGCCGCCGGAACCGAAGGAAGGGAGCTTCGACATCGGCGACGGGATGCGCGCATTGATCCTCCGCTATGCGACGGTGATTGAATCCTCCGCCCGCTTTGAAACGCACCGGAGGCACGTGGATCTTCAATACACCCTCGCGGGAGGCGAGGTGATCGAGTGGTGTCCGAGGGGATTGCTTAAGCCTTTTGGCGACTATGATGAGACCCGGGACCTCATTTTCTATGATTCGCGGTCCCCAGCGGGGCGGGTGGTTGCGGAGCCTGGCATCTTTTCGCTCTTCACCCCGTTGGACGCCCACCGCGGTGGCGTGAGGATTGACAGTGCCACGGTTGAGGTTCTGAAACTGGTCGTGAAGATTCCCGTTAAGGACTTTCTCATTCCTAGATTTCCATGACTGCAATTCCAACCCGACCCAATCTCCGCAGGCGCCTTCGCGAAGGACGAACCATCCTCGGAAGCTGGCTCAACAGCGGGAGTCCGATGCTCGCGGAGCTGATGGCATCCTGCGGGTTCGACTTCCTCTGTGTGGACAGCGAACACTCGGCGGTGGATCTTCCCGAGGCACAGCGCCTTTTCCAAGCGATTCGTTCGGGCAACCCCGCCTGCGGAGCGCTTGTGCGGTTGCACGGGGTGGACTATGCCTGGGTCAAGCGGTACCTCGACGCCGGTGCCGACGGCGTGGTCGCCCCCTTGGTTCGAACCGCAGCGGAAGCCAGTCTGCTTGTGCAGGCGTGCAAGTACCCGCCGGTCGGGCTTCGTGGCGTCGGGTTCTGTCGTGCGAACGGTTATGGACTCCGGGTCGAGGATGAACTGGTGCGCGCGAACGAGGAGGTGCTGGTCGCCGTCCAGATCGAGCACATTGATGCCGTCGATGCGATCGACGAGATTCTCTCGGTGCCCGGCATCGACGCGGTGTTCATCGGACCCTACGACCTGACGGCTTCCATGGGGATTCCCGCGCAGTTCTCGCACCCCGACTATCTGGCTGCGAAAGCCAGGATTCTCGCCGCATGCACGCGCAACCGGATTGTCCCGGGCATTCATGCCGTGCCGTCCGATCCTGATGCTGCCGAAAAGCTGCTTCGGGAAGGCTATCGGTTCGTTGCCTACAGCCTGGACATCACAATGATCGCCACGGCCTGCACGACGGCCCTTGCGCGCCTGCGCGACATGACTTGACCTGAGCCGCGGGTGCGGTTGCTTCACTGGAAATGAGTGAGCATCCCTTCAATGACCCGGCGTTTGAGATCCGGTGGTCGCAGCATTCGGCTGAACGCATTGTTCCCGACATCGAACTGGCGCTGAGCCGCGCCGAGGCGGCCATAGCGGCCATTGCGTCGCGGGACATGGGGACGCTCACGTATGACAATACGTACCTGGCGCTCGAGCGGTCGACGGAGGAGCTGAATTTCGCCTGGGGAAAAGTCACGCACCTGCAGTCGGTCGCCGATGCGCCCGCGATCCGCGAGGCTCACAATGCGATGCTGCCAAAGGTGTCGGCCTTCTTTGCCAAAATTCCGTTGAACGCCCCGTTGTGGGCGCGGTTGAAGAGTTTTGGCGAATCCGCGGAAGGACGCGCGTTGAAGGGAATCCATGCGCGCCTGATCGAGGAGACCGGGGCGTCGTTCCGACTTGCCGGTGCGGATCTCCCCGAGGCCCAGCGCGGGCGGCTCGAGGAACTCCAGAGTGAGCTTGCCCAGATCACGCAGAAGTATTCGGAAAACGTGCTCGATGCGACGAACGCCTGGCAGCTTCTGGTCGAGGATGAATCGAAGCTCGAGGGACTGCCGGCGCACGCGAAGGCGGCCGCGCGCGCCAATGCGGAGCGCAAGGGGCTCGGCACTCCGGAGAAACCGGTCTGGCGATTCACGCTGCACGGGCCGTCGATCGAGCCGGTCCTCACCTATGCGGAGAACGAGGATCTCCGCCGGCAGGTGTGGTCGGCATTTGTCTCCGTCGGTTCCGTGGCTCCGCATGACAATGCGGATCTCGTCCGGCGCATCCTGACGCTCCGGGCGGAGAAGGCGTCGCTTCTCGGCAAATCCCATTTTGCGGACCTCGTGCTGGAGCGCCGCATGGCGAAGACGGGTGCGCGCGCCTTGGCCTTCATCGAGGATTTGAAGGCCCGTGCGCAGGATCCCTTCAGGCGTGAATGCCGCGAACTGGAGGACTTCAAGGCGAAGCGCCTCGGCGTCCCGTCGGAAACGCTGAAGGCGTGGGAGGTTTCCTTCTGGGCGGAACGCCTGCGGAAGGATCGGTACGATTTTGACGAGGAGGCGCTTCGCCCCTATTTCCCGATGGACCGCGTGATCTCCGGACTTTTCGAAATCGCGGACCGCGTGCTCGGCCTGACCATCGTTGAGCGCCCCGCGGGAAGCGTTGAGGTCTGGCACCCGGAGGTAAGATTCTACGATCTTTTCGACCGAAGGAAACGCCACCTGGGGTCGTTCTATGCCGACTGGCACCCCCGCGAATCGAAGCGCGGCGGAGCCTGGATGGGTTATTTGCTGACGGGTGGAGTGAGTCCGCCGTCGGGACGCGAACCCCATCTCGGCTACATCTGCGGCAATCTGACGCCACCGATCGGAGGGCGGCAGGCGCTGCTGACCCATCGCGAGGTCGAGACGGTCTTTCACGAATTCGGCCATCTGCTGCATCACCTCCTCGGAGAGGTGGAGATCAAGTCGCTCAATGGCGTCAATGTGGCCTGGGACTTTGTCGAACTCCCGTCGCAGATCCTGGAAAACTGGACCTGGGAGAGGGCGGGGCTCGATCTCTTTGCGCGGCATCATGAGACGGGCGAACCCATCCCCGAGCCACTCTTCAGGAAGATGATCGCAGCCCGGCGGTTCCGCGGTGCGGCTGCGGTCATGCGGCAGATACAGTTCGCGAAGATGGACCTCGCGCTTCACATGCGCACGGCGGAGTTTCTCGATGGCGACATCGAAGCCAAGGCGCGTGCGGTGGTGGCGGACTGCATCATCCCGACGGTGCCGCCCGGCCGGACCATCCTGCTCCGCTTCAACCATCTTTTCAGCGATCCGGTCGGTTATGCGGCCGGCTACTATTCGTACAAGTGGGCGGAGGTGTTGGACGCCGATGCGTTCACCCGGTTTCAGAAGGAGGGTGTCTTCAATTCCGAGACCGGCGCGGCGTTTGTGAAGGAGATTCTCAGCAGGGGAAATTCCGCGGATCCTGAGGAACTGTACCGCGCCTTCATGGGTCGGGATCCTGATCTCACCGCGCTGCTTGCACGCAGCGGACTTGAAACAGCATAACGCTGTCGACGAGCCGCCGTGGAATGCGCGTGATCATTCCATGCGTCGCGCCCTCATCGTCCTTGTCTGCCTGCCGGTGATTCTGCTGGCGGCGCTGCTGACGCTGCCCCTGTGGATCGGCGGACCGCTGAAGCTGGCGGGGCGGCGGCATGGGATGAGCTTCGAGCGGCTGGAGCGGCTCGATGGTGGACGTATTGCGCTGCACAATGTCCGCTGGCAGGGGCGCGGCTTCGACGCGCGCGCGGCGCGAATCGAAGGCGACTTGAGCCCATGGCGGATGCTTCAGAATCGCGGGCGACTCGGAAGCTGGGCTGCCGACGACTGGAGCGTGGATATCGTCAGTCCGGAAGCGCCGGCCGCTGTGTCATCACCCCCCATCCGCGGCTGGGTGGATTTGCGTGAGCGCCTGGATCGCATCCTCCATTCGATCGACAACTGGTTTGCCGATGTTCGACTTGGAAGCGGCCGCATCGCGCTGCCGGGGCGGGACGAAATTCGCACGGCCTCTGCATTGTGGCGCAATGACTCGCTCGGTGTTTCGGGTCTGCAGTGGGGGCGGTTGAGTGCCGACGGTCGGCTGACCTGGCCGCAGCAAGGTGGACTGACCGTGGAACTGGCCTCTGCTGAGGAAAAATGGCGGCTGACGGCAACGAGCACCACGCCAGATTCAGCGGAGGGCCGGGTTGAATTCCGCGGGCAGCAGGGTGCGATGCGGGCGCATTTCGCGGAGCGCGGCTGGCTGCCCGAGGCCGCCTCAATATCCGCGGCGGACTGGACGCTTGCGGGGCGCGACGCTGGTCTGGCTCCCGCTTATGAGGACGTGGGCGGGGGGCTTGAACTCGAGTGGAGCCAGGGGCGGTTCTCCGCGGCGATTCATGCACGGGCGCAGCCCGCCCCAAACGCGATGAAAGGACTGCCGCCGCTGAGTCTGGAGCTTGGCTTTTCGGGAGACGTGCAGGCGCTGACCGTGCAGCGGATTTCGATCACCGGCCCGGGGTTGTCGGCCAGCCTTGCGGCACCGGTGATTGTCGCCCGTGGCGGCGCGCTGCTTTCGCCCGAGACGGAAATCCGTATCGAGGCGGATCTGAGCAGGTTTCCTGGATTGGAAGCGGAGGGGAAAATTGACGGGAGCGCGCAAGTCATGAGAACGCGGGATGGCAGGCTTGCGCTGACAGGCGAATTCAAGGCGGACAGGCTCCGCGGGAAAGGCTGGGATGCTTCCACGGCGCAGGCGTCGGCGGAGTTTTCCTGGCCGAACCTGAGCGTTCGATCCGCCAGTTTTCAATCGAAGCCGTGGGGGGCGGTTTCCCTCAAGGGCGACTACGATTTTTCCACGGGCAATGTCACAAACGGTTCGATTGAAGGCGTTGCGCAGTCATCGTTTGTTGCGCGGTGGCTGGGGGTCGACGTCGGTTTTGACGATGCGCGATTTAGTGCAACTGCGGAAGGCCCGCTGACTCGGCTCACGCACAGTGGGGAAATAGCTTTGACGAAGCCAAGGTGGAAGCAGGCGTCGGCGAAGTCGCTCAAGGGTGCATGGAACGGGAGCGGAGAACGCTTAAATGGCTTCGCGCTGTCGCTTGAGGGGACCGACGAAATGCTGACTGCGAGTGGCAGCGCCGATCGCGATGGCGCTTTGATCAAGTCGCTCCAATTGTTTCACGGAGCAGAGATGCGATTGTCGCTGGAGGGGCAGGCGACGATAGAGTGGGAGCCTCATTTGCGTATCGAAGGGTTACGACTGCGTGGCCCTGCGGGGTACATGTCGCTGGACGGCGTCGGCGGTGAGCAGGGGCGGGTGGAGCTGGATGTGAAGGGACTGGCACCTGCCTGGCTCGCTGGATTTGTTGCGCATGACGGCCCCGACTGGAAGGTCCATGCGCTGAAGCTCGAAGCGGAATGGAGTCGCGGGCCTGTCACGTTTGCGGTGCAGGGGGGCGGGGAGGTTGATCTTGGTGGGCAAGGAAGGCCGGCGATTGCGCTGACGGCGCGCGGCGATGCGGCGGGGATGGAGGTCTCCCGGCTCGACATTGCATCGGGGGGAACACCCATTGCCCGGATGACGGGAAGGATTCCGGCCAGCCTTCACGCGCTCCCATCGTGGGGGATCACCTTGATGCACGATCAGGATCTTGGACTCGAACTGGATCTTGATCGAAATGCCTCCTTTTGGAAATGGGTTGGTGATTCCTGTGGCTTGGCGCTTGTGGACCCGCGCGTCGCGGTGCGCGTGGCCGGCACACTCAAGGCTCCGCGAGGTGAGGCGACGGTTGCGGTGGACAGGATCCTCATGCCCGCGAGGCAAGGGACGGGGCGATTGCCGGCGGTTGAGGAGCTGCGTGCGCGCGTCGTGGGCGATGGCGCAAGCCTGAGACTGCAGGAGTTTTCAGCGCGGCTGTCGGGACAGACCGTGAAGGCGAGCGGCCGGCTTCCCCTGCCTGCGGAATGGCCGGGGGGCGGATGGAGCGGCTGGCAGGCCTGGATCTCGTCGCATCTGGACGCGGAACTTGCGGTGCCGGAGACAAGGCTCGAGGCGTTTGCGTCGATTGCGGACCGGTGGATCTCGCCCAATGGGAGTGTCGCGATCGAGGTTGCGTTGAAGCCAGGGATGAAGTGGACCGGAGAGGCGCACCTGCGGGGCGCGGCATCGCGGCCGGTGCTCGGACCGCTCGGCGCGCTGCAGGATGTCGATGCCGACATCGTCCTCGACGGGCGCACGGTGCGCATCGGCAGGTTTGAGGCCAGGTCGGGCGGTCAGCCCGTGTCAGCCGCGGGTGAAGCGACACGCGGGGACGGTGGAGAATGGCGGATGGCGTTCAATCTGAAGGGATCGAATCTTCCCCTGGTCCGGCAGGCGGGACTCCTCGTGCGCGGGGATGTCGATCTGCGCGTTCGGACGACCGAGCGGGGAGGCGGCGAGATCGCCGGCAGGGCGGTGCTGCGCGACAGCCTGCTCCTCATGGATCTCCGGTCGATTGTATCCAGCGACTCAATACGCGCGTCGCCGCTGCGCAGGCCTCCCTATTTCTCGGTCACTACGGAGCCCTTTGCCGGATGGAAACTGGGTGTGGACGTTGAAGGCGGGCGGTTCCTCCGCTTGAAGAGCCCGCTCTTCTCGGGTGTTGCGTCGGCGCATTTTCGCCTGGCGGGGACGCTGGCGGAGCCGCTGGCGGTGGGGGAGGTTGTGATCGATGAGGGCAGGGTCATGCTCCCCTTTGCGACGTTTCAGGTGGAGCAGGCCGGCGTGAGCCTTGTGGAGTCGGCCCCGTATGACCCCCGGGTGTCGCTGGAGGGCGCGAGCCGTCGCATGGGCTACGATCTGCGCATGGAGATGACGGGGTCTGCGGCCCACCCGAACATCGTGTTTTCATCCAGCCCTCCGCTGGATTCCGAGCAGGTGCTTCGCCTTGTGATGGCGGGTGAGGCGCCGCAGGGCGAAATTGCGTTTTCGGCCCAGCAGCGCGCCCTGCGACTTGGCGCCTACCTCGGTCAGGCGCTTGCCGGACAGCTTGGCGCCGATGCCTCCCAGGCGGAGAACTTTTCCCTCACAGTGGGCGAACGGGTTTCACGGGAGGGACGCGAAACGTATGCCTTGGAGGTGCCCCTTGATCAGAGGTGGTCGCTCACAGGCGAGTACGATGAGTTTGACGAATACAATGTCGGAGTGAAGTGGCGGGCCTTTCGAGATCGCCCGAGGGACGCGGCTCCCGGACCGGGTGAGGCTGGAGAAGGAAAAGAGGGGGCGGGCCGGCCATGAGGGATGAGTCATTGAGCATGAGCCCCTGGATCCGCAGGCTCGGCATCGTAATGATTCTCACCGGATGTGCGACTCTTCCAATGGCGTGCGCTTCGGGGACAGCCTCGAATGCGAGAACGAAGGCGGAGATTCAGGTGAGCGGGCTGGGATTCTGGGGGGATCGCGAACAGGTGGCCCTGCTCAACCGGCTGCTGGGACCTGAACGCGGTGCAACGATGGATGCGAATGCAATTGAGGACGCCGCGTTCCTCCTGATCAGCGCCCTGACGGAGGAGGGTTTCAGGCACCCGCGGGTGACCGCCAGCATCCAGTCTGAAGGCGTTGAAGAGCGGACATCGCATGTTTTTGACGAACGCCTGCTCACGGTGCTTCCGCGGCCGCTGTCAGCGCGAAAGGTGGAGTTTGTGATCGCTCCCGGCATCCGATCCACCATCAACTCCGTGCGCTTCGAGGGACTGCATGCGATGGCGGCGCAGGAGGCTGAGGCGTATTTCCGTCCGATGGATGCGCTCTGGCAGCGGGCGTCGGCGCGCGCCTATTCGCCGGGGCGCCTCGAGCGGTCCGCGGAGAGCCTCCTGGATGGACTGCGGCTGCTGGGCTACGGCGGAGCCCGGGTGACGGCGCGGGTGGCGAAGGACGCGAACGATGGGAACACCGACATTCTTATCGAAGTGAGGGAGGGGCCGCGCCACTGGGTGAAGGAACTGTCGGTGGTGGGCACGGAGGGCACGACGATCGAGTTTGACACCGGAACGTGGAGGGACAGGGCCTGGACTCCGCTCTGGCAGCAGGATCTGGCGAGAGGCATCCGTGATGCGGCGCTGCGGCAGGGGTATCCCGATGCTGCAATCCGGTTTGAACAGCGCGCGGGCGAGGCCGCGGGCGGCGAACTTCCGCTTTCCGTCATCGTGACGGTCGTTCCGGGAGAGCGCGTTACGCTTGGCGGAGTCAAGTATGAAGGAAGTGGATACACGCAACCGTCCGTTCTCCAGCGCAGGGTGAAGCTTCATGCCGGACGCCCGTTGAACCTCCTCGATGTGGAGGATGCCAGGATCCGCCTTGCCCGACTCGGCATATTTTCCTCGGTCCGCACGGAGATCGAACCGGAAACCGGTTCGGAGCGCGGTGTGATTTTCAACCTGAAGGAACTGCCGCGATGGGAGACGAACCTGCTTCTCGGCTACGGAAGCTACGAGCAGCTGCGCGGCGGTGTAGAGTGGCGGCAGCTCAATCTGTTCGGGCGGGCGCACCAGAGCCGGCTCACGCTCGTGCAGTCGATGAAGAGCACCCGCGGGGAGCTCCTCTATTCGGTGCCCGAGCTGTTCGGCGAGACGATCGACGGCACGGCGCGGCTTTTCGGCCTGAGACGCGAGGAGGCGTCATTCCTGCGGGAGGAATACGGCGTGAGCGCGGTGCTGAGGAAAAGGCTGGGGCGGGGGATGGAGGGAAGGGCGGGCTACACGTATCAGGCGCTGAGGAACCGCTCCAACGAGCTGTCGACCCGGGCGGAGGATGAACGCCTTGTGACCGTGGGGGCGGTGGAGGCCGGCGTGACGCTCGATCGACGGGACAATCCGCTGCGTCCGCGGCGCGGCTACCATTGGTTCGCCCAGGTCGAGGCGGCGAGCAAGCTGCTGGCCGGCGAGGTCGACTATCAGATATTTGAGCTTGGCGGATCCTACCACACCGCGTGGGGGCGCTCCCGCTGGATTCACCTCGGCTTCGCGCATGGGGCGATCACGACCCTGGGAGCCAGGAATGATCGCGATCTTCCGGTGAACAAGCGCTTCTTCCCTGGAGGGGAGAGCTCAATCCGCGGATACCAGAACGGCGGGGCCGCTCCGCGCGGAGCCGATGGACGGTTCATTGGCGCAAAGAGCCGGGTCATCCTCAATGCGGAGGTCGAACAGCGGATCACCGCGAACTGGTCGTCGGTGATCTTCATGGACGCGCTTGGCACGGCGGTTTCGCTGGCGGACTATCCCTTCAGCGAACGACTCTATTCACTGGGTCTGGGAGTGAGATACCAGACGATTGTCGGACCCGTGCGCCTGGAATACGGGCGGAACCTGCGCCGGCGGGAGGGGGATCCGAAAGGCACGCTCCACTTTTCGGTCGGCTTCCCGTTCTGACAATCGTGAACCCTCCGGTTACCTCACGGCGGCCCAGACCCGCTGCACGTCGTCGTGGTCCTCGATGGACTGCAGAAACTCACCGACCTCGGCTCGAACGTTGTCGTCGAGTTCCGGATACGACTTCGCAACATAGCCAATCTCGCTGGTCACTACGGACCATCCATTGGACTTGAGCCAGGTGGAGACGGCGTGCACCGCGGTTCGGTCGGTCAGGAATTTTGCGCCCGCGTGGCCTTCGGGAATGTCGTCATTCTGGGTGTGCGACAGCGCTTCAAAATCGTTCGCCCCCGCTTCGATGGCGGCGGCTTCGATGTCGGCGGCGGCATCCGTGTGATGCGCCTCGACGATGCCTACATGGTCGAAGAGGAACTTGTTGCTTCCCGCATTGCCGAGCACGCCCTTCTTGAAGAGGACGCGCACCTCGGACGCGGTGCGCTGGTGGTTGTCCGTGTAGATCTCCACGATGATGGGAACCTTGTGCGGCGCGTAGCCTTCGAAGACGACGTGTTCGAGCGATGACTTGTCGTCGCCGCCCCCGGCACCCTTCTTGATCGCGCGCTCGATGACATCGCGGGAGACGCTCGCCTTGCGGGCCTTTTCAAGCGCGGCGAAAAGCCGTGCGTTGCCCGCGGGGTCGGCGCCGCCCAGCTTCGCCGCCACGGTGAGTTCCTTGACGATCTTGCCGACGACCTGACCTTTCTTGAGGTTCACGATCGCTCGTTTTGCATGAAGCCATTGGCGTCCCATAGGGAAATCACGAGTGGCAGGACCGGGCGCGGAGGGCAATGCGGAAGCTTGGATTTCTTCAGACGAAACCTTTGCCGGATCCCGAGCGTGAACTTGTCTCCCCGCCAACCTGTGCTCCTGCTGTTGGCATGCCTGCGTCCGGCCTCCCTTCCGTTCCCCCCCTCGCGCCGCTTCCCCCGGGCGCGGATGGGGAGGCCGTGCTCGCGAGATTTCTCGAGGTCATGGCGGATCGGGGGATGGAACTGTATCCCGAACAGGAGGAGGCGATCCTTGAGCTTTTTGGAGGGAACAATGTCATTCTGGCAACGCCGACGGGTTCGGGCAAATCACTCGTCGCCGCGGCCTTTCATTTCAAGGCCCTCTGCGCCGGCGAGCGGTCCATCTACACGTGTCCGATCAAGGCGCTGGTGAATGAGAAGTTCCTGTCCCTCTGCCGGGACTTCGGAGCCGAAAACGTGGGCATGATGACCGGGGACGCGAGCGTCAATCCGCAGGCCAGGGTCCTGTGCTGCACGGCCGAAATACTGGCGAACATCGCGCTGGCGCACGGTGAGAAGAGCGACATGCGTGCCGTCATCATGGACGAGTTTCACTACTACTCGGATGCGGATCGCGGGACCGCCTGGCAGGTGCCCCTGCTCGCGATGCCGCAGTGCCGCTTCCTCCTGATGTCGGCGACGCTGGGGGCGACGGATTTTTTTGAGCGGGAGTTGTCGCGCGTCACCGGAGCGGGAAGCGTGACAATACGGAGCGATCGCCGGCCGGTGCCGCTGGAGTTTTCCTACTCGGAGACGCCGCTGATGGAGAAGGTGGCGCAACTGGTCCTTGAGAAACGCGCTCCCATCTACCTCGTCTATTTCACGCAAAGGGCGGCCTCGGACGGAGCGCAGGATGCCATGAGCCTTTCGCTGTGCTCGAAGGAGGAAAAGGCGGCCATCGCCGCAGCGCTTGAAGGGGTGCGTTTCAACAGCCCCTATGGCAAGGATGTGAAACGCTGGCTTCGGCATGGCGTGGGAGTGCACCATGCGGGACTGCTGCCGAAGTACCGCATCCTTGTGGAATCGCTGGCTCAGAAGGGGATGCTCAAGCTCATCTGCGGAACGGACACCCTTGGAGTGGGCATCAATGTCCCCATTCGCACCGTCGTTTTCACCCAGCTGTGGAAGTTCGACGGCAGAAAGGCGGCCGTTCTCAATGTGAGGGACTTCAGGCAGGTGGCGGGCCGGGCGGGCAGGCGGGGGTTCGACGATCGCGGCTATGTTGTCGCGCAGGCACCGGAGCACGTGATCGAGAACAAGCGCGCGGAGGAGCGCGCCGCGGGAGATCCGAGGAAATTGAAGAAGCTCGTGAAGCGAAGCGCGCCCGAGGGGGCGGTCGGGTGGGACGCGCGGACATTCGAGCGGCTGCAGACGGCGCCGTCGGAGGCGTTGACGTCGCGATTTGAAGTTTCCCATGGGATGCTGCTGCTCATGCTCAATCGGGAGGCCGACGGTTGCCGGGCGATCAAGCAACTGATCGCCGACTCCCATGAATCCGCGGGAAGGAAACTGCAGATCAAGCGCCGGGCCTTTCAGCTTTTTCGTTCGCTGATCGACCGCCGGATTGTGGAGTGGATTCCTCCGCATGCCTCGGGGAGGCGCCTCCGCGTCAATGTGGATCTCCAGGATGATTTTTCCCTGCATCAGGCGCTGTCGTTGTATCTGCTCGACACGCTCAAGCTGCTCGACCGGGCATCGGCGGACTATCCGTTTGACGTGCTGACGCTGTGCGAGTCGATCGTTGAGGACCCTGAAGCCATACTTCGGAAGCAGGTGGATCGCGAGAAGTCGCGCAAGCTGGAGGAGATGCGCGCGGAGGGGCTGTCCTATGAGGAGCGGATGGAGAAGCTCGAGCAGGTCGAGCATCCCAAACCCCTGCGCGAATTTCTTTACGAGACCTTCAATGCCTTCAAGCAGGCGCACCCGTGGGTTGAGGACGAGAATGTCAGGCCGAAGTCGATAGCGCGGGAGATGTTCGAGCGCTACCTCTCGTTCGCGGACTATGTCCGCGAGTACGGACTTGAACGTTCGAAAGGACTTCTGCTGAGGCATCTCTCGCAGACCTGGAAAGTGCTTTCGCAGACGGTGCCCGATCAGGCGAAGACAGAGGCCGTGGTGGAGATGGAGTCCTATTTCCAGGAACTGATCCGGGGTGTTGATTCGAGCCTGCTTGAGGAATGGGAGCGCATCAGGAACCCCTCCTTTGTCAGCGCCGACCCTGCGGAGAAGCCCGCGCGGCCGGAATCGTTTGACATCACGCGGGACCGCGATGGCTTCAGGCGCCTGGTGCGTGCCGCGTACCTTGGGTTTCTTCAGGATGCGGCGGCGCGGGACTGGGAGGCGGCGGCGGAGCGACTTGGGGCGGCGCCGATCGCGGATCCGATCACCGCACTGGCGGAGGTTCGCCGGATCGAGAAGGCGTTTCTAACCTACTTCGAGGAGCGCGGCAGATTCCGGCTGGATCCCGAAGGCAGGTCGGCGAAGAACAGCCACTTTGATGAAACCGATGCCGTGGAATGGCGCGTGGCGCATGTCCTGGTCGACGGCGACGGCAATGGCGACTGGGAGGCACGCTTCCGCGTGTCCATGCCGCAGAGCCGGGCCGAGGGGCGGGCTGTGTTCCACTTCGAGGAGCTGTCGCCGATCGGGAGCATGCCCGGGTTGGAGTCGGGTGAACCTGCGGACTCGTCCGCGAACACAGGAACGCAGGCGACATGAGCGGGTTTTCCACCATCGTGCATCTTGACGCGGATGCTTTCTTCGTGGCCTGTGAGCAGGCGAGGAATCCGTCGCTCCGCGGGAAAAAGTGCGCAGTTGGCGGGAGGGAGAGAGGGATCATCTCCTCGGCGAGCTACGAGGCGCGTGCGTGCGGGGTCTACACTCCGATGCCCACGGCGCGCGCGCTTCGCGTGTGTCCGGAACTGATACTGATTCCGCACACGGCGGGATTGTACGGGACGATGTCGCGAAGGATGTTCGACCTGTGCGAAACGCTGACGCCCCTTGTGCAGCGCAATTCCATCGATGAAGGCTATCTGGATCTGAGTCCCTGCGGACACGCCTCGCCAGAGGCCTTGGAATCGGACGTGCGTGCGTTGCAGCGAAGAATCTGGGAGACTCTGGAGCTGGCGGTTTCATTCGGTATTGCGCGCAACAAGCTCGTGGCGCAAATTGCATCGAAGCTGCGCAAGCCCCGCGGTTTTGTTGTCGTGGCGGCGGGGACCGAGGCCGAGTTTCTCGCTCCACTGCCCATCGGGAAGCTGCCGGGGGTGGGGCCAAAAACCGAGGAGCACCTTGTAGCGCGCGGCATCAGGCTCGTCCGCGATCTATTCAACAGGAGCGAGCGCGAACTGAAGGACCTGCTTGGCGAAGGCTGGCAGTTGATGCTTGCGCGAGCCAGGGGAGAGGATTCCGGGCGGGTTGAAGTGGAGCGCGAAGACGCCAAGAGCTATTCCCAGCAGGAGACGTTCGGGACGGACATTTCCGACTTCGGTGAAATCGTGCGCATCGTGAAAAGAATGGTCGATGAGCTGATGAGGGGAATCCGTGCGGATCACAAGCGGGTGAAGACCATGACGATCAAGGTCCGCTATCCGGATTTCACCCAGGCGAGCCACGGCAGGAGTCTGGACAGCGCGACCGACCTGGAGGTGCCATTCTGCTCCCTGGTGGAAACGCTGGTTCGCGAAGCGTGGACGCAGAGGAGGCCGCTCCGCCTTGTGAGCGTGCGTTTCTCCGGCGTTGAGGACGCGAGTGCGCAGATGGAAATGTTTGCGCAGGCCGATGAGAAGCGCCGTCGCCTGGCCCAGGTGCTGGATGGCCTCAATTGCAAGGGAAGGCAGACTGTAGTCCGACACGGTCATCAACTTGCCAGAAGGCAGGACACCGATTAGGTCCGGGAGTCTTCAAATCATGCCAATTTTTGAATTCTATTGTCCCGACAACAACCGGATCTACCAGTTCCTTGCGAAGACGCAGGCACAGGCCGCGCGCATTCCGAAGTGTCCTGACAATCCGAAGTTTCGCATGCAAAAAATCGTGTCGCGTTTTGCCGTGAACACCGGAGTCAAGGAAGCGCCCGTGGCGCCGACCGGGCCGGACAGCCGGGCCGAGGATGCCCGGTCGGAGGCGGCGCTGAGCCAGGTTGAGCGTGAATTCGAGCACTTGGATGAAGCCAATCCGCGGGAAATGGGGAAGGTCCTGAGACGGATGGCCGAATTGACCGGCGAGAAGATTGAGGGGCGCATGGAGGAGGCGGTTCGAAAGCTGGAGGAGGGTGTGGATCCGGATGAATTGGAGGAAAGGCTGGGTGGCGAAGATGGCGGTGACACGGCCGAATCGGCGGAGGACAGCGGAAAGGCGCCGGAGGACGGTGGAAGCGGAAGGGCCCGCGCTCGCCGCAGGAAACGCCGCGTGGATCCGGTCCGCGACCCGCGGTTGCACGACTACGATTGATTGCGAAAGTCAGGGACTGCGCGGTTCAGTTTGCAGTGTCCGCGCGTCGCGCTACACTGGGATTGTGGCGTCACCAACCGATTCCGAACTCCTTGTCCGCATCGCAGCGGCGAAATCCGCCGTCCTTGCGCAGACGGCGCTGCTGCACCGTGAATTCGGCCGCGTTGAAAGCCGGTGGAAGAGCGACGGCACGCGGGTCACCGCTGTTGATGTCGAGATATCGGAGAACATTTTCCGGACACTCTCCGGGGCCTTCCCGGAGGATCAGTACTTCAGCGAGGAGCTTGGCGGTGCACCGGGTCCGATTCCCGTCACCGCCCGGTTCTCCTGGGTTCTCGATCCGATCGATGGAACCAACAATTATGCTGCGGGACTGGCGCACTGCGCCATAGCCCTGGCACTGCTTGAGAACGGGATGCCGGTTCATGGGGTCATTTACGATCACAGTCGTCGCGTGCTGATGCATGGCGGTCCGGGCTTTGGAATGATGGATGGCGATCGGCGCGCTGGCGTCATTGCGGCGGAGCCGACGGGGCAGAGCATCATTGGATTTCACAGCCCGTCCGAGCGGCGGTTTGCGCCGCACGCCCAGAGCATAACGGCGCATTTCAAGCTGCGGGCGCTGGGAAGCAGCGCGCTGCATCTGGCCTATGTCGCCGCGGGAATCTTCGATGGCACTGTCGATCACAACGTGAAGGTGTGGGACATTGCCGCCGCCGTGCCGATGGTTCTGGCGGCGGGTGGTCGCCTCGTTTGTTTCACCGGCGACGTTTTTCCCCTTCGCGAGTTCGATCTCGGGATGGGCAGGATTTTCTACGCCGCAGGTGGTGAGAAGACCGTTCAGGCGCTCAGGCGGGTGCTCCAGCCGGTCTGATTCGCAGGGGTCCGGCTCAGACCTGGTAGGATTGGAGGGGGACCGGATCGAGGAGCTTCATCTCGGGCGCCTTATCCGTGAGCTGCTGCATGAACCAGGCGCGGGCGGGTGGATCGCCATGGGTCAGCACCACGCTGCGGGCCTCGGTCTGGAGGGCGAACTGAAGCAGTTCGTCGCGGTCGGCGTGACCGCTCAGTTCAAAGCGTTCAATGCGGGCCTTGACCTTCGTCTTCACGTGCAGGGCATCGAAGACAAAGGTGTCTCCCGGTTTGGAGGCCAGCAGGGCGCCACCGGGAGTCTCGGGGTCGCAATAACCGACGAAACCGATGGTGTTTCGGGCGTGCCCCAGAAGGCCGCTTGCGAGGGTGTAGCTGGGCGTGTTTTCAACCATCATTCCCGAACTGATGACATAGAGTCCATTCTGCTGGGGGTCCTCTCCCGGAATCAGTTTCCGCGGCGCAGGCTTGATCCTGAGCTCCTTGATGATGCTGCGGTTGAAGTTAACCTGGCGCGTTTTCCGCGCGATCTCGTCGAAATAATCCGCGAGGTCCATGCCCAGCCCCGAGGCGAATATGGGACAGTCGACAAGCTTCCCGAATTTCCGTGCGTCATGGATGACCGAGAGCACCTCCTGCATGCGCCCCAGGGCGAAGACGGGAATGAGATAGGACCCGCCGCGCTGGATGGTGTCGTTGATGCTGTCGATCAGCCTGGCAAACTCGCGCACGCGGCCCTTGTCGGCGGGCCGTTCCGTTGCTCCGCGCGTGGTTTCCATGATCAGCGTGTCGAAACGCCCCGCCGGAAACTTTGCACCGGAGAGCGTGCGCTGGTCCTCGAACAGGACGTCGCCGGTGATGAATATGCCCCGGTGCTTGTGATGGATCTCGACTCCGGCGGCGCCGACGACATGGCCGGCCGGATGCAGGATGATCTCGATCTCGTCCCTGCCTCCGCGAAAACGCTTCGCCTGGCCGAACGGAACCGGCGTGAAGCGCTTGCTGAGGCGGTCGATTTCCGAGTGCGTGAAGAGCGGGAGTTCGGGAAGCTGGAGCTCCTCCTTCTGGCGGGCCATGACGTTCGCCGAATTGTGCAGCATGCGCTCGATCAGCATCCGGCTTGCGGTCGAAAGGATCACCGGAGTGTCGGGATGCTCCCGCATCACGAGGGGCAGGCTGCCGATGTGGTCGAGGTGGCAGTGGGTGACGATGATCAGGTCGAGCGTCTGGGCGCGCAGCCGGGCGAGATCGGGCGTCGCCGCGCGGCCGCTCAGTTTCGGATTCAGACCGCAGTCGACGAGGATCGAGAGATCGCCCAGGCGGATGAGGTGCGAGTTTGCGCCGATGCCGCCGGTGCGATTCAGGTCGATGAGCTTCATCTGTGGCGGGGAGGGGAGCAGAAGGGTCCGGTGACGGGAACCTTATTCTACGCCGGGTGGGATGCGCAGTTCGAAGGGATCCAGCCCGACATGAATCCGGCGCCCCGCCTCATCGACGCCGTGGAAGCAGCCCCGGACCACGGCATCACTGCCGGTCACATGATAGCTGTTGTAGGAGAATTGCTCACCGGGCGCGAGGCGCGGGGTCTCGCCGACGATCTTGTCGCCCTCGACGACGAGCTGCGTGCCGTCGGCGTGCGCGATCACCCATTTGCGGCCAAGGAGGGTGACGGTGTGGTCGGAGGCGTTGTGGATCGTGATGAAATAGACGAAGGCGTGCGGCTTGTCGGCGGGCAGGCTGATGCCGCCGTGGTGATAGCAGAGTTTGTCGAGGTGGGCGGTCAGGCCC
>JABTUS010000012.1 GCA_015075305.1 Opitutaceae bacterium | reverse complement strand
TCGCGCTTTTTTTCTCGACCACCATAACCCCCATCTGGGCGACCGGATGCCCTTCGGCATCCAGCCACCCCAGCTGACGGTAGCGGTCGAGCACCAGCGCCGCCACATAGGAGACAGTGGAAGGCCAATTGCGCGGCTTCTCCTGCCCCGGGATACGGGCGAAGAAGTGCCCCATCGGTTCGGCGTAGCTCAGCAGCTTTCTCAGCTTCATGGCGACCCAGGCCGGGTCGATCACCTGCATGTCGATCGAGATGAGTTTCAACAGCCCGTCCAGCTCCCTGGGGTATTTCCCGGAGAACCAGATGCTGTAGGGCCGGCGCCGGCCATCGTCCGTTTCCATTTCTTTCAGGAACAGAACGAAATCATCGCCCGTCGCGGCATTGAGCACATCCACCGTCCAGGAAAGCGTGACTCCCTTGGGCTCCTTGGGTGCCATCAAGGCATCCATGAGCGGGGTCGGCTCCTCGTCGAACGGCACGTCTTCCAGCCCGAGTTGCTTGAGCCGGAATTGCACGACCTTCGCCAGCGCGGCCGAGGCGCTCGTCACCAGCACCGGAGTTTCCCCCAGTTGCATGGCGATCCGCTTGTTGTCCTCGGTTTTAGCCAGCGCGATCAACTTTTTCGCCAGCCACGCCCGGTCCTGGTTGCGCATGTCCGCCGAAAGGGTCTTGGCCACCGCGCCAAGGCCTCGCGGCTGCTCGGCGCCATTGACCCAGACTTCGAAGGGATGCGCACGACCGTTCTGGACATGCCCGACGAAAACCGCAAACGGCTCCTCGCCCTCGACCATGTAGGTCCAGGACGGATTGCCCGTCGGCAGATTCGGCCGGCCAGGCCAGCGCAGGCTGCCCATGACCGGCTCGGGCAGCTTCTTGAGCACCAGGCGCCGGTCAAGATCGATGGCGGTGCCAGCGGGCTTTTCGGCTTTCACAGAGAGCACCGCGCCGCGCACCTTGCTTGGCCGGTAGGTGGCCAGCCCTTTCAGCCCGGCCCGCCACGCATCGAGGTAGAGCCTTTCGAACTCCTCGTAAGGATAATCCTCGGCCACGTTCACCGTCTTGCTGATCGCGGAATCGATAAACGGGGCCACGGCCGCCACCATCTGCAGGTGCGCCGTCGCGGAGATCTCCAGTGCGGAGACGAAATTCTCCGGCAGGCTGGAGGGATCGTGGCCCATGCTGCGGTAGAGCCGATAGGCATAGTCCTCGACCTGGTAGATCTTATGACTGCCGTCCTGCTCGCGCTTCTTGCGGTTGTACACCCAGCTGAAAGCCGGTTCGATTCCGTTCGAAGCGTTGTCGGCAAATGCCAGGCTCGTCGTTCCTGTCGGCGCAATGGACAACAGGTGCGAGTTGCGCAACCCCGTCTCCAGAATACGCATGCGAATGCTTTCCGGCAGCCGGTTGGCAAAGCCTCCGGCAAGATACTTCTCGGCGTCGAACGCCGGGAAGGCGCCCTTCTCCGCCGCCAGGTCGCAACTTGCAAGGTATGCTTCGTCACGCATGACTTCCGTGATTTTTTCGGCCAGCGCACGCGCGGGTTCCGAATCATAGCGAAGCGTCATCATCACCAGCGCATCGCCCAGGCCAAGAAAGCCCAATCCAATGCGCCGCTTCGACATGGCCTCTTCACGTTGTTCGGGCAGCGGCCAGTGCGTGACGTCGAGCACGTTGTCGAGCATGCGCACCGCGACCTTGATCTGCGCGGAAAACCCCTCCCAGTCGAAGCTCGCTTCCCCGGTGAAGGGGTTGCGCACGTATCGGGTGAGATTGATCGACCCCAGACAGCAGCAGCCATACGGCGGGAGCCACTGTTCGGCGCATGGGTTCGTGCACTCGAGCCGCTCGATGTACGCCAGGTTGTTCTCCGTGTTGGCGCGATCGATGAACAACACCCCAGGCTCGGCGTAGTCGTAGGTCGCGCGCATGACGCGCTCCCACAGGTGCCTTGCCTTGACCACGCGATAGACCCACTGGCCATCGGCGCGTTGTACGGCATCGGGAACCGCTTCGACGCTTGGGGCGGCCGAATGCACCAACTCCCAATCCCCGTCAGCCTGCACCGCTTCCATGAAACGATCGGTGGCGGCGATTGAGATGTTGAAGTTGGTGAGACTGCCCTCCTGCTGCTTGGCGGCGATGAATTCCTCAATGTCCGGATGGTCGCAACGCAGTACGCCCATCTGGGCGCCGCGGCGCGCGCCGGCCGACTCCACCGTCTCGCACGAGCGGTCGAAGACCCGCATGTAGCTGATCGGGCCGCTCGCGCGCGAAGCAGTGCTCTTGACGGCTGCACCGCGCGGGCGAATGCGAGAGAAGTCGTAACCGACCCCGCCGCCGCGCCGCATGGTTTCCGCCGCCTGGGCAAGTGCCGTATAGATCCCCGGCACGCCATCGATGGTTTCGGTTACCGAATCGCCCACCGGCTGCACGAAGCAGTTGATGAGCGTGGCCTGCAGGCTGGTGCCAGCGGCCGAGTCGATGCGCCCCGCCGGCACAAAGCCGGCGCGCTGCACTTCGAGGAACCTGCCTTCCCACTTGGCCGGATCGGCTTCGTTGGCGGCAAGTGCACGGGCCACGCGGGCACGCACGTCATCCACGCTGGTTTCGCCTTCCTTGGCGTACTTCTCGCGCAGCGTGACAACGCTGATTTCCTGCATTTCAGGCAACAGGGGGCCCTCGTCCATGTTCATGGTCGATCTCCTTTCGGTTTGGTTGGTCGCCCGCAACCCTGCCGGGTTTTGGGTGCGATAAGACAAACAGGGGCTGTAAGCCCCGAAAATTACAACGCAGGGACCGAACCGGAGACGTGTACCCCTCGCGGGGACGCTCCCGTTCGGGATGAATTTGGTGCGCTCTGGGCGCGTCCCGCCAGACGGCGGAAGGAGGTCAAGCTATGACGGGCTTACCCGGCCCATGAAGGGCGTAGAACCACTTATTTGTTAAACATATACGAATCCGATCTGAATTGCAAGGGGTGGGATTTTTCAAGAAGCCGGGGCCTCTTGAAAAATCCCCTCCGCTAGGAGCGGGGGGTGCAGAATCTGCCCCCCCCGCAACAGCAGTGAGGGTTAAACCATCCTGAGAAACGGATACTGCGCAAGCATCCCATTGGACAGCGTAGCCAGTTTCCTGGCTTTGGGCTTGCTCGCTTTTTTCTTCTCGGTGGCGGCGCCCGGAAGGGCGTCCAGCTCTTCATTGAGCACATGGATTGTCAGTTCGGTTGCGCTGAATTTATCCCTGATGCTGAGGTTGAAGAAGCCACCCTTTGAGCCTGCGACGAGCAATTGCTCCCAGAGACTAGAGGGTACGTTGTCGTAGCGATATTGCCGCCGGTTCTTGAAGACAACGTACAAGCGCTCCCTGAGTTCGTCGAACGCCACAGCCTCGATGTTGCTGCTGGTGACGGGTATCAAACGATTGTGCATGCTGCCTCCGTGATGTCTTCGACCAGCGCGGGCGACTGCCTGAGCATGGCGTCGAACTCCCTCTCCAGGTGCAGAGGCGGCACCGTGCCGTCGATCTCGATATGCCCGGAGGGCAGCAAGCCGACGGCGAAGCTGGCTCCGCCGGCCAGCAGACCAAAACGGCCGGCAGGTTTCAGCAGCTGTCGGCGCTTGATGGCCTCCGCGAGCTCACTCATGGATGACACGAGTTCGGGGCCGAACGCGGTCATGGATGGGTGACCGTACATGATGTGGGTCTCCATGGAAAAGAAACGGGGCGGCACCCGAGAAGGCGCCGCCCCGCCGATTGGTGGGATTACCGGATCAAACGCGAATGCGTTTCACGCGATCCTGCTTCGTGAAAGCGGGGTCGCCGCTCATGTCGCCCCGCGCGAAGGGTTACCGGGCTTTATTTACTTTTTAAAACCAGGTGTACTTTAGAACGGGATATCGTCGTCGAAATCACCCCCCGCCGGAACAGGCCGGCGCGCCGGTGTGCCGCCGCCTTGCGGGGCTTGCGCGGGACGCGGCGCCGGGGCCTGCTCGCCGCCGGACTGCTGACGGCTGCCGAGCATCTTCAGCGTGTCGCAGCGGATCTCGGTGGTGTAGCGGTCCTGGCCGTCCTTGTCCTGCCACTTGCGCGTGCGAAGCGAGCCCTCGATGTAGACCTGGCTGCCCTTCTTCAGGTACTGGTTGGCGATTTCCGCCAGCTTGCCGAAGAGGGAAACGCGGTGCCATTCGGTGGCCTCTTTCTTCTCACCGGTTTCCCGATCCTTCCAGGTGTCGGTGGTGGCCAGGCGCAGGTTGCAGATCGCATCCCCTGACGGTGCGTGACGGGTTTCCGGGTCCGCGCCGAGGTTACCGATCAGGATCACTTTGTTGATTGAAGCCATTGTTGCCTTCCTTTCAGTTGTCGTGCGACGGCTTTGTGCATGCCCGCCGTCGCCGGTTATGCCCGCGCCTTGCGGCGTTGGGCGTCGATGTGCGCGGAAGCGCACGCTTTCCTTGCTTCACCCTTCCGATCTTACCGATCCGATATGGGCGCCGCAGGAATATTTCCTCCGCATGCGAAGGTGTGCCGCTGGATGCGGCGCCGGCCCGAATTGACTACCGGGCACGTTCTCTCGATGAGAGAAAAATCCTTTGCGCTGCGTCCAGGTAAGGGCGCATGGCAAAAGAAGCGAAGCGGGAACCCGGATGGGCCCCGCTTCACTAATCGCTTACAAAATCTTCGCAATCTTCCAAAGATTCATTGGTGCTCTACCCTCTTCGACAACCTTGCGGCCGACCTTGAGGATTTCCACCTTGTCGCCGACGGTGGCTTCCGCCTCCTTGAGCGCACGCTTCAGATCCACGCCCCAAACGACGTCCTCGACGCCTTCTGTGGTGCGGTAGCGCACGCCGAACTGGGAGATCTCCCTGTCCGACATGGCGCGCTTCATGAAGCCGATCTCGAGGATCATGCCGCGCGTGACAGTCGGCACGCGTTTGACGCTGATGGCCAGTTCTCCCTCGGTAGGCGCAGTCTTCGCTGGCGTCCCCGCCGGCTTGTCCTGCGACTCCTTCGCGCTTGCCATCTGCTTTAGCCGCTCGTTGGCGGTAGCAATGAAAGCTTCCACCACCTCCGTGCCGAAGGTCTCCGCGGGCCGGCTGCCAAGATCATGGTAGGTTTTGCCCAACATGTGGCCTCCGGCGCCCCAGACGATAAGGTGGGCCGAGGCGGCCTTGGCCGCAGCGTCCCTTCTCACCATAAGCGTGGCGCGACCGTGCTCGATTTCGCGCACAACCAGGCTCTCGCCCGAGTTGTAGCGCCCGCTTGTGGGGCCCGGTTTCACGAATATCGACGCAAACCGCCCTGCAATCCGGCCTAGCCAGTACAGCGCTTCGGCTTCGTTGAGGATTTGTAGTCCGACCAGCCCCAGGATAATCAGCAATGGCGTTTCCATTGTTTCCTCCCTAGATCAAGCCGCGCAGGGTTTCGCCATGCCGCAACATGAAGTCGCGGCCCGGCATCCTCCCCAGGGCCTCGGCAAGCGCCTGCACCCGCTCCCAGTCCGCCCCGAACAGCGGGTGCGACTGACGAATGAGTGTTGGCAATATCTGCCCCTCATCGTCCGCCAGCGCAATCCCGCCAGGGTTTCTGGCAAGCCCCATCATGCACACCGCCAGCGCGCCGGAAGCCTTGCCTTGCGGCACCGCCCCCTGCGACTGCCCCGTCATGAACGGAACGATCATCCCGTCTTCGCCAAAGCGCAGCCGGATACCAGCCGTCTCACGCTCGATCTCGCACCCATGCCCCCTTGCGGGGGCCAGGCGCTCGATGGCACGCTCGGGCCAGTCGGCCGGCAAACCATCTCCTGACCAGTAGGCAACGCCCTTGAACTTGCTCATGGGCGCTCCTTATTTCAGGTCTTCGCTGATGCCAAACACCGTCTCAACGGCCTGGTGCAGCGCGATGGTGGTCGACTCGGTGGCCAGGCCGCTCAGGTACTTCTTGAGCGCCAGGTGCAGCGCGCTCTTGCCGTACTTCTCCGGCGACTTGGCGTGCCGGATGGTGTGCACCGCCCACTTGCGCAGGATGCGCGTGGACATCGTGCGCTCGAGCGCGGCGTCATCGGCCGATCCGCCGTCTTTCGACTGGGCGCGGATTTTGTTGGCTACTTCCACCATGCCGGAGATGAACTCGTCGCGGCTGACCGCCGAGCCCGTCTTGATCCCGCTGGCGGTGCCCACCTTGATGCCTTCCTGGTCGAACCAGTAGGCGAGCAGCGCGTCATCGAAGCCCGCCAGGGCTTTCTTGAGCATGCCCACCTCGGTTTCAACGTCGGGATAACCGACCTTCACCGCGTAGATGCGCTCGAGGAGCGACGTGTCCGCGGCGACGGCCGTCTGGTAGTTCCCTGACGGATCCTCCACAAGGTTGGTGTTGGCGGTAAGCACGGCGCGAAACCCGGGCGTTGGCACCACGATCTGACTGTGGTTGCCCGGGACCGGGAAGGGCCGGCCTTCGAAAACGTCGTTGAAGACGATGGCTTTCCCCGGCTGGATGCGATCGTACTCGTTGCAGATCACCGGCAGGCCGTATTGTGCCGCCAGTGTCATCGGGCCGGGCGTGAAGACGGTATTGCCGTCCACCAGATCCTTGTGCCCGAAGGCCTCGTGCTCCTTGAAGTCGCGGTGACCACGGAAGCTAAACAGAGGCACCCCCAAGCGCGCACACCATTGCTCGAAGAGCGATGTCTTGCCGGCCCCGGTCGGGCCGTAGAGCAGCAGCACGTCCTCGCCGAAGTCCCACCAGTAGAAGACGTCGCGGATGAGTTCGCGGCGGAACTGGTAGCCCGGATCGACCTCTGGCACGGCAGCCTTCAGGAATGCCGCATGGCTTTGCAGTTCCGGATCATCAATGGTGCCGGGGTCCGGAATATCGTAGCCGATCACCTCGATCGTGGGATCCACTTCATTGGGGTCGAGGTTGAAGGTGCTCGCGAGCGGGTAGGCGCGCGGCACCAGAATGTTTTCCAGCATTGTTGCTTGTCCTTTCACAAAGGAATGAAGGGGCAACAACAACCCCGCACCGGGGAAGTCATTGCCCCTGGCGGGATGCCGTCAATGCGCGTAGTAGCGCTCAACGGCCTGGATGATCTCGGCCGGAATGTTGCGGCGGAAACCATTGCGAATCTCCTCTTCGTCCACGCGCGCCGCCATGCAGCAGTTGTGGAATGAGAAGGTTTCGTCTCGCTCGTGCCATTGCAGGCAGTGCGACTTGCCGATCCTGGCGTCGTAGACGTAGGTTTTACGGACCGAAGGCTTGAAGACCCACTTGAGAACATCGAGCTTCTGCTCTCCATTCTCAACTCCGCTCATCTCGTCCATCGAGCTCCAGAAGATTTTTGCCATAAGAAAAGCGATGGCATCGGTGGAGTAGGCGTGCCCCTGTTTGTCGGTCACCCATGGCTCACCCCAGGGCTCGCACGGAATGGCGCGCTCCCATGGGTCGGCTGCCTCGTTCTCCGGCTCTTCCTCCGCTACGCCCACCCAATCGGATTTGCGCGCTTCGCGGCCGAGGGTGAAGAGCGGCTGGCGCAGATACGCCAGTACCTCATCGAACAAGGCCTTGGCGGGATTAACCGCCATCGCGTCGCGGATCGCCTGCAATTCCGCTGCGCGACGGGTCAGCCCCGTCTTCAAGCGGTCCGCCTCAGGGTCGATCGCCGGGGTGAAAAGGCATGGCTGGCTGAGACTGCCCATCATGCGCTCTATCCGGCGTCCTTCCGCTGCGATCCTGAGCTTGATCGTCTTGCTGTTTGGCTCAGTTCGCATGGCCGGCCTCCAGCGTATCCACTTGCTGGATCTTCCATCCGCGCCCTGCCAGTTTGCTGGCGACAGCATCGAACGGTTCCGACCACGGGCGAAATTCGACGAGCTCGGGGTTACGCGGCGGTTTGCGCGGCTTCCTTTTCAGGACCCCACATACGCCGCCGTATTCATACACCACGAGTTCGAATTGCCCTTTACGGAAAACGCCAATCCGCTTGGACAGGTGGCTGCCGTTCTTGGCTTGCCACTCCGCCCACCGAAGGGTCACTTCGGTTCTTTCGTTCTTCGGCCTTTCGGCTGTCGGAAAGAATTTGCTCACAGCATCTCCTTTCTGGGGACGCAATGAGCCCCGTTGGGGATTCATGTGTCCCCAAACGGGTTGGTGCCGCGGATTTCTCCGCAGCTGAAATCCCCCGCATCACATGCGGGGAAAGTGGTTGCGATTTACGTGCGCCCACGATGGGATTGCTCCCAGAAACTGTTTTCCAGAATCCTCATTGACGAAGCGCCAGGAAAACAGCCTGCTTTTCAGACAGGTGATCGCGATTGATTTTGTAAAGCTGAGTGATCGCCAATGATGCAGAGGCAAAGGTGATCATCCTTGATGCGGCAATTCGACGGGGGTGGTGCTTGGGGGGGGGAGCTGGGCGGCGGGACATGCCGCTACAGGTGATCGTCCCTGATGCGGGACGACAGGTGATCGTCCCTGATGCGGGACGACAGGTGATCGGGATTGATGCGGATGGAAGAACCTCGCCGGGAGGCAGCACCGTTCTTGCGAACGGCACCGCGCTCCCGGCAGGCGTGACCCGGGCGGCTGCCCCGGATCGACATGCCCCATCCTTCGATGCCGGCCGGCATCTCCAGGACCGCCGCAAGGCGCGTCCAGCGGATTTGTCTCAGCCTCGGGCGCGCGACAAGCGCAAGCCAGGGCCAGGACAACCTCTACAGGGGGTGGAAAACCGCAGAACTTCGCGGTGGGCCCGTAAGGGCCGGATACGACAGAAGGGAGGGGAACTGCCCTTTGCCGGTGTCCAGGGTCACCTGGACGCAAGACGACAGGAGAAGGTCTCGACTGTCGGGGCCGCGAATCGCGGCGGGAGGCGGGTTGCCTGCCTGAGCACTCTCTCGAACTCAGGCCACCCGTAAGGCCGGCTAGCGCCGGTCAAGAATCCTGCGGGCAATATTCAGCCCAAGCCCAACGGTAACAGGTTTTGCAGGGCCTTGCAATACCCTCTGATCATCCGCCCTGCAGCCGGCCGCGACGGGGCATCATCGATGATCACCTTTCGCCCCATGACCTGCGACGAAATCCTTCAACCCCCCGCGACACGCGGGGAATACGACCTCGCAGCTGACGACGGCGCCGCTCTCTTCCTTCAATCCCCGCGACACGCGGGGAATACTCATCGCCCCAACAAGTTCAAGCTCCCGCAGCCCTTCAACCCCCGCGACACGCGGGGAATACGCGGCGCTGCGGTCGTAGCCTTCTTGCTCTTTCCTTCAACCCCCGCGACACGCGGGGAATACGGCTGACCTGTTAGTCCTGCGCAAGATCTTTGCCTTCAACCCCCGCGACACGCGGGGAATACCGAGACGCTCGGCTATTCGCGCCCGGCAATTTCCTTCAACCCCCGCGACACGCGGGGAATACGTCGCGCACGAGCTTGAGCAGGGCGTCGGATTCCTTCAACCCCCGCGACACGCGGGGAATACGAGCCGGACGGAAGTCATACGTACCCTCCTTGCCTTCAACCCCCGCGACACGCGGGGAATACCAAATCGCCCTCTTTAGCGATCAAGGCCACGCCCTTCAACCCCCGCGACACGCGGGGAATACCCTCGGAGCGGCGAGTCGCCGAGGAGGTCTTGCCTTCAACCCCCGCGACACGCGGGGAATACGGCGGCTCGGCACCCACGGGGGTTGCTCCGGCCCTTCAACCCCCGCGACACGCGGGGAATACTGGCGACCCCGGCGGAGGCACCCTCCATCTCCCCTTCAACCCCCGCGACACGCGGGGAATACGTTGCGCGATTGCGCCATGAGCCTTCATTCTGCCTTCAACCCCCGCGACACGCGGGGAATACTTGCGCCCTTTCCGGTGCGCCGTGCACCGTTTCCTTCAACCCCCGCGACACGCGGGGAATACGAATAGATCGATGCCGAGGTGGCGATGCGTTTCCTTCAACCCCCGCGACACGCGGGGAATACTGGCGTTCGCGGCCGCGGTGAGGAGGCGCCTGCCTTCAACCCCCGCGACACGCGGGGAATACAGCCGATCGACCGCGCGCGCCAAGAGCTGTTGCCTTCAACCCCCGCGACACGCGGGGAATACTTATGCAGCGTCAGGGAATAGCTCATGCCGTGTCTTCAACCCCCGCGACACGCGGGGAATACGGGATGTCGATCACAGACATGTAGCCTCCTGGCCTTCAACCCCCGCGACACGCGGGGAATACGAGGCGAGGAGTCCGCGCCCCATGAGCCTGTACCTTCAACCCCCGCGACACGCGGGGAATACGGCGCTGGAAGGCAGGAAGCTCGACGCCGCCACCTTCAACCCCCGCGACACGCGGGGAATACTGCGCTACTGACGCCGCTCATTGTCAACGATGCCTTCAACCCCCGCGACACGCGGGGAATACCCGACCGTAGCGGGCGGCATAGCGGTCGAATTCCTTCAACCCCCGCGACACGCGGGGAATACGGCGGGCGCGTCATCAACTACACCGACCCCTCCCTTCAACCCCCGCGACACGCGGGGAATACTCTTCTGGTCGAGACCGGCCTGTGGGCCGTTGCCTTCAACCCCCGCGACACGCGGGGAATACCCTTCAACTATCTCTTTGATTTTCGCAGGATCACCTGGAATCCATCCAGACTAACTATTGATCGATCAGGGCTTCCGTAAACACGAATAACCAAACCCAAATCCGATTTTGTGTTCCCGGCAATAACGACCGCATCGATGCCGCTGTCCAATACCCTCTTGTCAAGATCATCGAACAGCACACGATTAGCCTTGCCAACAAATAAGTTCGCTGATGGCTCGACCAGAAAGCGGCGACAATAACCACGCAATGATTGCCGTGGCTTAATTAGTTTTACCACCAACCACATCGTCGCCAAGTATTTCGTACAGATTATCGAATAGCACAGATGCCGTATTTTGCTCACGGAACATATCGCGGCAAACGCGCCTCACCCGGTTTCGCGTATCGAGTGGCGATTCTTGAAAAACCCGGAACGCGGCTGGCACAACCGTTTTGAATTTGACTGTATCGGCCAAATCGAAAGCAAGGGACCTTGGATCGCCGCTATGAATAATCCCAATGGCCGGCGAAAACCCAGCGGCCAGAATTACCGCTTCCGCCAAACCAGACCGCCAACTGGCCGCAATACCAAGGGCGTCCTTGAGCGCTAGGTCAGCATTTTCTCTCCCAGACCAATCAACGCCATATTGGTTAGCCAGGAGATTATAAATCTCCCTGACCTTCACCCCCTCCAGCCCGCGCAATTTTTCCAAGGAGCGGGTTTCCGGCATCGCTTCGGCAAACATCAGCAAGTACAACCGCTGCGCGGCCATCATGCGCTCATTATGGTTGATGTGTTGCCTCACCTGCTCGATCAACCGTGGAGCATGCTTTCCTCCCGGCATACCCGCCGAATATACGCGCACGCCCGCCTCCCCGACCCAGAGCAACAAGACATCGTGTTCAGCGGCCAGTTTGACAGCCTCATGCGTTACGGAAACGCCTGGTTCCAGTAGCACGGCGGACACCATACCTACAGGCACCTCAATACCGCTTCCGTCCTGACGATCAAGGAATAAGCAATGATCCTCGACACGTAACACGCCGTATTCGAGCGCCACGAATGGTGACCGAATGCGGTGCGGCAACGTGACGCCCTTCCCTAGAAAATCAGGATTAGGCAATCCTGTGATTCCGAATTGTTAAAGAGCGACGCTGGCTTAGATCAGCCCGGCTGGGCAGAACGCCTGCCCACGGTTTTCTGCAGCCCAATAGGGCGCGCGCCAAGCCGCTTGTATCGGCGCATCGTCATCCATCATCTGCCACGGGCGGACACGAAGACGCCAATTCTCCAGTGCGGATTCGTCTTCCTCGACCGTGACCTCCTCGATCCGCCCGTGGCCGACGCGGCGGCGCGCGCCAAGGTGTGTGATCATCCCATCGCTCAATTGCGACTCGATGGTGCCTTTGTCTCCGACACACCAGGCCACCAACTCCATGTTTCCGGAAATCGGCGCGCTTGCCTTGATGATGGAATAGAAGCCAAGCAGATTTCGATAGACCCCTCGCAGGGTATCGATCTGGTAGGCATCTTTCTTCATGGGCGCGCACTGGCGCATGCCTTCTTTCTCATTGATCGGATGGCGTCCATGCTGGACATCCCCGCGTGCAACGCGCATCGAGTATGCGGCCTGATCGCGGCGTTGGGTGAAGAACCGTGACGACACCTCAATAGGCCCGACCGGCATGATGGCGCTTGCCTTCCAGCACCACTCATCGTCCTGCTCGTGCTTGTCGAGCGCAAGGTTATCGCCAAGCGAGCGTAGCGTCGCCACGGAAAAGCCATCCTTCGCCAGCTTGAATTTCGCGTGCTGGCGTGTGCGTTGGTAGGCGAGTAGCGCATCCAGGTGCAAAGGCAGGGGCGGCGGGGCAAACCCACCCGATACCTTGAAAACCACTTTCAGTGGAGTCATGACCACCCCCTTATTGCGCCGCCTTGGCGGCTTTCTTCGCCGCCTTCTTGTCCGCACTGAAGTCTTCGAAGAATGCCGCGATGTCGGCCGTACGAATGGCGGCGATTTCCTTGCGCGCCTGATCCACGTAGCGGGCCATATTCTCCGGCATGGAGAACTCGGCGTTGTTCTCGAAAAGCCCGCCGGTCAACTCGCCGCCGAAGTTCATGCTGATATCGAGGGGTTTTACCCGGCCAAATCCCCACCGCCCCATGCAGCCGAAGTTGTTCTGCGTGAGCAACCCGGCAATCCCAAGGAGCAATGCACCGGCCTGCGCTTCCGTGGCATCGCTCTTCATGTCGATACGGAAGAACATCGGCGTACCGGCGGCAATGGTTTGAACGGATTGCAGCTGGGAAACATCCCGCGGGTGTTTCTTGCCTTCATTTTTCAGGATTTCCTCGTCTTGCGCACGATGGATGCCAATTGCCTCTTGGTGGCTTGTGACGGCTTCAACCGGGCTGGTAACCGTTTTATTGATTCCTACCGGATCCATCACCCTGTAAAGATCATCGATGCGCACGAAATGGCGAGCGTCGATCAACTCATAAGGCTCGATATGCCGCACGACACCATCCTTTCCGACGATCTGTGAGACATATCCGTCGCGATACCGGGCGGGCACCATGCCGGCACTGATCGTGGCATTCAGGATCGGCAGCATGTCGCTGGCAGCGTACATGGACTCGTGGGTACGCGCGCCACCGCCGAACAACCCCATGTAGACGTGCGAGCGGGCACGGATAATTTCCTCAATGGATTTTGCCGTCTGGTCGGGGGAACTGCTGGAAGCGCCGCAATGCAGGCCATTGTAGAGTTCGCCGGAAATCGTCCCTTCCGTCACGGCGATGCTGTCGCAAATCATGTCTGCGATGACACGGCGAAGCCCGCCCCTGAAGCCGTTTGCCGGGTAGTACGGCAGCGACATCTTCTTGTCGCCCACAGTGATGGTTTGCGTGATGGTCTTCGACAGTCCCTCGCTCTTAACATAGTTGTCCGGATAGGCAACGTGCATGGGAGCGGTCAGGGATAAGGCAACTTCGATGCTATTGGTATTCATGCTTCAAATCTCCTTGGATTAAACGGATTTGGATTCCGGCTCAACCGGCGTCCGATGTAGAACTGCCTGCAACGCCCAGACTTCTCCGGCGTTCAACGACGACAGCACGGCCTGCTCTTCTTCCGGGACATTGCCGGCCGCAACCAGATCCCGATACCACTGTTTCATGACGCCGCCGTCGGCCGATTGATATTTCCAGTCGGCGACGAATGGGCTCTCCGCCGCATCCTGCGCGGCCGCCGCCTTCTTAGGCTTGCGCGCCTTGCCGTCATGCACGGATATCCGGTGGCGGAAATCGTCGAGACGAAGCACGATTTCTCGCGCCGCTTTCAGCTTCTGGCGCCGCAGACGCAGGACTTGCTCGCCAACGCGCACCAGAATGATTTCCCGCGACAGCGAAACGGGCGCGCGCCAGACGACGTGCTGCTGCTGCGCGTTCTGGATAGTCACGAAGAAAGGCGACTCTGGAGGATCGAGGAACGCCCAGGCACGGTTCTCCTTCTTCATGATCGGGAAATACCCCTTGGTTGAAACGATCGCCGTGGCCAGCGATTGCTGGAACGCTCCCTCACCCATGACGGTTTTGCAGGCGCCGCAGATGTGTTCGCCGCCCGGGATGGCCATGGCAAGCTTGTTCGTGAATGACTCCGGCAAGTCGAGTTTGTCGTAAAGGGATCCTGGCTCGATGCCGACGCCACACATTGAGCACCGCATGGCCGGGCCGGCGGCGGTTGCCTTGAAGTTGCCAGAGGGCTGCAAACCGAGCGCCTGGAGCGCAATGGCAGAGGGAGAAATGATCACGACAGCACCTCCTGTGGCGCCGATAATTTCATGGTGGCACCGGCGATCTTCGGCACGATTCTTCCGTACCCGCGCGACTGCAGGGAACCCGCCTGCCAAATACCGCTGAGATCGCAATTCATCGTGATTTCGGCGTTCACCAGCGACACATATTCGTTCGTTACGCCCCGCGTCGTTCCGAGGCGCAGTCCGATGCAGCGAAAATCATGGATGCGCAGATTCAACGTACTCTCCGGGGGCACATCGAAGCCATACCGGTTGGCGATTTCACCAATGCCATCGAGTAATATGCGCCGGGCGAGTTCGCGATCATCCATGTTGCGGCGACCTTTCCCGCGGCGCTTGATCGCCATGTCGCGGACAAAGTAGCCGCGCCCCCCCGAAAACCCGCCCTCTGCATCGATATTGGCCCCGAATTTAGGCGCCTCCACCTGGATGGTCACTGGCTGGCCGTAATGCTGCGCAACGATACGGGTGGCCGCACCAACGGCGCCATCGAACAGCGGGTTTCGCCCGGTTTGATCGAGGATCCCGACCCAGCTCTTCCCACCGACAATGCGGATATCCGGTTTCCCAGGGAGAGGCACGCCGTCAGGGCCGCAGTGAAAGAAAGCTGATGGCAACAGCGGGTTACCGTCGCCGGCCCTTGCCAGCAACTCCCTGAATTCATTCGGATAAAGTTGCTGACGGCCAGCCGGCAACCTAATTCTTAGGAGCGATTGGCGCGTACATTGAATCATCTTGCCCTCCGTGATTAATATTTATTTCGTAAATACGATCTAACTGACTTGACGAAAGAAAGTATAAAATAGATAATACGAATAGTCAAGTAGCCGAATGGAGTAGTAATGCCAAATCTGCAAATTCCCGGGGCGCTTTGCGCGTCCCTGCATCCTCAATACACCGGCCCGGACTCGCCCAAACAGGTTCTGGGCACCATAATCGAAGCCGCACGCAAAATGGTCGTGGGCGTTGTTGAAGCGGGCGTGCCCGCCGCCAAACTGCCAACGTCACATGACCCGGGCGTCAATCGCAATGTTTCGTTCCCCGCGGCCATCATGAGCGTCATCGATGAGCACGCCTACACTGCGAATCTGACTCAAAGCGAGGCGATCCGCGCCTACCTGTACGCCGCAATTGCCCGGGGCGATGCGCTAGCGCACCGCATCACCGAGAAAGACAACATGGCGGCATACACCGGCGCCCTGGGGCTCGGCTTCCGGCAGGAGCAGTCGCTACTGTTCGATTGCCTCATTGATACCCTGGGGAAACACCAGGTCGGCCTCATCGAAGGCGCCACCGGCATCGGCAAGACTTTGGCAATGATCGCGGCCGCCAGCGAAACAATTTCCGACGGCGGACGTGCCGTAATCTGTACACCAACCATTCAGGTGCTCCGCGAATTCATCTCAACGCATGATCGCCTCGCCTCGGAAATGCCGGACTTGCCTGGTATGCGAGTCGTTCTTGGGAAACCGGAATACGTCTCCCGCGAGCTAATCGAGGAAGCACTCGACGAAGGCGCCGTGGCGGTTGATCCGGTGCCCATCCGCAAGTGGCTGAGCGACGGTGCGCCGCCCATCGGCTCTGATGAGTCTCTAGGCTGCTTCTACCTGGCATCTTCCCTATTGGCCATCAGCCCAAACTTTCCTGCCGAGGGCGCGCGGCTGACGGATCGCACCTCGAGCGAAGATCCCGGAATGCAGGCGTACCGCAGCCAGTTCGAGCGCGAGCAGGGCGACGAAGCAAGGGAAATCGTCTATTGCACGCACGCGATGGTTGCCATCGATCTGCGCATGGTCTTGCAAAATTCGGCCAGGTCAGAGGCGATGGCCGAAGCGCGCGCCAACAGTTCCGAGACTGTCCGTAAATTACTAGCGGAACGCGATGCCTTCCTGGACGGAGACCCCGATACCCGAAAAATCAACAAGCGCATCTTCGACGCATTAAACGAGGTGGACCTTATGGTTGGCAGGGTGGCGCGCGACATGGACTACGGCCGCCTTCCGCCGTGGCAGTTCCTCATCATCGACGAAGCTCATTTGTTCGAGCCTAATGTGGCAAATGTTCTCTCCTCGAGTCTTTCCATGATGGAATACCGTGGAAAAGTCCGAAAAGCGGTCGCCGCCGGTTACTTGCCCGAACGTGCGCTTACCTCCGTCAATCGCGCACTGGCCACGTTGCGCGGACTGTCCGCCAATGGCGATATCGACCTTAATAACCCCAATGGTGGCGAAGAAGCGCCTCGAAACGCAGCAATAAAAGCCCGTATTGCGCTCGCCGACGCCGCCGCGGCAATCTGCTCGGCGCGACGCAAAGCCGACGAGCCGCCTGCGGTTGCAGATATACGAAGTGATGCGCAGGAGATAAAGCGCGCACTAGATATCGTCAATACGAGCGCCAAGATAAATTCTTGCACCCTCGGCTACTCCCCTGTGCGCGAATTCCCCCAACTTACGTACGGCCGTCGATCCATAGAGCGGGAGCTGAGAATTCTCTGGGAGCGTGCGCTTGGGGTGGCCTGCGTCTCAGCCACTTTGTACCTGCGCAAGCTGGACAGATATTCCGCCAGCTACATGTCGAATCTATTACGGCTGCCCGAGAGTCGAATCCGCGAGTTTCCGCCGATCCGCCCATCATGGTCATTATCCCCGGTGACCGGATTATGGGTGCCCGAAAAGCGCCAAATTGGAGATCGATACTGGCTCCAGCCTCCGTCAAGACGAGACATGAAAACCAGCGACGAAAATATCTCCGATGAGCATTCGAAACGCTTGCATGCGCAATGGACGGAAGAGGTTGCCGATGCCATCGCGGATATCAATAAAACAGCGGTTGGCGGTACGCTGGTGCTCATGACAAGCTACCAATCGCTGCATCAGGTGGCGCATTTGCTCGCAGGTCGAATCGCCTCCCTCGTGCAAGCGAGCACCAAGACTTCCCTCTCCCAGCAGCTGGCTCTGTTTATCGATTACGCACAAGCCGGCCGAAAGCCCGTCTGGCTGGCGTTGGGCGGCGCATGGACAGGCCTGGATGTTAACGGCGCTAACTATGACATCAAGAAGCCAACGGAAGACAATCTGATCACCGACCTGGTGATTCCACGCATCCCGTTTGGCCTGAATAAATCACTCACCCAGTTGCACAGAATGAGTATTCAGAGCGCAGTACCATGGGATCTGTTGGACGCTGTCATGCGCTTCAAACAAGGGATCGGACGTCTGGTGCGCCGGGAGGGGTTGCCGAACAATCGGCGCATCTTCGTTCTCGATGGTCGGTTGAATGATCCGCGGTTCTCCAATTATCTTTTGCCTATCCGGCAAGTGATGGATATCTACCCAACAATGGCATATCCAGTGCGCGACATCAAACGATCGTCAAAGACAGATTGATCGTGTCGACCAATACCTCTGGCCGCAGCGGTTTTCGGCCCTTCGCCGCTTCTCCTTCCACGAGACGCACGACGCCATATTGCTCGAGTTTTATCACGTCCATTGCTTCGTCAGTGCCCCGCCGAAGGACGCCCCATCGAAGATCGTCGGGCTGCTCAAGGGCTACAGCTCGAAGATGGCGCGCCAGGCATTTCCGGCACTGGCAAAAAGAACCGGGCGCGATCAGCTCTGGACAAGCGCCTACTACGTTGGCACCGCAGGGCATGTCAGCGCAGAAACCATCCGGCGCTACATCACCGAATGCCAAGGACAGTAACAGCTGTCGCCGCCCGCCTTTCATCCCCCGGCTAAAGCTCAGGGGAATTCCCGGCGGGAAATTTAAGCGTGCGCGAAAGATTGGCGGCCTTCCGGTGAGTCAGCTGCTCCAACTCGGCGATGGCCTGAGGGCGCTCCTTGGCGATGATACGGAGCAGTTGCCGGTTTTCCTCGGAGAAGACGTTGCCGGCCGCCTTGAGCGAGGTGAACCACAGTTTCGGGGCGTTGGGGCCAGGCTTGATGCGGCCGGCGGCCACGGCCAACGTCCACCGCTTCATTTCCTCATAGGGCGCAATTCCGATATTCAGCTTACTTCTGATTGCGTCAAAAATGACCGCCAGGTTATCCATGCTCGGATTGCCTTTAGGAGACAGCATTCGATGTAGGCTCTTGCTGGGCTTATGGGTCAGATCAGCGAGATTTTCGAAGCCGACTGTAGCGTTTACGAGGTCGCGAAGAATGAGGCGGGCCGTGTCCGGCTCACCGCTAAGAAAGAGCGTCGCCGCTTCGTCCAGGAGCGCCTTGGCGAAGTCCGGATCGCGCTCGACGCGTTTGACAACGGTTTGCTTGAAATCACGAGTTGGCGTCATGGCTTCTTTCCTTTCTTGGCGGCGGCAAGCGCTTTCCTTCTCGCTCGATATTCACGCCCAGAAGGTAACGCATGTGTTACCGATATGCAAGTTGGTAGCGCGCGAGTCGATTTGGATTTCGCGGGCGCGGGATATCTGAGCCACGCCGATGATAACTCTCTTGCCTACCGGGACGATCTTTGGCGATGAGCTATTGCGCCTGATCGCGCGCACCCAACCGCAGGCGCGCGCCTTGCGCTGCAGCGTGAGCAGGCACTGAGGGATCCTGCCATCGAACAGCCGCTCGTTGAAGAAGTCGAACGCCCGCTGCAGCTCTTCATATGCATGCGGTGTCGGCTTCCCGCCCTTTGCATCGTGCAATACATTTTCCGCCACGATCAAACCTCCTGTCTGTTTGTACTGTGCAATACATCCGTCCGGACGCGCCCGGCATCAGCCCCCCGGCGCGCCCTCGAGCGCGCGCGAAAAATCCTCCAGCGACTGCATTTGCGCCGCCGCCGACGGGCTTGACGGCGCGGCATCCTTGACGGCCATCACGATGGAGTGGAAATCCTGCGTGCCCAGGTAGAGCGCGCCGCCCTCCTCATCGAAATAGCGCAGCGTGATCGCGGCGCCGAACTGCCCGGCCGCGCGGATGGCGGCGATCACCAGCCCAGCGTCGAGCGCGGTCGCAAACGGCTTGCCCCGCGCGGCGTTCTTGCCGATCTCGCGCGCGATCCGGTCCTGGTGCGTGGCGAGAAGACGCCGGCCGTCCGACTTTACCCCCATCAGCTGGCTCGTTTTGTTCTTGCCCGCCACGCGCGCCACCGCCATGAGCGCCGTCACATCCTCGGCCGAGAGCAGCAGCGCGTGCGGCTGGCCATGACGCCGGTCGAACGCCTGCCGGTAATTCGGGTAATCCTCCGCGTCGATGGCGCGTGCGCGAAGCCTGGCATTGGCCACCCCGACGCAAACCAGGCGCGGCGGCACAGGACCGGCCTGGACCGCGCCCGGGGCCTGCCGGGGGGCGGCCGGGATGTCTCTCCCGTTCGCCGGCACGGGCAGCAGCGGCCGGCAGCACCACGCCTTGGCGCGCGCCAGGCAGCGCCACGACGGGCAGCGCGTCTTCGACCACGTGCAGGCTCTCGCCGCTGCAGCCAGCCAGGGCGCCGGCGGCGAAATCGAAGAACACCCCGTTCAGACAGGCGCGCAACGCCTCCTCGGCTATGCCCGCGGCCACCTGCCCCAGGCGCCCGCCATCGAGACGGAACGGGCGCACGATCGGCAGCCACGCCGCGCGGTCAAGATCGAGGATCTCGCGCGTTTGCTCGGGCAGCGTCTCGCGCGGATCCTGCGCGACCAGCTTCAGCCCGTTGGCCGCCACCTGGCCCTCGCCCCCGTCCTGGATGGACAGGGACGGCGCGGCCAGCAGCGCCGCCTTCACTTCCTCGACCGAGATGAGCACGGGACGCGCGAGCGCGGGCTGCGGGCAGTCGATCCACATGACGGCCTCGCCGCTCGCGGCTGCGGCGCGTGCGCCGTCGAAATAGATCGCCGGCCTGTCCGTGCCGAAGGCGGCCCCGTTCTTTTTGGACAGGGAAAATAGGTGGTTCAGCGTAAAAGTCTGTTTCATCATTCCTCCATGATTAAGTTCAAGGATTCGCTTTGTCCGGCCGCCCCGGCAGGGCGGCCTGAAAAAGCGCCCTCTTGTCGAGGGCGGGTTAAGGGAGGCATCCCCCCCCCCCGCGTTTTGCGAGGGGCGTGTGGCGACTCAGGCCGCCTGGGCGTGCGCCAGGATGGCGTCGAGCTTGTTGCCATATCTGATGCAGAAGCGCTCGGTCTGATTGGCCAGCTCGTCGGGCAGGCCGCCCAGGCGGGCCAACTGCCGCAGCTGGTTCAAGGCGTCGGAGGGCATGAAACGAACCTCATTGCCTTCCTTGTCGAGCCAAGCGATCGGGCCGGGCACGCCGGGCACCATTTCATTTCCAATGCCGTCCAGCTCGTCGGCGAAGTCGACGACGAGATGCGCCAGCCAGTCGGCCTGGACGAGACACGTCTTGGCGTTCTGGACAGCCCGCCCGCTTTCGATCGCTGCGCGGGCATGGTCGAGAACGGCTTCGAGCAGCTCCGTATTAGGGAGACTGCCGGCCTCCTCGTTATTCACCCAGATCCAGCCCAGCACCCAGGCGCCGTCTTCGCCCACCGAGGTGGTCGTGTTGTCATCGATCTCGGTGTCGTTGTCGCCTTGCACCAGCTGCCTGGCGGCGAGCACGTAAGGATCGTCGTTCGGCACAGCGAGCGCGGTGACACACTCACCGATCGTCATCCCTTCGTCCTTCAGGGACGCCAGCACTTCCGGGCGGGCGGAGCTTGCCTGCAGCCGTTCGCACAATTTGTCGATCCCGGAGGCGTCGAGCGAGACCACTTCGTCGCCGTTGGTGGCGATGTCGTGGATGGCGTCCGTGCGGTTGGTCGGCTCGCCCATGCCTTGCGCCTGGTAGAAGCGCAGCGCGGCCAGGAGGGTTGCGTGCTGCCGGTCATCGACCAGCAGGATGTTCTGCTTCGTCATCTTGAATATTCCTTCTCGATGCGCAAAGCGCTCCCGCCCCTTGCGGGACGGAAGCGCTCCGCGCGGGGTTGTGGGTCAGGCCACCAACTGATCGGCTTGCCCGGGAATGAGCCAGGTTGTGCAATGGCTCGGCAGGCTTGTGAGGTCGTACATCCGGTCTTCGCCAACCTCGATCTCGAAGCCCGAGCGGGTGGGCCGGGCAGCGTGCTTGGCGGCCAAATGTTCCGCCAGCTCGCGCTCCCAGCGCTTCATCGGCACGCCCAGGTCGACCACCACACGCGCGCCCGCCGGCAGCGCCGGCGCGGCTTCGAGTGCGGCGCGGTACGCCTTGATGCGCTTGCGGCAGCTGCCCGGTTCGGCCAGCTCGGCGCGCCACAGATCGCGGATGAAGCCACCCACGGCCCGATATTCCCAGCCGACACAGCGCCAGGCGCCGTCAGGGCCGCGCACCAGGCGGTTCTCCCGGTCGGCCTTGATGGCCTCGGGACGATCCACCGCATAGCTTTTCGCCGGCGGAGGCGCATATCCCAGAGCAGCATCCCCGTCCGCGCCGGACAGCCCCCGCATGTCGGTGAAGACACGCCATGGCAGCACCGTGCCGCTGACGCACAGAGCTTCGATCGCCAGGGCGTGCGCATGCAGGCGCAACTCCAGGGTTTCGCCCGGCGCGAGGGTTTCGGCCATTTGCGCGAATCCCGCCCCGGCCAGCACTTGCCGGGCGCGGTCGAGCCGGTCTTCCCGGAATGCGTCGTAGAAGCCCTTGCCCACGGCAAGCGCGATCCGGCAATCGCCCATCGCCACCGGCGCGGCCAACTCAGCCAGCCAGCCAGCGATGTAGCCTTCCGGCGTGATGCTGCCGTTCCTGTTCTGCAGCATGCCGCCTTCGCAGGAGGATGCGCACAGGAAGACGCGCTCGATGGCCTCTTCGATGGGGCCGAAGCTGTGGCAGCTCCAGGTGGGCGTGTGTGGGTAGCAGTTTTTCTCGTACGTCTGTTCGAACAGCGCGTAGAGGATGCGGCCGTCCGGCGCGCGCAAAGCGCCCGCTTTCTTGCCGGTGGTGACAGTAGCACCCATGTTTTTCCTTTCATCATGATTCAAGGTTGCTCCTCTCGGAGCGGTAGGCAGGCCGTGGCCACGGCCCGTGGAGGTTTCGGTAGCCCGAAAAAACATGCCGGCAACAATGCGCCAGATATTTATTGCTAATAACAGCTATAATTGCTTTTGTGATGCTTTATTGCCTACTATGAGCGATATACTATCGATTGCAGCCCTGCAGCTAGGCGCACTTGGGGCGCGGCTGCGAGAAGCCCGCATCGCCCGCGGCGACAGCCAGACCGTGTTTGCCGAGCGGATCGGGGTCTCCGCCGCCACTTTGCGCGCCATGGAAAATGGCGAGCCTTCCACGGCGGTCGGCCATTGGCTGGCCGCTTTCTGGGTGCTCGACAGGCTGCCGGAGATCGATGGCCTCCTGGTGCAGGAGAGCCTTTTCGGAAACCATGCCGGCCGCCGGCGCGTGAGCAGGAAGCGCGATGGCCGTCCATAAGGTCTGGGCGACCTTGCCGGATGGGGCCGAGCTCCCGGCCGGCGAGCTCGTCTTCGGCCAGCCTTTGCCGGATGGCACCTGCCGCTCAGCCTTCAGGTATACGTCCGAGTGGCTCGGGCGCGGCTTCCCCCTGGACCCGGTTTCCCTGCCGCTGTCCTCAGGCGAGTTCCACTCGAGTCATCTCGCCCCGCCGCTGGCGGTGTTCGACGATGCCCTGCCCGATACCTGGGGGAGGCATCTGATCGATTTTGAAAAACACCTCCCCGTCAGCCTGCGGCTGCCGGAGGCCTATCTTTCCTACGTGGGCCGTGACTGCCTGGGCGCGCTCGGCTTCGGCGGTCCGGTAAAGCGGCATCCCAATGAGGCCCGGCTGCATTCGATGGGCGACCTGATGGACGCCGCGCGCGATGTCGAAATGGGGGTTGCGCCGGCCAACCGGAGCGCGCTGCACAAGCTGTTTGCCGTCGGCGCTTCGGCCGGCGGTGCGCGCCCGAAGGCCCTGATCGCCCACGAAGGCCGCCACTGGATTGCCAAGTTCCCCGCCTACCAGGATGGCGCGCTCGATGTGCCGGCACTCGAATATACCGCCATGACCATGGCAAGAACCGCCGGGCTCGATTGCCCGGACGTGCAGCTGCATGTCTTTGGCGGGCGCCGCGCCGTCTTCATCGAGCGCTTCGACCTGACCGAAAAAGGGCGAATCCATCAGCTCAGTTTCAAAACCCTCTGCCGCGAACGCGGCGGACTTTTTGTCAATTCCTACGCGGATATCATGGCAGTCCTGATCAGGCATTCCATGCGCCCGGAAGCCGATGCCCTGGCGTTGTTCCGGCAGGCCGTTTTCAATATGGCGATCGGCAATACGGACGACCACCTGAAGAATTTCATGATGCAGGGCGGCCCGGCCGGATACCGCCTGGCGCCGGCTTTCGATCTCCTGCCCGATATCGCCCGCAACCTGGAGCACCAGTTGTCGATAGGCGGTCTCAAATACCCGGACAAGGGGGCGATCGTCGAATTCGGCGCCCGCTGGTGCCGGCGCGCCCGCGTCGAGGACATCATCCAGGATGTCGCCGCCGCCGTGAGCCATTTCAAGGAGGCGCTGGCGGCAACCGGGGCCGACATGCAGGCCCATGCGCGTCTTTGCGTGGATGTCGAGGCCCGGATCGGCGCCCTGGCGCATTGACCCGGCGCGCGGCAGGCCGGGATATTTCGCGCGTGCGGGATATCTGGGTAAAGCGGTGCCATCCCGGCGCCGCCGCTACCCAAGGAGGCTCCATGCCCAAACGCGCAAATCTTTCCTTCGACGAAATCTCCTCCCATTCCATGGACGGCGCCATCGTGCCTTTCCCGGATGACCCGGGCGAACCGCCCGCCGATGCCGTAGCGGCGGCCCTGCTCCTTGCTGGTTACGATGAGGACAATACACCGACGTCACTGCCCGGCCTGGTCCGCGAAGCAATGGGCCTGATCGAGGCGCGGCCGCATCTCATCGAAGCGCTCAAGGAAGCCCGCGAGGACAGGCTGCCGCCCTCTCGCCGCGCCAATCCCCGTTTTCTCGATGCCGAGCGGCGCGCGGCCGCAGCCCTGGCCCGGCTGGAATTGCGGTGCGAGGAAATCCGCTCGGCCATGGATTTCTTGTCCGACGACGTCTTCGATCTGGCCGACTTGGCGCGTCTGGCGGAACTGCTGCAGCCGCGCCGTGGGCGCTGGAAGAGATGATGCCCGGCCTTTGTCAAGCGAGGCGTCCTTGTTCAGAATTTTCCCCAGCGCACCTCGATGCGCTCGGGAAAACCCCCGGCAGCGAATGCCGGGGTGGAATTTCCGCTACGATTGCTATCGGCGCCTGGCCGCCCTGCGCTCGCGCTTGGCCTGCGCCCGCGCCAGGGTCTCGAGATCCTGCGCGGTCTTGAAATGTGTCCGCCGCTTCGCCCCGCCACCAGTGGCGGCGGCTGGGCGAAGCGGATAACCCGCCGCGGCACAAAACCCGATCAGCGCCGCATACATCAACCCCGGGTTGCTTCGCATGGCGCGCTCCCTCCCATGTTGGGGGTGCCGAGTTCGGCATGAAACCAGGACTCGACCACCTTCAGGGCGCGCTGCTTCGCGCCCAGGTCCTGGTTTTCGGCCTTGTCGTAGATGCCATCCTCCAGCCCGGTCTCGATGTCCTCGACATGCGCTTGCGCGCAGCCGATCACAGAGGCAAGACAAGACAGCAGCGAGCCCTTATCGACATGGGTCATCGCCACATCGCTGTAGCGGCGACCCTTGTGCTCCCACACCCCGCCGTCGAAACGGGCGAGGTTCTCGAAGCACTTCGCGTCGTGACGGCGCACGCGCAGCGCGCCGAACGAGATGGCAACATCGGCGAACGGGCCCAGTTGCCCCGAGTCGCGTTCTTCAGCGTCGCTCACAAATCGGATCCATGTGCTCATTCTTCCTTCCTTTCATATGACGGACCTCGCCCCTCCCAAGGGGCTTTCGGCCCCATGTGGGCAAATTCCGCCTTGCGGCGGACCGAATCAGCAACATTCCTTCTGGCGGGTTTCCTTTTTGGCCGAAACCCGTAACAGGACGTTGATTCCTTTCACCCGCTCGCCGCAGAACGCAGATGCGCCCTCCGGTGAGCGGGCGGCCAGCAGACCGCCCTGGCTTGCAATCAAGCCGCAAGCCGGCTCAACCTTTCCTTGCTGCGGATCCAGGCCGGTTCCTCACCCTTTTCCCGCGCGCGCCCTCCTTGCCACTGGCCGAGCCGGTAGCCGCGATCCCAGATGAAATTGGGCAACCCCCCAAGAAACAGCGGATCGAACGGGTTGCCCCCTTCCGCACGGTCGCGCCCGGCGTGCGCGTCCTCCTGCCCGGCATACTGCGCCGCGCGCTCCGCCGTCTGGCAGATGTCGATCACGTGCCCGTCCGTCAGCTCCCAGGCCGCCCTTCCGTACCAGGCGCGGCGCTCGCCGTCGCCCATGAACACCGGCGCAGTAAATGCGTCACCCTTGCTCAATACCGTGAGATTCATGTCCTTCTCCTTTTCGTTGAAAATGCGTTTCTACCGTTCTACAACTATCTACCCCAGCTACCCGGATTCGCGCAGCGGCGCTTCCTTTTGCCGAGCGAGATGAATTTCCGGCGACAGCCGCAAAGCGTGCCCATAGCTGCCGTAGTAGTAGCCGGTCACATCCACCCGGCCATGCCCCAGCAGGGCCGAGACCTTCATGCCGGCCAGCCGATGCCGCTCGCGGTCAATCCTGCCCAACGCCCCCCCCTCGACCGGCGATGGCTGTCCAGTCAGGACGCGGTAGGCCTGCTGCGCGTAGCCGTGGCGCAAGCCGTGGGAGGTGACGCCAAGCTGGCGGCGGGTCACGCCCAGTTTGGCCAGCCCGCGATAAAACCTGGCCTGTGCCTGTTCCCAAGTGAGCCCCGGCCAGCGAAGGCAGTGGCTGCGCGTGCGGCTGGCCACTTCGCGCGCCCAGGCGATTGCCGCCCGCCGCTCGTCGCTGTCGATCGGCACCAGGCGCGGACGGCCGCCCTTCGTGCCGTCGCTTACCTCGAGATGACCGCCGTCCGGCGTGATCGCACGCAGCGGACGCAGCATGATGGCTTCCTTGGCGCGCAGCCCAAAGACGTGCTGCAGGTTGAGGTACAGCGCCAGACGCTCATCGATCCCGCGCGCCCGCCGCACCAATTCCTCCGGCGAGACGCCATTGGCTTCCCAGCCATGGTTGCGCGTGGCCGCTATCTGCCGGCGCATGTCCTTGCCAGGGAAGTATCCCGGCAGATCCCCCACCAGGCCGCGCTTGCCGATCCAGCCAGAGAAAACACGCAGAACAGAGAAGCGGCCATGGATGGTCTGCGAAGAGAGCCCCTTCTCATTCCAGTGCCGAGCCAGCGCCCTCACATGTTTGTCGGCGAGATTCCTCGGGTCGCGAAGCCGGTAGCCCAGCTGCGCCAATTCGCCAAAGGCGAGCAGGATCGTCGCCCGCCGCGCCACTTCGCTCCGGTATGAGCAGTTGCGCACCGCCTTTCCGCAGCGGTTGTAGGCGCGCTTGTTGTGCCTCTCAATCAGCCGTTCGAGCTCATCCCTCAGTTGGGGAGCCAGCCGGCCGGTCGTGGTTGTCTTCATGGTTCCTCCATCAGGCATGGGCGTCAGCCAGACGGTGGCGGTGGCGCACTTCAAGATGCGGCACAGGCAGGGACAGATCGTCATAGACGATCACCTCGGCTTCCCCCAGGTCGATCTCTTCTATCCCCGCGCAGCCACGCACACTCCCGGCGTTTTGCACTGCCCAGTTGTTCCGCTTCGTTTGCTTGCTTTGCTTGCTCTCTTTGCTGTTCATGGCGATCTCCTGAAGTCGTTGAATGAAAAAACCTCCGCCCGGCGTCGGTCGCGCCAAGCGTGCAAAAGCCCCGCGCGAGCCGGCGCGGTGCCGTGAATTCGTCAAAAGGGGGTCTGGCGGAAAAGGCAGTCTGGTAATTGCGATGAGTCTCAGGCCCTCAACACCCGCATTTCTGCAAGTGCCCAGGAGGCGCAGCGCGCCAAACGCCCGGGACCGCCCCTTCCGGCGATCTCCGAGACGCGGATCACATCCGCATCCGAGCGTTACCCTCCATGGCCGTCCTCGCAGGACGCCATGAAGCCGGCCGCGGCATCACATGCCGCAAGCCCCCGCGAATCACATCGCAGGGTGGCGCTCGATCACATCGAGGCGCCGGCCGCTCTCATTCTTCGAATCCGGTCTCTGCCCGCCAGGGATTTCAGGGCCTGCCACCAGCCCCAGAGTGCGCTTGCATCAGTCCCCCATCGTCAATACGCGATGACGAAGTCAGATCTGGTTCGCGCCAATAAGGCGCTTCACGCGGCGGATTCGCGGTTTGGGTGAAGGCTCACGCAACAGCAAACGTCAAGACCGACTGACGATTCCGCGCATGGCTTCAGGAAGTGCTCCATCGCTCCCGGTCCACGAAGGACAGCAAAGAACGACAGGCGTGGGAATTTCCCAGTGAAGCAAGGAGCGGCAGGCGCCGTCCTGGATGACCGCCCAGAACTTCAGGCGTTGCGCGCGGCGGCTCGGCCGCGCAAATGGCGAGGATTGACTGTGCTGCGTGCGCTTCAGCTGCGGGTCTCGTCGTTACCTCAAAGTCCCACCGCTACGGCAGTCCGCTCAGGGCGGTTTGCCTCGCGCCAGCCTCCCGGGTTGCCTCGCACCCGGGTTCGCCTGTGGCGAAAGTGCCTCAATGGAATCACGAAATGCGCTCGACGTCAACAACGGACGAAGAAAAAACTTTTGTTTTGCGCCTGGTTGATTTTTTTTCTGCCGGAAATCTTTTTTGGGTCAAGACCTTCGAAAACTGTTTGGTTTTTTTTGTTCTGCGCCGCTCGCTGCGAAAGGCCTTACGCCCAATAAAGCTTGCACGACCACCCAGCCCACCTCTGAGCCTGTAATTATTTGTGCGGAACTTGCACGTTTTCGGCACACTTTTTTTTATGCCATATCTCTTACCCCCTTTTGTGTTGTTTTGTCCCCTTTCATGCACGCATTTTGCACATACCGTCTTCCCCTGTGTTTGCGGGGCATTTTTACCAAAACCCCGCCAACCCCCCCCTTTTGACGCCCCTTTATTACGGGACGGTACGAATAGCCGCGGCGCACAATTCATTTAACCCTCGGTTTGGAGTTTTTATGTCAGCACACAGATTTTCGGTTCGCGCGCTCGATCTTGGATATGGCCACGTCAAATTCACCGATGGGCGCTCGGATGATGGTGCGGTACGTTGCGACAGCTTCCCTTCGCAATCGCCAGCGGCGATGGAAAACACTCTGGACGGCGCCGTGGTGCAGCGACGCGACACGCACATTGTGCGAGTGGGCAACCATCTTTACGAGGTTGGCCGGGCGGTCGCTTTAGCGAGCGGCGCTAATCATGAAAGCGAAGTGCTCGACCAGGATTTCGCGCTGGGCGATCCTTACGCCGCCCGTCTGTATGGTGCGCTGTCATATATGGCAGGCGGCCTTCCCGCGCATACGCTTGATTTCCTCGTCCTTGGCCTGCCGTTGACCACCTTCCACACGCACTCCGAGGCGGTCAGCAAGAAATTCAGCGGCGACCTGCTTATCAACGCTAATGGCGATCGCCTCATTGTCCGGGAATGCTGTGTTTATCCGCAGCCGCTTGGCGCCTATATGGCGTTCATGACAGAACAGCCGGTCGAGTCCAGGACCCGCGCGCCAATGGCGCTTGTCGTGGACCCCGGCTACAACACGGTCGATTGGTTCGTGGTCCAGGGAATGAGCGCAAGCGAGTCGCGCTCGAATGCGACGCTGCGCGGCGTCTCAGCGGTACTGCGCGCCATCGCTCAGAAAATTACCAAGAGCGTACGAGGCGCGACTGTGACAGAGGTGGTGCGCCGGCTCGATGAGTCCCTCACCACCGGGCTGCCATTCACCATGTACGGCAAGCCGATCGACCTGGACAAGTTCATGCCCGCCGGCACCGTGGTTATTGAGGAGGCCGTCCAGGCGATAAAGAACTCAGTTGGGTCCGGCGTCGACATTGATGTCATTGTGCTCGCCGGCGGGGGCGCGAAGCTATACGCCAAGGCCCTCGCCGCAAAATTCCCGCAGCACAAACTCGTCACTCTGGAAAATCCGGCCTTTGCAAACGTGCGAGGGTTTCAGTACATCGGCGAACGGCTTGCAGCATCGGCGGCGCGAGCAGCGGGTAACGCGGCATAGTTATGCGGCTGACCTTGACCCTCTCTCAGATAGAAGACCCGGAGTTATACGAATTACTGGCTCCGCTCGCCTACCGCGATCGCGCCCGTCGCTTGCGTGGGTTGCTGCGCCAGGGCTTGATCGCCGAACGCGGCACAACCCTACCCCAATTCAAACCTGCCTCTGTGCCTGCGGCGGCGCCATCGATATTGGATGGCCCGGAGTTTGACCCTCGAAATTTCTCCCTCGGAAAGCCTAAATGATTGCCGAATCAAATGAACTTCATGCGTTGAATTACCGCTTCCTGCTTGTTCTGCAACGCGAAGCACGGCAAAGCGTCGCTGCGGCTTCAAGGATTTTCGGAGTGGATGAGGCGGCTTGCGCGGATATCGCGGTCATGTCGCTGGATACGATCGAGGAACTGGCGAAGACCAATGCACTCGTGTTTAGAGGCAGGATAGACCGATCCACGCTCGCGCTGCTTGGCGCAACAGCGTCACCTGGCGTGCGAGCGGTGCTGGTTGAGTCGCGAGCGGGGTAAGTTATGTGCGGTGGCCCCCATGGAGACGCCCCCGCCGATTTCGGCAGCGCCTATCGTCTGCTCGTTCATTTGTGCAAACTCGGGGCCCGCCCGCCCGTCATCCGGGATATTGTGCCGGCCATTATCAAGCGGCCGCTGATCTACTCGACTTGGCAGACAATCCACGGGCACTGCTCGCCGCGCGGCCTGATACCTAGCGACATTCTAACTTGCCTGAGTACCGCGGTGCAGCGGCTGCACACAACTGTTGTGCTGCTCCAAATTGAGCAACAAGGAGATATGGCGGTATATAAGCGGGCGATCAGCGCTTATGAAATCTATGCCGCCATGATGGCGCATGAGAAGCTGTTCGATTTCAATCGAGTCTGGATGATTTCCAGGGCGGCTTCGGTTGGTAAGATTGGTTTGCACTGCTGTCGGCAATGTGGAACTCGATACGCATATAACAAAGAAGATGTGAGGGATGTTTCGAACTGCCCGGCGTGCGCTTTGAAATCATCCCGTGCCTGCGGCCGGCCGCGGGTTGGAGGCGCATCGGCGGATGTGTCGGTTGCTCGCGAATCCGTGACTGTAGATAAAGTTCCCGCGGACCGCGGGTTTCGTGATGCTTATACGTTGCTCGAAAATCTTTGCCGTCTTGGTGCCCGTCCACCGGTTATCCGTGATTTACTCCCGGAGGTCATCACGCGTCCGATGATTCTTTCAACCTGGCGAGCAATCAACGGCAAACCTCCCCCTCAAGGGCAACTTCCGCAAAGCATTGATAGCCTGCTGTGCTCCAATATGATGCGCTTTCATGTAACGGCGGTGCTGATCGAACTGCACAAATGCCAGGGCATGAGCCCGGTGGAGCGGATTACCTACGCTTATGAAAGATATCTCAACTCCATGGGCAGCGAGGCTGTGCTCGATTTTAATCGAGTATGGTTTATTGCTCGTTCGGTCAATTGTGCCCGCTTGAAACTTGCGAAATGCACATGCGGTACGCGCTTTGCCTGCAGCCAAGAAAATGTGGCGGATGTGCATGCCTGTCCGGCATGCGCTATAAGCAAGAGCGGCCGTTCGGCTCTTGGTGTGGCAAGGCCGAAATATTCTCGCCTTGCTCTATCTGTAGCGCCAGGTCGCGCGCCGTCAGCAATCGGGCCGTCAGAAGCAATTCGGTAGCCCGCTTGACCGCCGGCGAGACGCCCTCGTTCTCGATAACCACGATCGTATCGTATGAGGCTGCCCATTGGCATATAAAAGGACAGCACAATTCCCACTTTTCTTGCCTGCCGTCGGCCGACATTCCGTAAATAGAGCTCTCCGCCAAACCTTTCCCGAGCCGCTTCACGAACGCCGTTAGAAATGGAGTGTAGGCCTGGTAGCCTGCCAACCTGCTGCCCGCAATAATGCCGTCATGCAATGCGGCGGTGATCAATGGTCGATTGTCGTCCTCACACCGTGGAAGCAGGGACACAAGAAAGGATGCCCGTTTGACGGTCTCCTCGATGTTCCCCCACGAGAAGAACAGCTGCTCCAGATCGTCAGCACATTCCGGGTGGTCCGTCAGAAAATGCTCGATAACGCTTCTGTATACGCGCTCAGAGTCGTAAACGAGTCTGGATGCTGCGATTTCCATGCTGCCCACCCCTCTCTGCTGCTTGTTGTTGTCCGCTTATCGCGAAAGCGCTACTTCACGCTCTCGAGTCTGATCGAGCAGCGAGATCTGCGCCGCCTGCATCTTGTCACGCAAGTCGATTCGATTATTGCTTGCCTGGATTGCGGCTGACGGGGCGATTGTCTTGGATAGGAGAAGTTCCATTATGGAAGCGTTTAGCAAGCGCGAGACGCGGTCTTCGCTGCGCTTGGCGTACTCGACCGCCTGCGGCCAGCGGTCGCGATGTAGAAGGTTGTTGGCGATCTGCTGGTTGTGGTTGCACAGGTACTCGGCCGCCATGGCGAAGCGCATGCCGTCGGCAGTCGGTATCAGGGTCTGGTAGACCGCCATGAGCAGGTTGTTGGCGATCGTGGATAGGCGCCCGTCCCATTCGTTCGACGGGAAGAAGCTCAGCAGCTTCTGAATGGCGCCGATGGCGGAGCTCGCGTGGAGGGTGGCTAGCACCAGGTGCCCAGATTCGGAGGCGCGCAACACCGTCTCAGCCGTGTCGGCATCGCGGATCTCGGACACGAAAATCACATCAGGGCTTTGCCGCATTGCATCATGAATGCCGTGGGCAAAGCTCGGGATGTCCGTGGGCACCTCTCGCTGGGTGACGATCGACTGTTGGTCGAATATTTCGTATTCGATCGGATCTTCGATGGTGATAATGTGGTTACGATAGGTCTCGTTGATGTGGGTCAACAGCGAGGCGATAGAGGTGGTCTTGCCAGCACCTGTCTGGCCCGTAACCAGAACCAGGCCGCGCATCTGGGCGATTAGCTTCATGATCTGGATTGGCAGGCCGAGCTTTTCGAGCGAAATGGGTTTGTAGGGAACCTTGCGCATGACAAGACCACGCTTTCTACCGCTGCGCTCCCTGAATGCCGTGCAGCGCAACCGGCAGGAATTCATGTCCACGGTGCAAGAGATGGTGCCGCGCGTAGCCAGGTTGTTCGACCAGTTCTTATCGATAACAAGCAGCATGTCGTTCAGCCACTCGGCTGGCACCTTTTTGAGATCCGTGTCGCGCCAGCCGGTGGGCACCCTGATCTTGAGGGGACCGTCCTCGATGGCATGGAGGTCAATGATTTGCCCGTCCGGCATGGTGGTGTCTTCGACGAGATCGACGATTTTTTCAATCAGGCTCATACCCTTCCCCCTTATGCATCAAAAGTAAGTGCAAGGATGCATCGGGATTTCGTTGAATTGGTGGCGGAAAACATGGCTTAAAATGACGGAATTCAAGCTGCCCCCTGGATTTATCCGTGGGGCTGCCCGGTTTGGATTATCAGATGCGCCGTAAAACCCCGTCCTTCAGGGCGGGGATATAAGGCGCGGACGCTGGAAGCGGCCTTGGAAGACGAAATAAACCAGCGGCTCTGCCCTTGATTTGGTAATTTGGATCGATGCTCGTTTTGCAGTCCTACCGCTACGCAATGCACCGCGCCAAGCCACTTGAAGCACGGTTCCGGCGCTTCGCCGGCGCGCGTCGCTGGGTGTGGAACAAGGCGCTGGCTTTGCAGTTCGATGCGCGGTCGCGCGGCGAAAAGGTCCCGCGCTATGTCGATCTGGCCAACCGGCTGCCGCGGTGGAAGCTCGAACACCCCTGGCTCAAGGAAATCCACTCCCAGGTGTTGCAGCAGGCCCTGAAGGATCTCGACCGTGCCTGGGCCAAGCGCTTCAAGGATCTGTCCGCCGTCAAGCGCGGCGAGATGCGCCCGATGGACGCCGCAGGCGAACCGTCCTTCCGGCGCTACGGCATCGGGGATTCCTTCCGCTATCCCCAGCCGAAACCGGAGCACGTCGATGCCGCCAACGGCCGCGTCTTCCTGCCGAAAATCGGCTGGGCGCGCTATCGAAACTCCCGGCGGCCCGAGGGGCAGCCCAAGCAAATCACGGTATCGCTCGATGCCGGGCGCTGGGTGGTCTCGATCACCTCGGAGGTCGAGCGGCAGGCGGGAGCCTTACCCTGCGCCGGCGAGGTCATCGGCGCCGACAGGGGCGTCACCGATACGCTGGCACTCTCGAACGGCCACCGTGTTGCCCCGCTCAATGCGCTCAAGCGGTCGGCCTACCGTCTCAAGCGCTATCAACGCGCTGTCGCTCGCAAGATCGAGGCGCAGAAGCGGGCGATGGGCCTGGACCCCAAGGCACCCTTCCCGAAGGGCGTGCGGCCGGGGAAGTCGAACCGGCAGCGGCGCGCCGAGCAGCGCGTGGCGCGCTGCCATCGCCACATCGCCAATCAGCGCCGGGACTGGCTGCACAAGGAGACGACGCAAATCGCGAACCGCGCCGCAGTCGTGGTGCTCGAAGACCTGAACATCCGCAACATGACGGCCAGCGCCAAGGGATGCGCCGAGGCGCCAGGCCGGAACGTCCGGCAGAAGGCCGGGCTCAACCGCGCAATCCTCGATCAAGGGTGGCATGCCCTGGAAGCCCTGCTGCGCTACAAGCTCGGCTGGCGCGGGGGCGAGGTGATCAAGGTCAGCCCGGCCTACACCAGTCAGAAATGTTCCTGCTGCGGGCATGTCGATGCCGCCAGCCGGAACGGAAAACACTACCTCTGCACGGCCTGCGGCCATGCGGAGGACGCCGACATCAACGCGGCGAAGAACATTCTTGCGGCGGGACTCGCCGTGCTCGCCGGCCGGACGGCCGCGCGAATGGACGTGGAGGATGCGGTGCAGCCAAGCCGGCCGATGAAGCGTCAACCTGCCAGCGCCAAGGGGGGTGCGGCATGCAATCCCTGAGCGCAGTTGGAATCCCCTTCGTTTACGGAGGGGAGGAGGTCAATGGAATCGAGACCAGGATGTAAAGATTTCTGCACCGCTGCTCGCGGTATGCTAATTTTGAAACGAGTAATCCAAAGAGGTAAGAGAATGTTCGAAATTTTTGCGAAAAACCCAGGCCTTGTGGTCTTTCTTGCCGCATGTGTTGGTGTGGCTGCTCTCCCATTCGTAGTTTCGTTCGGGAGGAGGGTTTTCTGGTTCAATACCGAATCCGATGATTTGGATTTGGGTATTGAGCTTACACCTCCATCAATCGGTGACCCTTGGGATGAGATAGATAATTACAAGGGTAAACCATACAGTCAGCAATAACACTTGCCCCAGCTGAAGCCGAATTATGTTTTAATTTTGATTGATGATAGAAGGAGTCTTTATGGAATTGGTGCTGACATGGCTGGAGTTTAATGGTTTCGCGGTTGCCTTCTTTTCATTTATATTCTCCATAATGTTTTACGAGAATTGGCAAAAAAGAAAAAACCCGAATATTGCCGATTCTTTTCAAGACTTGGACCTGGACGGCGGATACGAACATCTCGGAGTAAATCCGGCTTCTGGATTGCCAATGATTGATGAATTTTTCGATTGTAGAGGCAACCCCTATGGTTGTACCCCGCACGAGGATGAGTGACTGCCCCACTACTTATCTTTAGGGCGCACAGGGCGCGCCTTTACATCCATCCCACCGGGGTCACGATTCAGCGCGCGCTGCAATTGTTGAGCCGCTTTCAAACGTTCACTTTGATCTTCCTCTAGCTTTTCGCGCCCTTCCCCGGCATCTCGTACAACTGTCGCTGCCCCATTGGCGGCCCGTTGGCCAACCGTGCTGCCTTTCTTCCCGGCTTCATTCTCATTTGGATTTTGCGCCAGCGCTCCTCTATTGGCGCTTCCTTCCCATCCTTGCGCTTTAATTTGATTGCTCCCGCCAGTCATCAAGGAAACTGGCGCGATGCCTGATATATCTGCCCCAGTCACTTGCCCTGCGAAGTTCTCCCATGACTGCTTGGCCTGTTTGTCGCTGCTATTCATGGCCGCAGCGCGCAAGGCATTGGCTTTGATTAAATTCTCCTTGTCAGCGCTATCGCTGATGCCGGCATACTCTGCTCGCGCCATTCTTTCTGCTCGTTCATAAGCCTGCCTTGCATCACTTGACCAGCCAAAGCGCTGGTCCGTGTAACTCTCAATCGCCTCTGCAACCCCATCTCACGGATCCTCATGGCCATCTGCGTTGGAGTAAGGCTTATTGTCCCGCCTTGTGATGTAGAGCTGCTATAAGTTACCCCCCCGCTATCGACATAGGATTCGACACTTTGTTGGTTATCGCCGAAGGCTCTTTGGTACTGGTGACCCGCCGCTTCCTTGAATGTCTTGCCGATCTTGACCATGTCATCGCTGGTGAGGTCGCGGCTGAAACGTACCCCTGTTTCATCACCCGTCTCGACTGCGTACGCTTTTCCGCCTTTACCGCTGTTTGCCTCCGTTTCGGTAACCGTGCGTTTTTCGCCTGCTCTTCGCGAGTCATCTGCTTGATACCCGGCCCTGGCCCCAGCAGCCAATTTTCCGAGTGAGTAGCCTAATGAGCCTCCTGCAGTTGTTGATCTGCCGCCGGATTCATCATGGTAATTCGATTGGTCTATCTTCCAGTTTCCGCTCTTCTCAAGCGTATAAGTCCTGCCGTTTTTTTCAGCCAGCGATAGCCCGGCATAGCCCTGGGAAGCTAGTTTCGTCCCAAGTGCTTTCATTTCCTCGCCCGCTTTCCCATGCTCCACGGACTGTGACAGCGCGTTGGTGAGCCCATTCATCAATGTCGATGAAAGTATTTTTTGACTCTGGATGCTATTCGTGTTCGCGAGGCTAGCGCCCAGGGTAAATGTGAAGTTACCGCCAGTCCCCAACAGTCTATCTTCGGTCATCCCGTCGTAGGGCATGGCATGCCGCGCGCTCCTCTCAAACAGCGGCGCCGAACTTGCAGCCGCCGGCACATTCCTGGCCTCATCGTAGTAATCCCGACCGCCCATGCGTGAAGCCAGTTGCGTCAGGCCGTAGACGCTACCGGACATGACCGCCATCATGAGCAGCGGCACCGAGGCCAGCATGTCTCCTGCCATGGCGATCTTCGTTCCAAGCACGCCGCCGTAGCCGATAAAGCTGTTGATCGACTCCGGGGTGAGATTCTTGATCCCGCCCAGCATCGCAACCTCGTACTGCACCTGCTTCAGGACATAGAAGTTGATAATGCTTGCCCCCACGTACCAGGACACGGCCCACGCGCCGAACAGAAGATAGCTGCCCGCAAGCCTGAGACCGCGCACGCCCATCATCAGCATCACTACGCTCACCACGGGCGCCAGGCAGATCCAGAGGAAAAACACCAGGTTCATGCCGTGATACATCAGGCGCTGGAAGAATGAACCAGCCGCGGCGGAATCCTCCGCATATCTGAGCACGCCCTCCTGGAAAGGCATGCAGTTCTTCCAGTCGGCAGGGTTGGCGGACTTTCCGGCGCAATGCAGTGTGGCATTGATATCCGGATTGAAAATCGCCGAGCGCAGAAAATTCGCCGCATCACCGGCCTCCGACAGGGCCAGCATGGCGAGCGCCTCTTCCTGCTTATCAACGGTCACCGGCTCCACCCGCGGCCTGGTGCCGTCGAAAATAATAGTGGCGGCATTGCTTCTGGCCGCCGCTGCCGTCAGCACGTTGCTGATGGTCGAGGCGGGTGAGCCGTTCGACGAGAAGGCGGCTATGCCGCTGGCGATGTCGTTTGCAGCCTTGCTGCATGTATCAAGGTAGGGTTCGGTGCCGCCGGCGGGAATGAACATGGTCAGCCCGTGCTGCGTGCCGGCGAAGGTAACCAATTTCAGAACCGGATCGTCGCCCACGCGCAGCCGCTCCCATTCCTGCTGTACCCCCTCGCGTCCCGCCGCGCAATAGGCGATCAGGTTCCTCAGGTTGGAGTAGAGCCGTGGCTCGTAGAATCTTGCTTGAGGTGCAGCGTCTCGCAAGGAATGGAGCAGTTTGAGCGGAGAGGTCAGCGCCTGCGGCGTCATAAGGCCGGTCGGGTAACCGTTTATCGTTGAGTAAGCCGTGCCGAGCTTGTTGTTCAGTTCATGCGCCAGGCCGCTCACCAAGCCGGCCGGCAGGGCGACGCCCAGCGGCACATCGTCGACTTTTGCGATCGCCGATCCGTTGTAGTCTTCTATGTTGACGCTGAATTTAGGCACGAAGAGCACGACAAACACGATGATCAGCATCAGGAACTCGCCAATGTCGAGCTTTTGCTTTGTCACCCCTTGTAGGAGCAGCACTGTCAGGCCGATCAACAGTCCTAGCCCCGCCAGAGCCCCAAGGCCGACGCCAGTATTCGAGACGAAAAACCCGTTGGCCGGGTTGTAGATCATGGCCAGACCCATCAGGGCCGCCCTGAAAATCTCGACGTCGCCAAACGTGTAGATTGTGAAGTCCATGCGCGCGCCCCCTTATCGGAACCAGGCCGTGTCTCGCTCGACATGAGCGCGATACTGCGCCGAAGGGGTTGTTTCCGCCCTCTCCCACATGCCGACACGGTTCTGGCGCGCCTCGGCTTCCGCCTTGCGATATCCACGGATAATCATCTGATACCGCAGTGGCCCGCCAGGCCGGCTATCAACCCACGCCAGCCCCGCCTTGACCAGCTCGAGCACGGGATCTTTCGGGTTGCGCACAGGCAGGCAGAGCATTCGATTCAGTTCCGGGATCTGTACATAGCACTCGAAAAAGAATTCTTTGCCGGCGGCTTTGTCGTTGAAAAGAAAGATCGCCTGTGCCGCCAGATCCGAGCCGGCCTGGCGCCTCGGCAGATGAATGCCCGCAAGCCCTACACTGGGGAAAATGACCTGCCCACCCATGATGAGAGGGCGGCGCAAGGCAAAGGTTTTATTGACATCGAGCATGCCGGAGTCCCCTACCATGGCCGATCCGCTTGCCGTCTGGCCTTCGAGGATCCAGCCGATATCCGACCACATGTCGGCAGACGCGGGCAACGACACCGCAAGCGCCGCGACGATAACGAACAGCTTGAGTTTTTCCACGTCGATATCCCCAAAATTAGCGTTTGCTCGCCCCGGGCGGCAGCATGGTGCCGCTGCCAAGAGAGCCCGAGACCGCAGCGGTAAATTCCTCGATCGCCCGATTACGCTCGATACGCTCCTTCGACGACACCTGATATTTCTCGATTTGTTTCCTGAAACGATTAACCGCCTCGCCTGGTGTCGGATCCTTGGGCGCCTCGATGTTGCGGATGCCGGAATAGGTCGCCAGAGCTGCATCGGCCAGCGCCTTGGCAAAATGCACGCCGATGTCATCGGTGAGGATTTCCTTGAAGTGCTGCGCGTGCGACAGTAGGGCCTGCTTGTCGCGCTGCACCATCACCAGCTTTTGCAGCAGGGGCATTTCGATGCTGCCAATGTAATCGACAGCATCAGGAAATGCGCCCCATGACCCGTTGAGAATGTAGTAGGTCACCCCGCCCGTCGGCTCCACCTCGGCTGAAGGGTTGTCGCTGCCGAAGAGAATCTTGCGCGCCAGTTTCTTCGCTCCCGGGAAATAGTTTGATAGCTGTTTGCGCTCGAACTTCTGGCAGGCAAATTCGTCGTCAACACGTTCGCCGCCCATGCAGGCCATGATCATCGCGCCGGCATTTAGCCCGTCGGCGGCGGCTTCTGGGTCCATGAGCATGTCCATGGTCAAGGTGTTCGCCTGGATCGTTATCATGTTCTCCGTACATCGGTTTGAGCCGTCATCTTCCGTGGAGCACTCGCCATCCATGTTGTCCTTGGTTCGGACGACATTGGCGCCGATGATGTTCATGATGAGCGTGGCCGCTTCGTGTTCCTTCAGCCCCCGCACCATCTTGAAGGTCTGGTTCTGCGCCATGGCGCGCCAAGTATGGTTGCCGGCCTTGACGTTCTTGGTGTCCTTTTCGATGACGTTCTTGTCAGGCAGGAACATGTTCCAGAATTGTGTCCAGCTCTCCCCGGCCTTGCCGGCATTGGCTTCGATTTCTTTTCTTGCGTGGTAGGCTGCCTCGTTCTCCGGATTCTTCCCGTAGTCGGTGATATTGAGCGCCAGCGCGGAGCCGATCTTGCAGCTGTTGAGCTTCACGTTGTTCAGGGCATCCATGATCGAACGGAATTCGGTCATGGTCGCGCCGAGCTTTTCTGAAATAGAAGAGACGGCCAACTTGAACAGGGCCGCCGCCGCGATCTGCCCGATGTTGCGGAAAATGGCGATGAGCTTTTCTGCGTTGATGAATGAGAAGGAGCCGCCGAACATGTCGATGCCGCCGCACCCGACGTCGAGCCTTGGCGGATCGAACGTCATCAGGTTGATCGACTGGTTGGGCACGCGCATACCGATCGCGCCACCCACCGCACCCATGCGGTTCTGCGACTTGTAGACGCTGGGGCTGGTCGTGGCATAGAGCATGTCCCGCAGCGCAGATTCTGATAGTGCCATGGCGTTCAAGGGCACCATCCCGGCGGCGGTCAGCATTGCAATAGCACCGAATTTTCTTAGCATGCCATATCCCTTTAGTACCTATTTCCGAGTCTTTCCTGGAGCGCCCGCACCCATTCCTTTGTGTCATCCCGGCTCGTGAGCGCCGGATCGCGCATGTCGCCGGCAGTCAACACGCCACGCTCATAGCCGCGCTGAATTTCGATCATGTGTTCCGGGAGCAGCTTTTCCGTAACGGCCACCGTCATGATCTTGTCGAGCAGGGTGTCCGCAGAATGGTAGCCCTGGCTGATGATGTAATACTTGTCCGGCGGCACGGCGTAGATGGTAGTGGGCGTCATTTTCAATCGGAGTGCCGCAGCCTGCCCCGTATCCTTCACATAGCGTGCCATCCCCTCGATCGGCTTGCCGTCGATGGAGATGTTGAGTACCGTAAATCCGCTTTCCTTCTCCAGCCAGCGCAGTGCGCGCGTTTGAGTCATGCAAAAGCTGCAGCTCGAGTCGAAAAAGAACAGAATGCCGCCCTTCTTCGCCAGCAGCTTGATGGCTTCCCCCTTGTTCGCTTCGATGCCGCGGTGAAAAGCCGCGGCGGCGGCGGTATCGAGCGGCACCCGTGTCGTTTCGTCCAGCAAGGGATCGGTCTTCGCCATGACCGAGGCGGCGCTGGCAAAGCGCTGCGCCTTGTCCATAAGCACACGCTGGGCATACATGTAAGCGGCCACCTTGTCCTTGTCATCGGGGTTGTCGATGGCGTCATCGCGTAGCCGGTCGAGATTCTTGCGCAGCCATTCGGCACTGAAAAGATTGGGTTGTTCTTTCGCTGTTGGTGCCGGTGCTTTCGGAGGAATCGGCTCTTCCTTCGGCTTCTCGACAGGCTTCACTGGCAGCGGATCCTCGTACCAATACCATCCCCGTTCCTTGTCGCGGAAGAAATTGTTCTCGCCGCCCATTGCCAACGGCGCTGCGGCAAAAACGCCCAGGGCCATTATGGCAAGCCGCTTAGACATGCACCCTGCCGGCATCGCTATTCCCTAGTGGGGAAACTCGGCCAAACGATTCTGCCCACGAGCTGCCCGGCCGGGATAGCCCCCCAGTAACGCGAGTCGAAAGATTCAGGGTGGTCGGCAAGCAGGAATACGTGGCCAGTAGGCACCGTTTCGTTGCGATCGGCGCAGTATTCCGCCAGGTATTTGCGACGACACAACTCAAGGTCTCGGACTCGTTGCCCATTTATCCACAGACCCAGGTCGCGCACCACGATCGTGTCACCCGCGATCCCAGCTATGCGCTTCCCCATCATCTGCTCCTGGCTGAAATACTTACCGGCCCGGTTCGTTCTGTATGCCACCAGATCGCCACGGGTCACATCTCCCGGGTGCCCCATTTTCACCAGGGACACCCTTGCCGGCATGCAAGGAACCTTCTGCACATCTATGGCCAGGCGCCAATGCCGCCCAACCAGACTGATGGTCTCGCCTGCGGCAATAATTGTTGCCACCAGAAGCAGCGCCTGCGCTGCAAATCGCCGCCGGCGCTCAGCGGGTCGGTTTAGCCAGCTGAAGAATCTCGCGGCCGCGTGAGGCATATTGGTCCGATACGGCGTCTGCCAGTTTGAGATCCACGCCCAACTGATTGGCCAATTCAGCCGTCTTGTCGGCCGTCTCAGGCCAGCCCACCATGTGCGCTGAATTCATGACCACATAGCCTTGCGCCGTCAGCCCCTTTACGACACTGTCCAGCTGACTGGAAAAGGTTGCCGCTTCGGTGGTGATGGTTTTAGCATCCTTTCCGGATGCGGTCATGGCTTTGGCCTGGATCAGTCGATTGGTATCGATGACGACAATACGTGCAACCCCTGATGTGGCATTTGTTGCAGCCTGGTGCATGAAGAGGGCAAGGAATAGCCCGCCGATGAGTGCGCCCGCCCACAATGGAAAATTGAACGCGGTGCCCGTGGATTTGGTTTTGCTGGATGAGGTTTCACTGCTTTCAGACATTATTTTGCCTTTCTCTCATGAGTTGATGGATGGCGTCTTTTATGGGCATACCCCTCTCGGCTGCCTCGATGATGCGGGTGCGTTCCTCGCCCTTCGTCGAATACAGGATATTGAGAAACTCCGGGAGTACGAGGCGCGCCACAGACCAAGCCCCGCCCGACAGGAACATCAGTTCCGAGTAGGCCCCGGGAACGGTGTGTACGGTTTTGAGCTGTGATACGCCGTACGGATCGAGCGTCAGTTGGCCGCTGGAGATGGCCTGGTCGACCGATTCCGGCAGTTGATTCATGACGATCTTCGTCGCTGCGTTTGCGGCAACCGCCCCCATGTGTTCGTGCGTGTAGAAATCCGCAATATTTTGAACCGCGACCACACAGGCCCCGTTGTATTTCCGGAAGCGACGGAAGGCATGGTTGAGAAACTTTGCGACGCCGGGATCGGAGAACAGTGCCCAGGATTCATCGAAGACGGCAATCTTCTTGAGGTTGTCGCCCATCGTCAGGTACATGTCGTACTGGATTTTGGCCATGAGAATCATCAGCACGACTTGCTGAAGCACAGGCTTCTGCTCCAGTTCCTCGAGTTCCAGCACGATAAGGTTGGATTCGAAGTTCAGGTTGTTTTCCCCCTCGAACCACATGCCAAACTGCCCGTGCATGGTGAACGGATAGAGCATCTTGGCGATATCAACGATGCGTTCGTCCTCCTGCCTGTCCATCCATTGCGCGACGTCAGTCACGGTCATGCGCGGACCCTTGTTCGACCATACCGCCTTGATGGCCTCCTGCAGTCTGGCCATGCGATAAGCGTCCAGCCCGTCGTTGGGTGAAGCCATCTTGGCTAGCAAAGCGACGAGCAGGTCCATTTCGTCGTCGATGTCGGTGATGTTCGTGAATGGGTTGAGGCAGATGTTCGAGTTTTCACTAAAGGACCAAAACTCGCCGTTGTACGCCTTGGCGAGCTTATAGTAGCTCCTGCCGATATCGACGATCCAGATGCGCGCCCCTTCAGTAAGGTAGTTGGTCACCATGTAGTTCAGGAACACGGACTTTCCGGCGCCCGACTGGGCAAAGACCAGGGCGTTGTAGTTCGTTGAGGAATCGTACAGATCGAACGAGAATGGTTGGGCGCGGCGAGTTTCGAGCAGCATTGTGGAGCCAAGCCTGGTGCCGCACCATTCGCTGGTCAGTGGCATAAAATGCATTCCCTGCCGCACACTCATGCTCCAGTAGCGTCCGAGATTGAGTATCGATGTGTCGGATGGGAAAAGCGGCAATGCGTTCCAGAACAACGGCCAGAGGATTTCCCGGTCCTCCACCATGTCGAGCTGATAGCCGGAAAGATAGGTGGAAAGCTGTGACGAGATACGGTTGATTTCGCTTTTGTCGCGCGAATACAGTGCCATGCTGATGTTGATCTCGCAGGGTACGCCGCCGTTATCGATTTCGTGCTTGATTGTGTCAATGTCATCGCGCTTCGCTGCCAGACGCGGCACCCACTTCACTATGTTCCCTTGGCTCGCCTGAAAGGTGATCGCCTTGAACTTCTGCTCGAACCAATTGCGCTTCTTGTTCCGGTCAGGCAAATGCATCGTGAAGCTGAGCAGCCAAGGAATGGGGACTTGGTTATTGATGCCGGCCGGATCTCCCTGGAACAGGTTCATGAATCCGATGTGCATGTGGTAAGGCAATCGTCGAGGCGACAGAATCCTCATGTGGATATTGCCCTTCGACGACTGCAAGGTCATATCTGCCGGGCTTGCGCAATCGATGCTAAACCCCGGAGCTAGCACCTGCTCGCGCAATTCCCGCGCCTCGTCATACCAAGGCTGCTCTTCGAGATATGGATCAAAACAGCGTCGTAGCACCCATAAGTAATCTTCTGCGCTGGCGCGAAGCAGTGGCAAGCCGGCCGTGGCTAGACCTTGCTCGAACTTCTCGATCAGCTCGACGCATCGCTCCATGTCATCGTCGGTGGGGGTTGGTAAGACAGGAATCTTGATTGTGGCCACCTGGATGACGGTATGCAGCTTCATCCCGGTCGAGCGGATGTGTGGAACTGTTTTGCCCGACCGGAAATATTCCGCCTGTGCCTGCACCGACTCGAGCATTAGCCCGCGCTGATCTTCTCGAATGTGGCGCATGCCGACACAGGAGCTCACTTTGCTTTCCATCCATGTGTCCACGTGGACATCAATATCTGGAAGCGAGAGTTGCATGAACTGCAGGAATGTGTTCGCCGGAAAGCTTGCCGAGATGACCGACTTGATTTGCTCGAACATCGTGTCATTGATGCCGATGGCTGGATTGCCGATGAAGCAGGCACCGTAATAGGATCGGCGCTCGGTATCTTCAATGAACACCAATCCGCTTTCGTAGGCCACGACAGGGAAGGTGCTTTGCGGCGTACTCCGCCGCAACATCGAATTGATTGTTCGAGCAACAAGCATCGGCAGCGATCAGAAGCCGGCCAGGGTTGCGGTAGCCATCGTGGAGACGATGTTTGGCCCATAGTAGGCGGCGGCGGCCAGGCCTACTCCGATGCCAAGGCCACCCAGCGAGCCGCGCGCGATCCCTGCGACCAGCCCGTAGAGCAAGCCAGCCAGGCCGATCACGATGCCCAGGGTGCCTTCGAGCGAAGTTTGGATGAATGTCTTCAGGCCATCGAGAAACGAGCCCCCGGTGCCGGCCAGCGCCATTTCCGAGACGGTCATGAGCGCAACAGCGAGGAAAACATACTGCGATTGACGGGTTTTCATAGTGCTACTCTCCTATCTAGGTGGTTGGAGGGGTTGGACGGTGCTGCCTGACTCGGCCCCCTTGCGAGGACCATCGACCTGCAAGGGAACGAGTTGCTGGGAGGATCTGAAATCCATATTCCCAAAGGACCACTTGCGCGGTGTAACCTCGGCAAAAACATAGCTTGGCCAGTGCAGCGCTTTCTTGTCGTCCACCCAAGGGGCGATCCAAATGCGCAGCACACTCGCCGGCTCGAGAACCGGGGCAGGCCAACTCGGCGCCGGCATGGGCGCCACGGCCGCCTGACTGACGCTTTGAGTCGGCGCGCTGCTTGTGCTGCGTACGGCATGTTCCGAGATGGCCTGTCGATAGTTGGCGCCATTCGTGGCCTCATATACGGACTCGACCGACGAGCACCCCATCCCGTCCTGTTTCTTGTTGCAGGCAAACTCGGATTTCTCGCCAATCCCCATTGTTGTCGTGCAGCCGGTGATCGCCGCTGCCGCCATAAATACTATCAACGCCCGAACCACGAACCCTCCCATTTCGATTTGCTGCCAGACTGGCCGATTGCGAGCTGCACACCGCGCACCAGAATAATTGACACCTCGACCCCACCGGGCAGTTCGACCACCGGGTACATTTCTTTGGCGGTATCGAGATAAAATTTCGAATAATCAGCTGCAGCTTGCGATATCCCGCGCATTGCACCGCCTCGCATCGCCTCCGAGATCTCAGGTGTCTGTGTTTGAGTGGTTCCGTTGCCAGAGATGCTGATGGTGGGTGTCGTGGTTGGCGTCATCATTTGGCCGAAACCCGACAGAAAGCCTGCCATAAGGCCGCGCGCGAGAAGAGCGCCTTGCTTTGTTACCACCTGGCCACGCAACCCTTCCTTGCCGTCCATGTCAACGGCATAGCCATCAAGCCGGGTTTCGATCACTCCCCCTGTTTGCGTTACGCAGGAGATTGTCTCCGCACGCAGGCGCACTCTTTCGGAGGACATGATGCCGTTGCCCGCCATAATGACGAAGCACTCCCGTAGATCCTGTGTAAAGCGATTGGGCAATATCGCGTTCTTCTTTAGTCTCACCAGCACTGGCACCGGATTTTTTTGCCCCATCCCTGACGTCGGCGCATCCACGCCATTGAGCAGCACACCTTGCATGACAGTGCCGGCGGGTATGTATTGCGTGACCTGATTGGTGGCTGGCGCTTTACCGCCGTCTGCCGCCGCTTTAACCGGCGCTTGGGTACGCTCTTGGCCGATCCCCACTTGGGCTGCCGTTTCGCCCTCTACGCGCGGTATTGACGCCCCCTCTCCGCCTTGCACCCTAATTTTCGGTTTAGGTGGCTCAGATGGCAGGCTGGGCTTGTCGATCGGAGGAGGCAGATCTCCAAAATCACCCGCCGGCTTCGCCGTCTGCCGATTTGCCGCAATGGATTGCTGGAGCTTCAGCTCGTCACGCAGCCCAGCCACTTCCTTCTGCAATTCGATAATCTGCCGGTTTTCGGATTCTTTCCTTGCTTGCGTGAGATCTGCCACTTGTGCGCTGATTCTTTTGTTTTCTTCCTTCTCTTTCGAGATTTCCTGAATCATTGAGGATATCTGGTTGCGTAGTTCTGCTAGCCCTTCATCCTTTCGATTTGGCATGACCAGGCTCATATCTGTTTTGCTTTCCACGCGAGCCGTGGGCGCTTTCTCACGCCGGAATACGGACGCGGCGACAAACAACACCGTGAGCAACCCCACGATTAGGATTGCCCTTTTGCGCTGAGGCGATACCTGTGACCACCACTCCTTTAAGTGAGCCACGCTAATCCTCTTTCCGGTCCGCGATTATGAAAACCATGGTTGTTTCGCCCGGCGCCAAGCGCGCATTGCGCCAGAATGCAACCGCCCGCACACCGTCCTCATGAAAGGATGACTCGTTCAAATCGATCGGTTCGCGGCCGGCGTTTTCAACGCGATATCGGAAAACATTGAATGCGTACCCTTGGTACATTTTTTCTGGCAGGACAAGGACGCCGCCTACTCGCGCCGCACCAACCCTAAGCGTTGCTTCCTGATAACCCGGAGGCACACCGCCCTGGACGAATGCGGTCATGACTTTCCGCAGGGCGTCCGTGTAGTCTGATGGTGGGGCAGCCAGATCTTCGCTGCTCTGCGCCTGTGCTGTGGTTGCGCCATCCACTCCCTCCATTACAAGCATGATGTTTTGCCCTGGAAGGCCCGCACGAGGTATAAGCGTCAGTGCTGCAACACGGCTTCCGCCGCCGGAAGCTCCCTCCGCAATAAACATTCCTATTGGTGCCTCCTTGTCGGCGAGAAAATATATATCTTGGCCGACGCGCTGGAATTCTGTGCCGGAAGCCTCAATGACCTTTGGCTCCCTGAATGGTGTGGATATGCGGTTAAGGAACCCGAGGCCGACGTAGACGATTTCATTGCCGCCTTCGCCGATGCGAATGATGTTTTGAGCAGTAGGTATTGCTGCTTGCCCTGGGGAACCGATTGCAGGCATGACTACAGCACCGCGCCTTTGCGGCGGCATGGCTTTCATGTCCAGCCTGGGCGGCGGCGGCAATATGTGCTCGCCTGTCGGGCCGGCTGACTTGGGCCCGCTTGCGCCGCCCGCCTGGCTTAGGCATAAGAGAACCGCCCCCAAAATAGGACGCAGATTCATTGCGCCCCCCCTTTGGCCGCTGCCGCATTCGATTCTCGAATCTCGATTTGCTCGAGTTCCTTCTTTGTTGTCTGCTCCTCGACCGATCGACGCTTGGCTTCCGCTTCGGCCTTTTTTGGATCCCTTAGCCATTCTTCTGTATGCGGGACATTGCCCTCGTATGAATCGAAGTGGGTAATAATGGGCTGCCCCTCTCGAATATCGATCTTGTACTCATACGTGACCGGTTTGATGAAAACGCCCCGGTTAAGGGTGGATGTCATCAAACGCCCTATCACGAAGATTTTTCCCGCGCGCTCCTCCCAGGCGACCTTCTCCGCCTCGAACCAAGCATGAGAGGTTGATTGCTGGAACTGATAATCGGCGGCAATAGCGCGCAGTTTTTTCTTGATACCGTCCGCAATCGGGGGATCGCAAAACCGATCAATAATGCCGATCGTGAATTCGATATTCCTTGGACTGATTTGTCCGATAAGGCCGGAGAAATACAAGCCCATCGACTTGAAAAACTCCGGGGTGGCCGACCGCCAGCCCATGATGTAAGGCTGATCGATGTTTGGCGGCACTACCACCAGGCGATCCCGGTTATGAATGGCCGCCCCGCCCAACACCAGAACGGCCGCCGACAGTATCAGATTCGCGACAAGCAGCAGCTTGTTCGAGAGCGATGCCATCCGCCATGTGGCATTCAGTGTGCTGAGTTTCATCGAAGAGTCAGGGAGAGATAAGCCATACTGAATAATATGGTTCTCTGACAAGCCGTGCGCCGGGGAAAAACGCTTACAGGAGGGGTGAATTCAACGCCCAGTGCCGGCGATGCCCTTACTACCCCCCATCTGCTTGTGTAACGCCTCTGCCCTGGCTTGGACAGCCGCTGGATCCAGCGTTTCGGCAGGAGGCCGGCCGTTTAGGCAAATATTGAGTTCGAATGGGGGAATCGGCAGGGTTATGACCTTCCCTTCCAAGGTTTTTACCCCCCCCTGAGAAATGGCCACGCGTACTCTTTTGCAGGTAGGGTCCTGGAATTGGCCGACGACCTCTACCTTGGCTTGCGGGGTTTCCGCTGAGCCTGTTTTGGCTTTGATCATCTTGGCCATGGCGTCAGTTACCGGGCCACCAGCACTTCCGTTCTTTATGGCCAGAAAAATATAGCCATTCAGATCTTCGGCTTGTGCCAATATGGGCACGACCGACAAGATCAGGATTGCTGCCGCTTTGCGCACTATGCTATCTCCCCAACATGAACCGAATGCGATCTGCGGTGTAATCAACCAAATCAGGGTCGATTACCTGCTCAGATATTGCCGCCGGATCCACCGAGTTGATTGCATCCTCTCGGCGTCTATCGCTATGAGTCATGGCCCGGCTTGTGAAATCCGTGCCAGGCAGTTTCGCCGTCCTCATGATTTCATTCATGAACTGATCGAGCGGCAGACGAGAAAAATCGATTTGCGCGAGCTGTTCTGGAGTAAATCCAGCGCAATTAGCTCGCCCCATCCCAAGTTGCGCCGCTCCGTAAGTTCCGATGATCTTGGCGAGTCTCGAGTTCCAGCAGCACCAAGCCTCGACATAAACAATACACAACCCAATGATTGGAATTTTCTTGGCGCATTTACGCCCCAGCTTCACGCATAAATCGCCGCCTCTTCGCATAGCCAGCATCTTCTCGTCCACTGTGCAGGACATGAGTTGCTGTATTACGAAGATCGCGATTTGCAGCGCCAGCACGTAAGGATTGAAGCCTAAATTCAAGCCCTCGATTCCCATGATGTCTGTAATCGTGAATAGGTTGCCGCCCTCTCCAAACAGATTCAGGCCCTGGCCGATAATACTGTCTCCCCCTAGCATATTGGCCAAGAACCCTCCCCCAGCCCCCCCGCCGTAACTGAGCGTAAACCCATAGAGCGACAGGCGCAGATTAAATCCGGCTCCCGGATCCCAGGCACCGGATGACCAGGCATCGATGGCCTTATCCATCATCCAGTCGCCGCCCTTCGTGAACATGAAGTCGTAGACGTAATTCGAGGCCAGGTGCGTATTGCCCAAGGCGTTTTCGATGAATACGTCGGTAACGGACGGTAAAACCTGCCGGTTAGTTTTAAGGGAATCCCCGTCGCTCGATGAGCAGCAATTCGTACCGATGATCGGATCCCGGCATCGATCAACAACACCAGAGAAAAGCTTTAGCTGCTGGGCCTCCGCTTCGACCGTTTCATCCACGCACTCCTCGCGCTGCCGGTCGCATGCGTATACCCCGCCTTGCCGTAGCACTTCCATGCCAACCATGGCATTTGCAAAGTCCGGGTTCTTTTGCGCCGGCGTTGAGGTGCATGTGTCCCCAATACAAACCTTTGTGCTGCAATTCGTGCCGATCCTTGCTGAGTCTGGCGGAGTAAAGGCGCAGGTATAATGATTTTCTGCAAGAACCGGTTTGCCCGCCATGAATTTCAGCGGAGACTCCCCAACAAACATGCAGTTGGGATCAGCTTCCAAACGCTGGCAAGGCCAACTTACGTTCCAGGGCTTGTCGGGTTGCCAGCAGGTGTAGCCGCGGACGAATTTAGAACATACCGTCACATACTCTGGCTCCTCGCCTTCTGGCGAGATATTGACGCGCGTATACTCGCTGCACTCTTCTTCGCCTACTTCGCATTTGGCGTCTTTCTCGAGCGGGATGCAGGCTGCCTCGTCCCTCGTGGTCCCGATGACCCGGTCGGCAACGGTAATAGCAACCGGGATGTCGCATGTTTTCCCCTCCGCCGGTTTATCGACGTTGCATACATCGGCTCTTTGGATTGCTGGCAGCGGCTCCTGTTTTTCGCTGCATTCAAACTGTGTACTGATCGCGTTCGTGACGTCTACGCGGCCGCGACTGATATCCTCTTCCGCCTTGTCGTGGGCTGCCTTAGCTTCCTGCTTGAGCTTCTCGCCGATGAATTTCGGATCGTTCTTGTCCAGGTATGGATTGGGCTTCCTGTGCGCACGTGCAACCGTCAGCACCCCCTGACATTCTGTCCGTTCTTTTGGCGTGAGGCCGGCATAGCCGACGTTCTCGGCCATCTCGCATTCTTTTATCCGCTGGATATTCGCCGCGGTATGCGCCTCTGGTGTTTTCCCCTGGGCATACAGCTGGTTGAGCGTCGCCTCGTCATACTCTGAAGGCGTGCCAACAATTGTCTCCGGAGCATTAGCGGTAAGTGCGCGCAACAATTCCATCTGGGTGCGTACTTGGCCCAGATCCGGGGTGTGGTCCTGCGCAAACGCTATTGCAGATGTCAGCTGGGTGACAATCACACAGCAGGCTGTCAGACGTCGCCAATGCCACTTAGACATGGAAGTAACGAACTGCCCCGTTGGTAAATTTGCGATTTAGTGGTATCAACCCGATGCGGAAAAGCCAGTGAAGCAGAAAATTTCGCATCTGCTTGCTCTTGAAATGAGAGAACACCTTATGCACCGCATAGGAAATCAGCAGGCATTGGGTGAGCGTCCCGGTAATAATGCCCAGCCCAATAAGTGTGACAACAGGGGCGATTTCGTCCGCTTCCCACAACAGTATCTGGGGCGGGTTGTCGATGTACTGCGGAATGGGTACTGGCTCCAATTGCGGCTATCCCTTGATAATGACGACGATCTCAGCCTCCGCGCGTGGCGTCCCCACACTTCCTGCCACACCGATGACGCGCTTCGGATCCACCCCCTTGCGCGCAAGCCAGTCGCGAACAGCTTTGGTGCGCAACTCGGTGATGCGCTTGTGCTCCTTCTCCTCTGAATAGACTGTAAGACGTATTGGGCTGCCCGGATTTGCCTTGGCTACAGCGAGAAGAGCTTCCATCGCACTGGATTGCTTGGGTATTGCGGTCGATCCCTTGATGAATTCCTGCTTGAAATGGAGTTTGCGTTCGATATCAGGTGACGGCTCCCATCGGCCGCTACCCTCCTGGCGCCACCAGACCACCTCCGCAGCGCCCATGCCATCGAACCCATCGCAGGTCGTATTCCCAACCACGGTTTCCTGAGATGGTCGTATGAAGGCGAAATCCGAGTAGGCCTGGACTTCGCGACTGCACAATCTGGGCGGTTGCACATATACCAGCGATATTTCGCCCCCACCGATTTCTGATATCGAATCAGGTGCCCTTTGTCCTACCGTAACGCAACCCGCGGACATCGACAGCATGGCCGCGACTACCCATTGGAGCCTCAACCCTTCCCCCTTCCAGTCTCAATTAGGTATTTCGATGTAACCGCGTTAAGCAAATCGAACAGATTCGAATTCACCCCCTGGGTAACCTCGGTGCCGACAACATAGCGCCCGCCGATCGCCATCGATGGAGTTGAGTCGACCTTGTATCTGGCAAGCATTCGTGCCGCTGCAAACACCTTGTCGCGGTTTTCCTTGCTGCGCATCGCATCATTCAAAACACGCGGATCGATGCCAATGGCGCGTGCGGCTGCCAGATAAGTGCGCGGGTCGCTTGCCGGTTGGCGGTGATCCTGGATAGCGGAATACACACGCTCCATGAACAGATCCGTATTCCCAGGCGAAATTCTCTCTACTGCGTAGTAAGCCGCCGCCCCCACCATATGGGCGGGGTCCGTTGAGGCCACGGGTGTCATCTCGAACTTGAGAGTTCTGGGCAAGCTCTTCCCCCATCGAATAAGCGGCGCATGAGCCTGCCTGCAGTAGCTGCAGGTGCCCATAAAGAACACGCGCACCACATTCGCATCCTCATGCACAGAAACGGTCTGATATGGCATGTCCATGTCCGGAAGCGGTATGCCGGCCGTGCTTTGCGCCATAGCGCTCCACGCCGCAAAACCGATCGCCGCGCCAAACAGAACAGCACGCCAGTTGCTATAGATCTGTGACTTCATCGATATCCGATTGCGAAACGTAACGCTGTGAAACCAGCACATCCTCAAGCGTCATCCGACGCCCCATACGTGACGCCTCGAGTTGTATCTGCTTGCAAACATCGTACTGATATGGGGATAGCTTGCCCAGCTCGATCAGGCGCTCGGGTAGCGTACGGAATGACCTTAGGTGTTCGGAAATGGAGGAGACCGTGTAGGCCTCGGTAACGCTTGTCAGGCCGCGCCGCGCAAGGTCGGCGGCCGATGCTGCAAGAGTCTGGTACTGCGGCTGCCGGCGTGCCACTGTTCGTATCGCTTTCGGATCCTTCAGCGGCAGCACGTTGCGCACCGTTCTGTCGATGACGATTAACTCCATCACGGGAACCCGTCCGTCGTAGCCATCCTCTCCTTCGTTTTCAACGGGAACGCCGAAGACGTTGTCCGTAGAAACCTCGATGTCATGGTTCTGCAGCCAGAATATCTCGGCTTCTGTCGGAGGCGCCATGTCGTGCCGCTCAGCCAGTCGGCGTACAAGCCTTTGCGCAAGCACGCCACGCAGCGCTGCGCCAAGCGTGCTTGGGTCGGCGCCCAGATCGAGCATCCGGCCTACCGATGCCGCGGCATCATTGGCGTGTAGCGTAGAGAGCACGAGATGCCCTGTCATCGACGCCTGCAACGCAATCTGCGCGGTTTCCGCGTCCCGGATTTCCCCGACAAGGATCACATCAGGGTCCTGCCTCAGCTCCGCGCGCAGCACATCGGCAAAAGTCAGGTTGCCCTCGATGTTGGTCTGGCATAGGCCTGGAACGCGATATTCAACCGGATCCTCGATGGTTGAGATTTTGCGCGTTTCGTCGCGCAGAGCGTTCAATATTGCGTAAAGAGTGGAGGTTTTGCCTGATCCGGTCGGGCCGGAAACCAGAAATAAGCCATGAGGCTCGTGCAGCAGGATGCTCACCCACTTACGCACCTCATCGGTCATCTCGATTTCGTCGATCGTTCTGAGCGTGTTGCGCTGATCCAGCACGCGGCAGACCAGCGATGTACCGTGGATGATCGGCGTAAACGACGCCCTTACATCGATGCAGACGCCATCGTTTTTATAATCAAGCGAGAATCTGCCATCGAGCGGGCGTCTTAGATCGGACAGCGGTAAATCTGTCCGAGCCCGGATCTTGTTCATCGCATCGATCGACAGCATGCGCGGAACAGATTCAATGGTTGTCAGTGTGCCATTGATACGAAAACGAACCCGCGTATCCTGCTCCATGTCCTCGAAATGGATGTCGGAGGCGCCCTTTCTGACGGCGGAGAGAAACAGCGAATTGAGCCACTGGACCGTTTTCGCATCGCGCGAGCTGGTGGATATGAATAGGTCTGGCATTCCATACATAGACATGCCGGCCTCCTATCCTTGGACTCTGATGCGGGGAGCTTCGCGCACACTCGGGACGGCCGGCGCAGATCCCGCGACCTCGTTTGCTGTTTTGAGCACTTTGGCGGCATATTTGGCCTGCTTGGATGGGGTGACCGCGTTGTAGGCCCCGACGGCTTTCCACGTATACCCGTGTCTCGCTACATTCTGCGCAAGTATCCATGCACCAACATGAATGCTCGTGCAGGCGTCATAGAGATCTTGTTCCGAAATGTTGTAGCGCTGGAGTGTCGATAGCCACGCGCTGTTGATCTGCATCATCCCTATATCGTAGGTTTTGTTGGCATTGCTGCGGTTAATGGCCCGCGGATTGAAGTTGGATTCGGTCTTTGCAATAGACCAGAGCAGGAGCGGGCTAATTCGATAGCGGGCACCGGCCTGCTCGAAACAGGATGTAACATGATGGCTGGCGGCCACCTTGCCGCTCGCTAGCAAAATCGCGCTAGCGAGCAACAATATCGATGCGGCGTGCCGATTTATCATAGACAATCTCAGCTTTACCCTTGGACTGGCGGCCGAGCGCTTCAAGAACGGCTTGAAGTGGAGCGTTGCGGAAATTCAGCTTAACCTTGACCGGCTTGCGCGGCTTGGAGACGATGCGATGGGCTACTTCCGCCTCCTCTGCCAGGCGCTCCACTGCCTTTACCAAGTCCCCTTCGTAAGTAATCGTTATGGTCGAGGCCAGCAACGGGTCCGGACTTGCGGCCTTTGTCTTGACTGGTAATACGGGAGGTGATGTCTTGATCGACTTCGCATCGATTCCCATTTGTTTCATGAGCGCCTGTTCCGCTACGGACAATTCGGTAGAGCGCGCATCGGGCGCTGCCGGTGGCGGTGTAGGTGGAGCAGGCTGGCGTGAAGCAAGGTCAGACAGGAATGGGCTCACGCCTCGACGTCCTTGTCGTAATTCGCGTACCAGATGTTGGACGGCGCGCAGCGCATCGGAATCCGCTTCGAAATTAACCGCGCCCGCAGCCATCTTGATATTTGATGCCCCGGTGCCCATCAGCTTGGTTGCGATCTCTGTCTGGTTCTCGAATGATGGAAGCGCGAGCGCAAATCCCTTGCGATCCGCAAACTCGATTGCATCTCGGTGGACAATTGTTTGCAATCCAGCCTGGTTGCCAAGGTTGCGCAAGGCGCCGAGAAGTGAGCCGGAAACCACGACCGGCCCTACCATGCGACCGGATTTGACTACGGCGCCCTGCCCCGAAAACCGGACTGCCATTCCATGATCCTTGAGTAGAATGGCAGCCACATCCTTGACTTGCATTCTTTCGGTGAGATGAAGTCGCGCCGGAGTGGCCTCCAGCGCGGCGGCCGTGTCTGCGTCGGCCTCCCGTTCAAGGATTCGGTAGGCTGTTCTGGAGGGGGTTCGGGCGGCCTCGTCAATACGGTAGAGGACGCCCTCGCGAGTTGTTTTTACTCCGTGCAGGGCTTCATTGGCGTGGACCGTGCCGCCCAGAATCAACCCGAAGATGAACAATAAATGTTTCGAGATCACCATTAATGCCTCAAGCCGGCGTGTTCGGCGATGGGTTCAAGAGCAAGAGTCCTGGCCGTTTCCGGACGGCTGAAGTTGTCGAGTTGCTGGGGATGCTGCGCTTCCTCCACGACCGGCCCGCGATCATCGGCAAGAGCCCTGATTTCCATGGTTTTTGGCACTCCAGACATCATGTCCGCAATGCGGTAAGCAAGCGGCTTATTCTTGTCCGTCACCAGGCGAACGAACTCGCCCTCGATCGGCTGCTGCCCGTGCCCGACCAGCCGTACGCGCATGCCGGCTTGCAAGCCTTTCCTGCGACCGCCAAAGAGCAGCATGGCGATGACAAATCCGATTACCGCGGAGCCCGCGAACCATGTCAGATCATCTCGACTGAAGCGTTCTTCAAGGCGCCTATTTATGCTTTCCTGCACCTTTCGCGTGTCATCCATGGAAATCGCGATACTGGTGACAAGGCCTGTGACGGTATTGTTCAATCCATCAATTTTTGAAGCGACTTCCGTTTCGGCTTCCTTTATTGAGTCGATTCTTTGTTGAATGATCATGTCCTGGATAGCGAAAGAGCCCTGCGCCGAACCGGATGCGACAGTTGGCGTGACTTGCGCCCGCTTGACGGCCGGCGCTGAAGAGGGGGTGGCCGTCGACTGAGCCGCGCCTTGCTCTGGCAGCTGCACCGTAAAATGTCTTACGACGCTTCCGGTGTTGGTTGAAATATCCATGACGACGGGAAGCAGCGGCCCGCGCGGCGCGCCACCCGTAATTTCGATGACGCTTTTCCCGCCTGCGTCCTTGACCTCGGCATTCGCATTCCTGAGCGACTGTGGATAGAAATATCCAAGCGCGGCATATACCCCTTCAGCGGCCAGCGCAACCCGAACGCCTGTTTCATTCCCAGTCAAATTCAGAGGGACACGGAGTCGTAGCGGCTCCCCTTGCCTCGTCAATACTTCCGGCGTGCCCAAGGTGAACGCCGACGATGCTCCTGGTATGGCGCTGCCGAGCAAGGCTGCAATCATTGCAAGCACATAACGCATTCGTGGTCCTCCGGTTGCTAGAAGATTCTGACTCCGGCGTCGCTGTCGTCCTCGACAGAAGATCCCTTTGCCGTTTTAGTGGCGGTCATCGTTTTTGTCTTGGATGCTGTTGAGCGCTTCAGCTTGCCTGCGTCTGCCTTTGATTGTTGCGGCGCCTGCTGTTCTTCGCGTTCGATGATCGCTGTGGCGGCAATGACCACATTTTGCGTCGCTTGTTCTTTCCCCTTGGCAGGAGGGCTATGGCTGGCTTGGCTTTCTGCCGGGCCAGGCGAAGCGATGACGGCTTGCTCGGACTCGGTGGTCTTCTGGGCTTGCGGGGTGAGGGTCGGCGCTGAATCCGATTGTGCCGGCCCTGCAGTGGCTGCCACAGGTTGAATGGCCGTCGTCGGTTCTGTCGCCGGAGAGACTGTCGTTGATGGTTGCGTTGCTTGCGGCCCCTGTTCCTGGCGAGGCACGGCTTCGACTCGCAATGGGGGCAGGTCCGGTTTCTTCGCCCCTTGCTGGTTGATCAGTTTGGATATGGGATCGTTGCCACCGCCGATTGAGCGGTTTTGGTATTGATAGCCCATGAATACGAGTGCCCCGATGCCCACCAGCACCGATATCCCGCGGACTATTAGGGTTTTTCGATTGGGGATTTCAGCAAGCGTGATTTCTGCGCTTGCATCCCGCTCAGTGGCTTCCTTGTTTCTCCTGAAGAACATGGCTGACGCATCCTTTTTTTAACCCAGAATGCATGGTAACCACGTTGCCTTGATTAATTAGGCCGGAAAAACATCCCCGGAACATGCGTTTTCGTCGAAAGCCCCCGCTCTTATCGTGTCCCTTCAGCCCGGCAGCGACAATGGATCGTACGCAGCGGCCAATGCCGTGTCGCGCTCAATCTGCCCGCTGCGCACTAGAGAGGTCAACGACTGGCCCATCGATAAACACCCCTTGTCGCCTCGCTTGATGGCGTCCTCAATGGCCGGCCACTTTTGCTCACCAATCTTCGTGATGATCTCGCGATCCTGGCAATGCAACAGCTCCGATGCCAAGATAAGGCGGGACTTGTCCTTGCTGGGCACGAGCACCTGCGCCAACACGCCGATCAGCGAATACCCTATGGTGCTGCCATCCGTTTCCGACATTTCTCGCAGCTTCTGTATGGCGCCTATGGCGCTGCGCGAATGCATCGTTGCTACGACAAAATGGCCTGATTCGGCTGCCCGAAGAGCGGTCGACGCAGTGTCCTGGTCCCGTATTTCCCCCACCATGATGACGTCGGGCCTTTGCCGAAGTGCTTCCTTGAGGCCAGCGGCATAGGACTGCGTATCTACCCCCACTTCGCGTTGCGATGTAATCCCCTGCCCCTGGTCCAGCACGTATTCAATCGGATCCTCGATGGTAACCACATGCACCGGTCTGGCCTTGAGAATGTTCGACAGGATCGCCATGATCGTCGTGGTTTTGCCCGACCCTGTGGGGCCGCTTATCAAAAGCAGCCCCTTTGGAGCTTTCGCGTAGGTATGAACGATGGGCGGCAGCCCGAGATTGCTCATGCTGTCCGGCGCCCTGCGGATCGGGCGCATCGATGCCGCCACGCGCGTTCCGCCATCGATCGTATAGGCGAAACAGCGGTAGCGCATATCGCCAATATTCCGCAGCTTCAGATCGATTGTCACCGATACTGGCTGGCCCTTTCGCATCTTGGCTTCCCAGCCTTTATCGAGAGACTGCAGGAAGGTTTCCATGTCATGGTCTTCGATTTTACCGAACTTCGCATCCTCCCATCCGGTGGGTTTGCGCAAACGCAACGGCCTGCCCTGCTCGACATGGGCATCCGAGAAGCATCCTTCCTCGTTCGCCAGAAACCGGAGTATTTCGTTCATAGAGGCTCTACAAAAAAACCGCGATCGCGGGAGGAATCAATAATAGATCTTGATCATCCCGTTGGCGCCATTTGCGCCATTCCCACCAGGGCCGCTGCTCCACCAATTCACATTCGCTGCCCCACCCACACCGCCCAACGCGCCTTGTCCGTTTTCAAGGCACTGGTAGGTCTCAGCGCTATACCATGTGGCGTTTGGAGTGCCGGCCGTGCCCATTGCTCCGGTTGTCGCTCCCCCTCCGCCCCCGCCTCCCTGACCGACGTTAAGCGTAAGTGTAGTGCCAGGCTTGATTGTTGTTATGGAGAAATACTTATACCCACTTCCTCCATTCCCTCCTTTTGAAGATTTTGTTCTCGCTGGGTTGGCTACTAAACAGTCAACCTCATTGAACCCATTCACCCCTGGATATGCGCCTCCTCCTGAATAGACCCATATAGTCGTGCTTGAATACTGGTTGGAATACGCACAAAGGCTGTTGGTTGACAGAATATTCGAGGGTGTCTTATCGACATGCCCGCTTCCACCCCCCCGCGATAATGCGGACTGGTTCAGAACCCAAAGCGGGCTTGTTCCTGTTGAGTAGGCCCCCGGCCCACCCGCACCGCCTCCCCCGCCGCACCCGATAGAAACCAATCTTCCGGCACTATTCTGGACGTAGGAATCTCCGCCCTTCCCGCCGGCTCCACCCACACTCCCTGAATAAGGGACACCATAAACTGCGCTTCCGCCCCCGCCGCCCCCGCCGCCGGCGCCGGCCACTTCCAATCCGATACAACCAATGTCATTGGGAACGGTCCAGGTCGTTGTCCCGGGCGTGGAAAACGTAACGCTGTTGGTAAAGGTTTTAGTGACATTACACGTTGCCGCATCGAGCGTAGCGGCATCACCTCCGCCCGCCCCTGCGCTCTTGGGTGTGTAGATGTACCCTGCAACGCTTCCAGGAGTAACTACGATTGGCGCCGCTTGGGCCGCAGCGAACAGCGTGCTGCAAAGGATGCCCGCTGCCAGGTTCCAGATATGGCGCATACAGTCTCCTCTCCTAATCCACAAAATCACTCAGCTTGGCCTGCCACGCGCCCTGCGTACCGCAAATGAAGCGCTGTGTGTTATCACTGGCATGCCACGGACAGGGATGCGAGACGCCATCCGGCACTATGCCGGCATTTATCCCCGCCAGCGTCGCCGCCTTGTCGAGGGCGCTCCCCTGTTTTGCAAGCGTTGCCATGGGCGTGACCGTGACTGCGCCTACCGTGGTGGCCGCCACAACAATGCCCTCAAGAGTTTGCGTATCGATCTGGCGATAGATCGCTGCCCACCGGCTGCCTTCTGGGGTTGTTTCCTTGAATCCTGCTGGCAGATACCCCTTCCAGATCAGCCAGGTCACATCGACGGCGCATGTTTTTTTTGTGGTGTTGTTGGCAACCGTTCCCCCCGTACCGTCGGCTGGATTGACATTTACCTTGCAGTAATTCTCCGGCGTCGTGCCGTCGGTGGCCGCAATGATCCCGCTCTTGTTAGCCACAGCGTAGCTGTCGGCGGCTTCGCGCACCTTGAGCATATTGTCTGCGTAGATTTTCGCGCTCACCTCGTGGGATGACTGCGCTGACTGGCGGAGCAGATACGCACCGATGAGTATCATGACCGTCATGCCCAACATGACCTCGACGAGCAAATATCCCCGCATCGATCTCAAATGCATTTTGCCGCCTCCGTCGCCAAGCCGGACGGATTCGCCGGATCTCCGATGACAACCTTGTCAGTACCAACCGGCACCGCCTTTTCCGTGCGCTCTCCCAGCAAGTGCCTCTCGATGCCAACAGCCGTTTGCTTGTCGGGGAATGGCGTGCAAATCACGAAGCCACCGGAGCCGTCGGCGACCAATTTCCAGTCCGCTGGATACGTGGCATCCTGCACGGCGGCAGGCCCTGCTGTTTTAATGCTTGCCCAGAATACAGATCCAGTTGCGGAAGGGTTTGCCTTCATATACGCATGAGAATAACGAACGAAATCCTGGTACTTGTGCAGGTAGTTAATTTGCGCCGCCTTGTCCACCTCAGGCTGGGTTGCCAGCATGCCTGGCTGGTTGACTGCCAACACCAGGCCGCTGAGCAGAACCATAATGAGAAACGCGCCCTGCATGGAATACCTCTCTTAGGCGGCCTGCTTTAAGTGTTCCATGAAGATATCCGCGCCAGACATGACCTGGTTATCCTGGTATTGGATATCTCCTTCCAGATGTGTCAGCCTGCCTTCCCGCAGCTTGGCCGCAACCGCGGTACGCCCGTTGGCGCTGGCCAGCACGCGCGCGGTCAGATGCCCATTCACGATTCTTTGGTGGATCACCAAACGCAGCACGTTTGACAATGAATCCAGCGTCGATTTCAATTCCATGCCTTCGGACGCCAACCTGACCAAAGTATCAAGGGACGAAGGAATGTCGGTGCCGAATCCGGTGGCAAAGACCAGGAAACCGGAACTTGCTGCTCGCACCAATGCGGCTGCAGATTCTGCGTCGCGCACTTCTCCCACAAACAGAATGCAAGGTGTCGCCGATGGTTGCGAGCGCAGCACTCCGCGGAATGCCGACTGCCAATCCGCCAGGCTGTCTCCGGGAACCCAGGTTTGCGAGCAATACCCCTTTCCATGCCATCCGTTTAGCGGCATCTCAGGCGGATCTTCGACGGTGTACGCGTATCCGCCGAATTCAGTCAACCTGGAAACGACAGCGGCAGAGCATGACGTTGTCTTGCCTGACGCCGGTGCTCCGATAACGTAGACAAGCCCCCCCGTAAGCAGATGAGGCGACATCACCAGCTTCTTTACCCCTGTTGGCATCGGAGTGGGCAGCTCGGTGATGATGGGCGGCGTAGAGGCCATGCGACGCAACCTCAGCCAATCACCGTCGACAGCCTGCCTATCGCGTCGGCCTCGGAAGAAGTACGGCCCATAGGTAACCATGAAGTCGTCCTTCTTGATCTTGTCCGTATATGCGGTGATCTCTTTCACAAGATCGTCATATTCGGCTGTTATGGAGGTTGGGCCTGGAAACAAAAGCGACTTGCCGGGACTGGCAAGACATAGATGCATGTCAGTTATCTTGTCGTTCAATTCCATCTTATCTAGGCCTTTGATAATTCGCAGCCACGTAAACATCGACCAATGGCTGCGATAATTTCCTCCGCACCTCTCTCCCGCTTCTTGCGAACTGCGCAAAAAAGCGGGAGCCCTGGCGCCATCGCTTGCTTCCGTCTTGTGCGTTACTTGACGTATGCGGTAACCACGGTGGTGGCGCCGCCGCACTGCGTATTGGCCTTAGCCGAATCGATTGATCCGGATGCAGCCTTGACCGTATACGTGGCATGCTCGGCATCGGCCGCTGCCCGGGCCGCGGTATGCACATCGATGCGGTAGGCAATGCCGTCGAGAGAACCGATGGTCTCAAGGCACTGGTCGGCCGGCACATCGACCTGAGCCACGAAGTGGCTTGCAGCGCCAGCAAAACCGATCGTCTTATCGTATGCGTTTCGAATGGTCGTTGTGCCGGAATCCCACGTCAGCGGCTTTGCCAGCAGCTTGGCGTCGTTGACGGCCGACGGCGTGACCGCGGCATAAGAGCCAATGCCCTGCCATTTGGTTTTGACCCCCACAACCAGGTTGGTTGTCGACGATTGATTTTGCTGCGCAGTGTTCGATGCGCTCACGTTCTTGTAACCGATGAACGCACCGCCGATGATAACGGCTGCCACACCGAGCACCAGCATCAGTTCGGTGATCGTAAAGCCCTTCTGTTTGCTTCGAATGCCTTGAATCATGACTACTCCTTTCAGTAAAAGAAAATCAAACCGCTCTGCTTGTAAGCGACATGGTGATCGACATAAAGCTGGCGGCCGTTAGCGCCAGAAGCCCCGCTACCAGGGCCATCAGGATGTTGCGAATCATGTTGGCCTGCACGACCAGGCGGCGCTCAAGGCGTGCGATGCCGCGCATAGCCAATGATTTCAGCGAGGTTGCAAATGTTGTGCGCCCGCCGTACATGCGCACTTCCCATGCGGTTTCCTTATCGAACATGGAGTTATCCCCCACAAGGCCCACAATGGCTTCTGCCTCGTTGCGCCCGCGCCGCATGCGTGACTGCATTCTTTCGAGATGCTCCCTCTGCCACGAACTGCCAATTGCGTGCAGCTGGCTAATTGCACTCCCGACCGGAACGCCGCTCTCAACCATCATGGAAATTGAGATCAGCAACATGGATGCCTGTATCTGTAAATAAACCGACCAAGGCATTACCCACTTGTCGAGCGCTTCGCGAACCGGCCCCACCCATTTGGTTGCCGTTACGGCAAATCCAAACGCCACAAGCGCAATTGCCCCGAACAGCGAGCCGAGAATCAGCCCCGTGTTGTCCGAAATTCCGCCGAGCACTCGCGCCGAAAACGACCATCGTGCCCTCGGAAGAATGTCCTGCATGATGGGTATGATGTGCGATGACATCATCCACATGAACCCACCCAGCATCAGCAGCAGAATGGCAGGGTAGGTCATGCTGCTGATAATTGTTCCTCGGATTCTGGCCTTGACCTCCATCATCGAATGAACTTCACTGAGACCGGCTTCCAGGCGCCCTGCCCTTTGCCCAGCATCAATAAGTGCCGATTCGACTGGATCAACCCATTTGGAAAGGGCCTCCCCAAGCGTTGCAGGAGAGCCCCCTGCGCCTCGCATAGCTGTCATGAGGGATGACAATACTTCCTGAGGAAACAGGCTTAACTGCTGGCACCCCGCATGCAGACTTTTCAGTGCATCGAACACCGGCATGCCGTCTGCGACAAAGTCACGCATGAGTGCGTAGAAGCGCTGCCGCTTTGATTGCGAAAAGGAGAGCCTGGCTAGAGTTTCCTGAAGCGCTTCCATCACCGTAATATTCCGCCTTCGGCGCTGTAATCCTCGGTGCCCGCATCCGAGTTCAGAAGGCCTATTTGGTTCTCAATGTCGTGAGGGCTGATCATGCCGCCGCGCATCTTGATGATGGCATCCTGCAATACCGTAGCCGGCTGCCCCGCATCATCGATATGGCCGCCGGTTGCCGTCTTTTTCCAATAGGCCTCTGCCTCGAGAAATTTATTCGAGCTCAGCAGTGACAGTAGGCGGCGGTCAGGAACAACGATTTCGGACACAACCGTCCGTCCCGAAATGCCTGTGCCGTTGCACTTCTGGCATCCGTTGCCTCGCAGCCTGACATCGCTGTCATGCATATCAACTACATGCTTTAGCCTATACAGCAGCTGCTCGTCCACCTGATCGGTTTCGCGCCGGCCAACGATCGGGATGGAGCATTCACGGCACAGGACCGGAAGTAGCCTTTGATACAGGATGCCGGCGATGAAATTCGGCATCGTCAGGATCTCCCATGGCAAGCCGATTTCGCGCAGGCGCACAAATGCCCATAGGGCGCTGTATGCATGCAGCGTGGCAAACACTTTCCTGCCGGCCAGCACCATGTCGCGCGTTACCATGGCGCTCTCGCTATCGCGAATTTCCCCCACCATGACCACATCCGGGTCCTGGCGCAGCGTGCCGCGCAAGAATGTCGTAAACACCGAGCCTGTCGTACTGTCCTGCAGTATTGCCCGGTTCCTTGCAACCGGGATTTGGCATGCCCCAGGAATTGTGTATTCGACCGGATCCTCGACTGTGATGATTTTGATTTCTTTGCCGCGTCGCTCGAAAATGCGCCCGATAACCGATTGCAGGGTGGTGCTCTTACCCGATCCCGTGGGGCCGCAGACGAGCACCATGCCGTTCGAGCCGGAAGACAACATGTCGAGGAGTTGCAGTTTGTAACTGGAATACCCCAGGGATTGCAGCTTGGGTATTTCGGTTTCCATCCAAAGCAGGCGAATAACGATGTGGAAATTGCCAGACGGATAGATTGGGGAACTGCTAAACCGAAGCTGCATCTGCTTACCGGAAGAAGACGTCCATTCAATGGCGCCATCCGCCACTTCAGATTCCTTCCAGACTACCTCTTTGGATCCGGCATCCGCCAACACCGAGTAAAGCACCTGGCCTACAGCGCGTGCCGTATCGGACGTAATGTTGGCGTAGAAGGTGCGCAACCCATTTACGCGGAAGAGAATGTCGGCGCTGGCGCCACGTGTCTCGATGTGCACATCGGAGGCCTTCGCGGATTCAGCTGCGTTGATGATCTTGCCAATCAGCCGCTCGATATCGGTCGCATCAGACGCGGTGTCAATGGCGCTACTTCTGACGGACTGATAGGCAAGCCGCACTATGTCTTTGGAAGCGCGAACGACTGTTGCGTGATATCCGGCCTTCACCACACGCCCCCGGACATCGTATAGCACCGGCTTCGCAGCCGCCTCCTGGGTCGCCAGGATTGCCACTGTATTATTGGCGATCGCGATCAGGGCAAAATCCTCCCTGCGCTCCAGCGGTAGCTCAAGCGCGCCCTTCGCCCCGGAAATGAGCACCCCTTTTGGAAGATCCTCGAGGCGCTCTATGACGTTTTGATCATTGGAGCGCCTCTGCTCTTCCACTTCCGTAACAGTTGCCGCTTGTTGTACCGCGGGATTTAAGCGTAACGCACGCGGAAACAGAAGGCTCATCAATCCCCCTGCTTCGCTAATGACAGCAGCACCTGGCCTGTCATGGACACTGTGGCGTCGTTGTCGCTCATCATGATCATGACCTTTTTGACGCGTACGCCGGACTGTGACAGGTAATTCGCCGCAGCTGACGCCGTATGGAGAGGAAATGTGCCCTGCCATTCCGTGATATAGCCCAACACTGGAGGGCTCGGAGCATTGGTGGCTTTTTCCAAGCCTGGCGGTGGACTTGGCAGCGTGGCTTTCACCTCAGTGTTTTGTTGCATGAATTGCACGGAGCCACGCTCAGATCCGAATCTCGACTGAAATGAGGCCACCCTTAATGCATCTTCCTTGCTAGCCAGACTGAGCAGGCTCGGCTGCAAGTCGATTGCCGCAGAGGTTAGCACCGTTCCCTTTGTCAGCTGCGCTATATCGGCTGGCGCTTCCGGAAGATGCGCCGCATATGCCGGGCTACCGCCAGATCCTTCTGCCCGCGCCCATGGCACCCAGTTGATGGTGCAGCTTTGAGCGCCCACTTCGCACTCAATTTTTGATGCACTCCAGCCATTGCGCGGTAGCGCTGATTGAGCGACTATGGTGCGGAGAGCCGACATCGCATCACTCGGCCGCACGCCCTTTCTGAAATCCTCTCTTTGCCGCTCAATTGACTTGCCTATATCGACCAACCACGCGCTTTCGAGACGAGCCTGTTCTTTTTCCTTTTCCTCCTTCGATTGCATCAGCGATTGCCGGCTTTGTTCGAGCGTGCGATTCTTCATCAGCATTTGGTACGAGGTATAGCTAATTACCCCGGCGACAGCCACTGCGGCAATAATAAGCGCGAGGAACACCTTGCGAATCACTGCCCTCGCTCTTGGCGGATTTACGCGCGATTCTGCCCATTGCTTCGGCGTTAGATCGGTAAGTGCTTCTTCGAGCGACTTTACCGCGCCCGGCCAGTTGCCGATGATGCTCGCCCCGGGATTGAAGGAGAGAATGTCGGTGATCATTTGCTGGGCGCCACCCTCGGTGCAAACGATATCGTGCTGCGATAACGGAATCCCGTCCCGTATAGCGGCGACCCAGACCGCCTCGTCACTCAGACGCTGAGCGATCATGGCGTTGGTGTATGCCATAGAGCAAGCCAAAACGCCTGAGTGCAGTTTGCCGGATGCGCCCTTTGGAGGACGGAAAAATCCGAGCACGCGATCGCCGCCAATCCGTTTGTCAACGAAATGGCAATCCTTGTGTTCGACCAGCTGTTTTTTTGCTTCCGCCTTATCGGCAGGAAGCAGCCAATCGCCTCCAAGTATGATTGTGTGCTTAGCGACCTTTATGAGCATGGTGCTACTTCGGTTGCGGCGTAGGCTGAGCGGGCGCGGTTGGGGCAGCCACATTAAAGTTGACAGGAGGAGGGGGAGGAAGAAGCGCAGCCGGGATCTCCGGCCCCTTGCCTTGTTGAGTGCTACCCGCAGTTGCAATCGGAGTGAAGAGCAACTCGGTCATGGTTTCCTTTTTCCCCTTCCTACTGATGACAACCATTACTCCTCGTGCAGTAATGGCCGCGATTCGCACGCCCTGCCCGATGTAGTCGTTTTCCCCTACCGTCTCAAGACGGCCATCTTCGTGTAGCAGCTTTGCCTTCGCACGCCCGCCAAACTCATGTATGGCGACAATCTTTGGCAGGGGAGACAGGTTTGAGGCCGCCCTTGCCCGCTCGGCGCGTAGCTCTTCTTGTTTGCGCAGAATCTTGATCTGCGCATCCATGTTCGCCATGTCGTCTAGCCAACTGTGAGGCTCAGCAGCCCATACTGGCGCCGCCAGAATCGCTGCGAGTGCAATTGATGTCGGTAGTCTCTTGATCATAAGGTCTCTCCGGATCAGGCGGCTTTGCGGGAATCGTGCTGAGCAGGCCGCTGAGCGGGATTTAGCGCTGCATCTTTCTGACCGCCGAATACCTGCATGACAATCACCAGCAGATTGCGCTGGGTGTGCGCGGTCTTGCTAAGGTTGCCGATGCCCGCTGCCTCTTGGGTTGCGTTGCGGTCGGAATCGAACCCGAACAAAACAATAGACTCCCCATCTCGTACAAACGCCTGCTGCTGCAGCGTTTGCGTCGAAACAGATGGAGTTTGAATGCTGGCACTCCCGCTAGAGACCTGTGTGAGCGCCAAAAGCGAAGAGAGATTGATTTGATACTGGAGAAGAATGCGGTTGTCTCCCAGAATCATCGGCAGAAAATTAGCCGTAAACCCCACCGTTTGCTTCCCTGGCGTGAGCGTTGTCGTTGTACCCACATTCGCCGCTTGGGTCGTGCTTGTCGAGGCTAGGTACGTGATTTCTTCAGCAAGCTGCATGGGCGCCGGCTGGCCATTGACCGCGATTACTTGCCCTGATCGTACCAGCGACACATCCCCGAACTGCTGCAGAGCGCTGATCATTAACGAGGTCTGATGATTGGCGCCGCGCGACTCTACCGTCATGGTGCTTTGTGCGGCGGTGGTCGCCAATATTGGCGCTCCGGCGACGGCCAGTCCGTATTTGCCAAGAATGCCCAGTAGTGCGGTGAGCGAAAACCCCCCCCCCATTTCCTTTGACGCATTCACCGAGTAGATTTTCACGTCGATCATCACGTTCTGGGCGAATCGCCGGTTGATCGAATCGATGTACTCGGCAACCCTGTCTAGGGTAGGCGGAGGCGCAGTAACCGTGATTATTCCGAGCTCTGGATTGGCCACGACTCCCGAGACAGATGCGCCGCCTCCGGCAGCGGGAGCGCCTGCGCCACCCCGCGCCGCACCTGTTGCAGGAGCTGCCGCTGATGCCGTTGAAGCGTTGCCTTCCGAAAGCATAGCGCCGATCGTTTTAACGATTGCTGAATACGGATCGATCGATTGCGTTGATGAGACGCTAACGCTGTCGGCCCCCCCCCCGCCTCCTCCAGACGCGCTACCGCCTGCTGCTCCGCCGGCCGCGCCACCAGCGCCACCACCGGCTGCACCGCCGCCACCGCCGGCGCCAGAGCCGCTCAAGGCTATGGATGCGGTTACGGTCTTAGAACCCCCGGGAACGTATACATGGAACGAGCGCGTTTCGTTATTGATGATTTCAACTCGCCCATCGTGATAGCGCCAATGCATCCCTATCTTTTGCGAAATATGGTCAAGCAGGGCTTTTAACGACCCGCCTCGCCAATCGACAGGAAATGGCTCGCGTTGCGCGCCCCCTGTTGATGGCGTAGGCGCTCCGCTGCTTTCCTGGGGACGGCGGTGCGAAAGCACGATTTGAATGCCGGTTTGCTGCGTCAGCGAGGTGAGTACGCCTGTCAAATCATCGCTATGCGAGATGTAGACAACTGGATCCTTGAAAAGCCCCGGCAGCTCGGTCCTGCTTTTGATGGCTATCTCGGTGCCGGCCAACTTTGGCGCCGAGGTTCGCGTTACCGCCGCAGTGGTCGCTGATTCCGCCATTCTTGTCTTTTCTTCGACTGCCGCTGATTGCGCCTTGGCAATACCTTCCTTAGCGGGGATCGTGTTGCACCCGCTCGCAAGCACGGTGCCTGCTATCGCCAGTAGTATATTGATTGTCCGTTTCATAAAATCTCCGCTTTAGCCAGGAGTAGGACGATGTTTATCTCACGTCCGACGAGTAGATGTCAGCGACGCGATTACCCTCCCATAATTTCATCCGGATGGGCCTGCCTTCGGAATACAGGAGCTCTACAACCTTCGTGATCGCAGTCACAAAATCACCCGTGAATTCCGCGTCGGCCGCAACCTTCCATGTCTTCTGCATTTGCCAGTTCAGCTGCCAGCCGCTTTTCTTGGCCCACCCCTCCAGCTCCCTGTCTATCTCACGCCCGGCGCGCAAGGTCCATTTGCCGGATACTGTCGGAACTAATGTGCCTGGTTGAGGCTGGGCCGGTTTTTTTGGAGCTGCTGCCGTCTTGCGAACGTCCTGATAGACAGTGATAGTTTGCTTTTCCCAATCGATAACAGCCCTGTTGCCGCTGTCTTCGAGAACCTTCGCCAGGGCATCTGGCCACTCGGCAGTCCTATCCCAGCCGACTACTCCATCAAGCCGCGCCCCTTTCGAGTACCCCCGCCAGCCAGATGGCGTAATGCGCTTGAGAGCTTCGCCGATTGGGATCTCGACCCCGGGGAAGCTCTGCGCTTGGATATGGGATGGTCTACTCCCGATTTCGCCAAGCACATTCGTGGTGTTCCGCTTGGGCCCGGCCGTGATGTCGCTACCCCCCTCGGCAATTCTGAAATCCGCCAACGCCGAGGCAGCTTGAAAAAGGACAGCGATGAGGACCATGATTGAAAATCGCATGACGTTCCCTTACCCAAAGTCTGCGTAAAAATTGCGCATTTATAGCGCCAGTTAAAAGTTTATCGAGGCGGCCTTGTATATTTACCCCGGAAAAACACCCGCTAAACGAGTGAATTCGACGCCTGAATACGCTAACCCACTAGGACGGGTTTGACCTCCTCCCCTTCCTGAAGGAAGGGGATTCCAACTGCGCTCAGGGATTGCATGCCGCACCCCCCTTGGCGCTGGCAGGTTGACGCTTCATCGGCCGGCTTGGCTGCACCGCATCCTCCACGTCCATTCGCGCGGCCGTCCGGCCGGCGAGCACGGCGAGTCCCGCCGCAAGAATGTTCTTCGCCGCGTTGATGTCGGCGTCCTCCGCATGGCCGCAGGCCGTGCAGAGGTAGTGTTTTCCGTTCCGGCTGGCGGCATCGACATGCCCGCAGCAGGAACATTTCTGACTGGTGTAGGCCGGGCTGACCTTGATCACCTCGCCCCCGCGCCAGCCGAGCTTGTAGCGCAGCAGGGCTTCCAGGGCATGCCACCCTTGATCGAGGATTGCGCGGTTGAGCCCGGCCTTCTGCCGGACGTTCCGGCCTGGCGCCTCGGCGCATCCCTTGGCGCTGGCCGTCATGTTGCGGATGTTCAGGTCTTCGAGCACCACGACTGCGGCGCGGTTCGCGATTTGCGTCGTCTCCTTGTGCAGCCAGTCCCGGCGCTGATTGGCGATGTGGCGATGGCAGCGCGCCACGCGCTGCTCGGCGCGCCGCTGCCGGTTCGACTTCCCCGGCCGCACGCCCTTCGGGAAGGGTGCCTTGGGGTCCAGGCCCATCGCCCGCTTCTGCGCCTCGATCTTGCGAGCGACAGCGCGTTGATAGCGCTTGAGACGGTAGGCCGACCGCTTGAGCGCATTGAGCGGGGCAACACGGTGGCCGTTCGAGAGTGCCAGCGTATCGGTGACGCCCCTGTCGGCGCCGATGACCTCGCCGGCGCAGGGTAAGGCTCCCGCCTGCCGCTCGACCTCCGAGGTGATCGAGACCACCCAGCGCCCGGCATCGAGCGATACCGTGATTTGCTTGGGCTGCCCCTCGGGCCGCCGGGAGTTTCGATAGCGCGCCCAGCCGATTTTCGGCAGGAAGACGCGGCCGTTGGCGGCATCGACGTGCTCCGGTTTCGGCTGGGGATAGCGGAAGGAATCCCCGATGCCGTAGCGCCGGAAGGACGGTTCGCCTGCGGCGTCCATCGGGCGCATCTCGCCGCGCTTGACGGCGGACAGATCCTTGAAGCGCTTGGCCCAGGCACGGTCGAGATCCTTCAGGGCCTGCTGCAACACCTGGGAGTGGATTTCCTTGAGCCAGGGGTGTTCGAGCTTCCACCGCGGCAGCCGGTTGGCCAGATCGACATAGCGCGGGGCCTTTTCGCCGCGCGACCGCGCATCGAACTGCAAAGCCAGCGCCTTGTTCCACACCCAGCGACGCGCGCCGGCGAAGCGCCGGAACCGCGCTTCAAGTGGCTTGGCGCGGTGCATTGCGTAGCGGTAGGACTGCAAAACGAGCATCGATCCAAATTACCAAATCAAGGGCAGAGCCGCTGGTTTATTTCGTCTTCCAAGGCCGCTTCCAGCGTCCGCGCCTTATATCCCCGCCCTGAAGGACGGGGTTTTACGGCGCATCTGATAACTACTACCGCGCGTGATTGGCCGGCTGTAGCCGGAGGATGAGCTTGGACGTTTGCTCAACGATAGACTGTCCTGTCATAATTCATCGGCTCTCCCGCCGCTTCTACCGGATGATGCGCACGCCAAATACTTGCATTGCGCTCCGCCTGCTTAAATTGTTCAGTCGTGATTGAAAAGGATCCGCGAAGCATTGGGAGTGACGCGCGATCTTTGAGATAGGGGTTCTGCTGCAGCAGCACTAGCCATTTTGCCGCTTCGACTGGGTTGCTTTGAACAAATATTCCTTTCGCGTGGATCTCCACAAGCGCTGCCATAGCTTCATGGCTCCATAGCCCCGCGGCACGCTCGATCATCATCAACCCGCTCTTTCGGTCACGAGATCCCATCCCGGCGCCGCTGCCAGTGAAGGTATAAAAGCCCGATTTGAAAATCGCATACGGATGCCTTCTGCCAAGGCTTGCCTTGGCAAAGAATCGAGCTGCATCCGCATGCTTGCCTTGTATTTCGGCATGTCTGCCAAGCTGGAACGACGCGAGTTCGTGTCCCTTCCTGTCTAGGCGCACGAATACATCGATGGCTTCCTGTTGCGCCCTCTTGACGCCGCGCCCATGCACCTTTAGCAACGCCAGGTTATAGGCCCCATTGTCTTCACCCCGCTCGCCTGCTCGTTTGAAATAAATCGCAGCTTTGGCTGAATCACGCGGAACCCCTCCCATTCCGTTATCAAGCAGCCAGCCGATGAAGTTTATTGCCCCCGAATGTCCCCTTTGAGCCAACCTTTGCATTTCAGCCAGCGCCTCTGGGTTGGCCCCCGCCACAAGTGTTTCCTGCCATTCTTTGACCTTGACTGCCTCGTCGCGCAAGGAATGTGTTTTGACCCCCATGTCCTTGAGAAACTCCTCCGCACCGCTGCGTATCCAGTCCGCGATGCCTGTCTCATCGTTTGCAGACGCCGGCGCGACCAATCCGGCGACGATCACGCAAGCCAGAAACAGCCGACGGGTGATGACGATGCGCAGCAGCGCCTTTTGACGATGGGTGCGGTATGTTGCTCTCACTTGGCTTCCAGAATGCGCCTGGCTGCCCTTGCTAGATGAGCGGCCCCCTTTATGCCAATTCTCCGCAAAGCGTACTCTGGCGTTACGTCGCCATCGACGCGCGCGTAAACGCCTTCCGGTGCGCATCCGTTATCCATCGCTTTGTTCCTTTCAGAGACAAGCTCAAGGACATATGATGGAACCTGGCTTACCGAGAAGCGTTGAAACAAAGGCGGGTTGATTTGTATATCTCCCACATTGGCAGGATTTAGCCTTTGGATCCTTTGCGCCATCCGCGTCCCCATCATGTCTTCTTCATCCATCGGCCCACGGAATACGGCCGTTACCCCCCAATCAGCCGCAAGCTCGATCAATTGCCTGAGTTTTTTGTCCGGAATGGATAGAGATAAAAATACGTAGAGTTCGCCATCATTCTGCGCGCTGCTCACCGCCCCTTCAGCGGCCACTCTTGCTCCTGAGAGCATTTTCTTAATATCGATTTGTGGCGTGACCTGGTTTTGTTCGGCGAGCCATTTCGGCGACCATACATCTGTGCCTCGGGCCGGTTTAGCTGGCATTGCTTGGGGGGGGGCCTGTACCCTGGGTACTTCCCTGCCCTTGGCCGGGGATGCGGCAGAGGCCTTATCGATAATGGGTTGAAGGCGCCGTAATTCTTCTGCCACCGCGGTATCTGTCGGCACAGGATTTGCTCGCCTGATAGCTTCAAGATCGAGATTGATCGAATCGGAGGCAAAGGATTGCGAGGCCGCCATCATTAAAATGCACACGGCCAGCATTCGATTACTTGGCAAGCTTCCCTCCCGCAAGACAGCAATCTCGTTTTTTGAACACCAGGTAGGAAAAATCTTCCCCTTTGACTGGCCATGTCCTGCCAGCGCCCCATGCCAGCGTGGACCCCCCGAATGTCTGGCAGCATTTTCCATTCAATGTCGGCGTCGCTTGCGGAAGCGGATAAAGCATTGACAGTTTGTAATCTGTATCATCCAGAAAAGGTTGCGGGTAATAGCCGCACAACCCCTTCTTCCCGGAAGTCCCCCAGACGCGCATTGTCCGATGTTGAACAGTAAATGCGCGCTTGGCGATATTCATCGTTACAGCTATCGTGCTGTCCCGCCCGGCGCTTGTGCCGCTCAATGGATAAGTCATGCCGTTGAACCCAACGCTCCAATGCGCGAGGCGCCTTAGCGCCAGGCATGCTTCATCCTCAGTTTCCGTTGTGGAGCAGACCCCCACGGGAACACCTGTCATAAGTGCTTCGATCGTCCCGTACAGGAACGCGTCTGGGTTCAGGAGCGCTCCTATCTGCTCATCAACCCAGCCTGGGTTTACTGCGCTGAAGTCAAGGATGTCGAAGGGCGACCTATCAACGCAAGGGTTGTCTGAAAGAACTTGAAGGAGTTCCAGCACCGGGAAACGGTAAGTGATGTAGTGCAATGAGGTGTAGCTGTGCCCGGTAACCCCCCTTTGCGGTGAGTTGGTCCCCTCGGCGTCCGCCGGCAGACCGAAATCGGAGAGAACCTTGCCCCCTAGCGACGGAGTGCAATACGGATCGGCTGACACGTCTATCAGATGGGATGGTTCCCAATACCCCGTGCTGATTCCCACCCAGCTCATCCCGCATGCGCAGACAAACTTACTATCCTTCGATGAATCGTTATCGTGTTGCCCGCGGCCCCAGATGATTGTGTTGCCCAAACGAAGCGGAAACATGCAACGCCAGCAAATATCGGTGATCGGGTTTGGGAATCTCCCGGAACAAGTTGCGCTGGCCGTATCTGCCGCAAGACAAGCAAACGCAACAATTGCGAAAAGCAGCGCTTTCATTGCTGCCCTCCTTCTGCCAACGGCGGTTCTTCGGTGATTGTCAGAAGGCGGCCGGTTTGCCGAATGACAGCAGGCACGGCTTCGATGCCAAAGCGCCGCGTGATCCACCCCCCCATATCGAAGAACACACGCTTCCCCCAGCGACGACTCAACTCCGTCCATTCTCCGGCAGTAAGAACCGCTTTGCCGCCTTCTGCCTCGATGATGCGCTCCGCCCATGCAACTTGCGCGGGGTCACGCGAATCGAAAAATAGAAGCGGCTGGATGGGTGGCTGGTAATCGAGCGGATTGAATCGTGTCCCCGCGCCAACAAGCACTTGTCCGGTTGCGCCCGTGATGTCCTCGGGCACGACGTAAGTCGGGTCGAATGAGCGATCCCGCCGAGTCGTTGCCTTCGTAACGATGGATGCAGGCGGCGAAAGAAATGTGCCCCCTGCCCGCTCTATCGACTCGTTTTTCCATTTTTCATAGCGCCCGCTATCAACGAACGCTTTTGCCTTGCGCTCGATCATCTCGATCATGTCGGGTTCTTGCACGGGGTATGTCTGCCCATGCGCTCCGAGATTCTGAGCAGCCGCAGGCATTGTCAGCGCAACAGACAGAAGAATCAGAAGTCGAGCCATGCCTCTATAGTCTCTTTCGTCTGGGCTCCGGCCAGCATTTCCCCGTTTGAATTGAACATGACCGGCGTGCCCCTGACGCCCAGAGAGCCGGCAAGCCGGGTATTCCTTTGCAGCGGATTGGGGCATGCGTTTTTTCTCGGCGCCTCGCCGTCGAGCATAAGCGCGTTCCATGCCTTTGCCCTGTCCGCCGAACACCAGATGCTCACGCCGTTTTCAGGCGGCCCGAACATCGCCACCGGAAACGTGTGTATCGTGACATTCTGAATAGATGCCAGGGTTCGCTCGAGTTGTCTGCAATACGGGCATTCCGTATCGGAGAACAGCACGATTGTGCGCGCGCCTGTGCCTTGCACACGAACGATTGCATCCTTATCCACTGGTAATGAAGCGATATCCGAGTTGCGCTTACCGGTTGTCCGCGCCGCCGTCTGGGCCGAGGCTTGTCTTCCGCTGACAGCCTGCGCGGTTAAATCGACCTGGTCCTGCATATCGTAGAGCGCCCCAATGAAAAAATATCTACCATTCCTGGTAACGTAAGCGATGTTCTCCCCCATCTTGACCTCGAACATGCCGGCGATCGGTGTTTCTTTGACGTGATCGAACTGCGTGGCTGGATAGAGGGCCTTGAGTTTTTTTATTACGGATTCCGTCTCGCCGGCATAGGCGATGGATACCCATATTACGGAAGTAAGAAAAAACAGAACGCGCAAGACGGTCCCCCTCTAAATTAGCAGGGATCTACGATACCCCCCTCGTGCAGCAGAACCCCCGCGGAAAAACGCACTAGATTGGGCTGTTTTCAAGCGGACACCTGTAGGTGCGTTATAAGTGAGCGCAGCAGCAGTCCTACGCCGACCAGCAAAGCTGGGTATGTAGCCGACGGCAGGGCTACAGCGACTCCGACAGAGGCTATTGCCAAAGTGAGTACGGTGATGATGATGTGCCAAACAATGTTGTAATGGCTGGGGCTCCAGTAATGCTCATTGAGCGCCAGTATTTTGCGTTTCATTAGTCCATCGAACGCAAGCGCAAGTAATAGTGGTAAAACATAACCGCCCCATAGTAGATAGTTACCAAGGCGCCAGCACATCATGTAAACGGAATAAACCGGCCCGCCGGTGGCTCTAGCAAATGCGCCTTCCTGCAGTTCGAACACCCCAAGGAGCTTGCCGTTGCGGTGCGGCAGTTTTGATATCCCCTTATCTATCGCATCAACCACACGCTCAAGATGCGTTATGCGGGCAATCAATTCGTAGCGCTTTTTCAGATCATCGACCGCATTACGACTGTGCTCATACCCCATAAGGCGCACAGATTCCTCGATCTCGCTATTTAGTGCCTGCCGATAACTTTCGCCAGAAGCTATGATCGGGCTGAGCAGCAGTACCGCCAATGCGAATAGGATGCCTGCAACAGTATGGGTAACTAAGCTCATGGTGTGTACAGTCAGGCGGCGTGCTTGATAATGGGCAGCCGTCCTTTGATGATGCGCCCGCCGCTAAACGATCCCACGTACTGCCAGTTCGGCATCTTACCGAACGTGTCCGGCGGAATAACTGCCTCGAGCTTCTCGTTTACCTTTTCCTGGATGCTCCCCGTGAAATGCGTAATATTTGTCTTCGTTCCTGTTGAACTTGTGTGTGTACGCTGCTTGGATTGAATTATCGTTTCGCCGAAAGTCTCCACGGCATATTCCTGGGTGACTTTATCCTTGAGCCGCATGGCTACCATGTTGTTGAAGTTACCGAGCATCTGGCGGGCCTTATCCATCGACTCGAATCTTGAAGCGAAATCCGGAACCGTCTGTGCTGCCGCGATATTCACTACTCCGGCACCCGCGCTTTTGTTTAACATCGTTATGTAAGGATCGTTGACTACTTCGCTCGATTCATCGACGACAAGGAATATTTTTTCTCTTTCTCCCCTGTCTGGCTCGTAGTTGTAGATTGCCGCAGCCACCGATGTCATGTCGGACAGATACATCGACCCGACCGCCGAAGAAATTGCCTGGTTCGCAAGTGAATCGAGGCCGAAGTACAGGACCGCCTTAGACCGGATAAGTGATTGATTGTCGGTAATGGTGCGAGAGTCCGTAATGTCTCCCGCGTCTGGGGATAGCAGCGGCCCCAATTCCCCAGTTGTCAGCATGGCAAGGATTGGCAGGAGGTTGGCGATCATTTTTCCGTAGTGCGCGCTATCGTGATGATAGATTGTGCTCAGCGCCTCGATGCACTCTTGGCGATGACCGCGCTGGCGCAGCACCTCTGAATAATATGCGACCAACAGTCCTACGGACGCGCGAACATTGACTTCCGATTCCTCCCCTTGCCTGCCGCGCGGCTGTTTGAGCGTTTTGGCGTAACGCAGAACGTCCTCCTCCCATCCACTGGCCAGGTTGGAGTCCATGAATATAAGCAGGCTGCGCAGCAGTAGCCCAACAATACCGTTCTCGACATAACCACGGATGCGTACCAGCGTTGGTTTCTCCCCGACGTAGAGCATGCCAAGAATGATTGCGTTGAGCACCCCCCAAGCGAAATCCCGGAATGACGAGCTCTTGTCTCCTCCCGGCATGAGCGACGATATGCGTGAAGCCAGGTCGGACGGGTTGGTGTAGTTCTTTAGAAGATCGATGCGAATACTCGAGCGCGGGAAGGCCAGATGAATCCGCATAAAATCGTTCTCGCGCCCGGCCGCCTTGCACGCGGCCTTGATCGATGCTTCAAGCGCCTGGTCTCCCTTTGGATCCAGCATGATGACCGTGTGCCCCATCATGATGGCTTGCTCGACAATTATTTCGATCATCCTGGTCTTGCCGCATCGCGTGGTCCCAAGGATCAGGGTATTGCCGACGAAGTTTTGCAGCGGCACATACATATCGCGCTCATCGGGCTCGACGCCGTGTATCCATGGCGCGCCGACATAATCCTGCGACAATGCCGCCACTTGCTCACCTGTCAGCAATTGCTTTGCCCACATGTAAATGGCTGGCGGATACATGACTTCCGGATTCGCGCGTTTCAGTTCGTAGAGCCTTTGAGAATGAACTGCTTGCCAGTCAAATCCGCGGCCAACCCAAACCGCCCCCTTCCCCCGCTTTAACTTACCCAGCAGTTCCTTGTCCGTCAGAAAACTGATGCCTTTGCCGCTTAGATTGCTGGTAATCCCCCAGAGCCGCCAGGCGCGCGCCAGATTCATAACCAGAAAGGCGCTAGCCATGGCGCTAAGCGTCATATATGCCGACGTAGGCAGCGCCAGGGTTACCCAGATGAGCGTCATCAATGCAATGGCAACCACCCATGCTGCAACCGCATAGGCTTCGTAGTTGCGCCGCCATACCATTTCGTATTTGCGTAACATGCCGTGCGCCTCAGTCCGTGTTTATTTGATGACCATCCCGGCCACCCGCAAATCGCGTACAGAACACACATGCCCCATCATGCGTACTATCACAGGGCCCGCGTCGATCGGCTCCTCGCGAAAGACCACCTGGATCGCGCTGACACCGATCATCTCCATCCAGTCCATGAGCGGCTCCTCGCATTCCCAAATCTGCCAGCTCTCTTCATCGTCCTTGGCGGACACCCTGACCGCGCACAGCGCAATCGCTCCGCCCTGTACCGCTTGAAGGAAGGCGCGTGCCCTGGATTCTGCCGGCGCTGCCTGATAATCCAAGATTGCTTTGGTAAGAGTGCTAGCCAGCAGGTTTGCCCCGCCGCACTCAATATACGGGGATAGATACCAACACAGCTTCAATGCCACGCTTTGAAGCGCCGGGCAGTCCTCCCAGATATGCCCCGCCTCCCCTGTTAGCCGGCAAAATCGAAGCATGCGCGACAGTATCTTGGCGGCCTCCTGTTTGCGCATCAAGCTACCTTGAAGCCAAGCGCGGTTGCTATGTCGCGGCGCAGAATTACCATTTGATCGCGGCCTCCGTCATGCTCTACCGCATGCATGTTGCGTAGCGGCTTCGTTGCGTCCTGCCATAACCACTTATGATTACTTAGATCTTCTATAAACGACGGCACATGCACGCCATGCGATGAGAGTTCCTCCAGAGAAATGCCCAGCCCGTTAGGAATTGCGGCAACGTGGCCGGTAAGGCCACCTTCCTTTGTTTTAACCAGGATGACTCTGATCATCGCGGCATGCTCAGGCTTAATGGCCGCGAGAAGTCGTTCGCCTGCCGATTGTGGTGGCTTGCCTGCTGCAGCTGTCTCCTTGCCTTCTTTTTCCTGTGCTTGCGCAGGCTCGGATGGGTCGAACAATCTGACTTGACGCGGATCTTCCTCTTGTTGCACTTCCGCCTGCCCTGTTTTGTTCTTTTTTCTTTTCCCAGGCTTGGGCGCCGTCTCTTCTTGAGCGCTCTCCCCTATCTCTTCTTCGGGTTGTGCCAGTAGTAGTCGAACCCCCAAATATTCGTCCAACCGTGTATCGCGCTTGAGAATTATTGCAGGGTGTGCCAGCTTGACTGCTGTATCACAGGGCTGCATGGCATCAGGACGAACAACTTCCCAGAATGGTTGGCCTTTATTGAGTATAAAAACTCCTGCGCTGCACAATAGCTCTGCAAGCGTGTCCGGATGGCGCGGAACGCCCGCGAAATGATCCTTCCGCATCAACTCCGTAATGTCTTCTGCGGCGCGGCTCCAATCAAGAAATACTCCTTCCGCCCCGATGAGCACAACGCTTTCAGCGCGGTTTATAGCCCATGATGATTGCGCCAGGCGGCGCATTGCATCTATCAAGTGCGGCTCAAGATGGAGGCCGAGCTTCTGGTGCCCGTAATTCATTGATGAAGACCTCAGATCCTCCTCGATTACGCGCGTTATCAATGGTGCGATGATTCTAACTATCGGGTTGCCGGCACCGAATGTGTCAGAACCAGAGATAGCCGCTGTCATGGCAGGCACGATATCGCTATTGTCTTGCGCTAAATACTGCATGATTTCGTGGGGGATAACCCTGCTGGCCAAAAACGCAGCTGCGCCCTGTGTACTAAAGACGGACGATTCCTCGTGCCAGCGAATGAAATATCGTTCGAGGCGTTCCGCTTTCCCCCACGAATAGAGCGGGCTTAGAAAGGGTTGCCATTGGCGGCCGTCCTGAGCAAGCACGGTCATCGAGCACAGCGGCCTGTAGATTTGACTACACAGCCCTGCGTGCAACGTCGCTAGCGCCCACCTTGGTTGGGTGAAATGTCGTCGTTCTATCCCGCCGCCGATTGGAAAAACGGATGCATTAGCCCCCTGAATGGCATTGAGCCCGATTTCCAGCGAAAACCGAAAGAGCCCTCCTGCCAGTTTATGGTTCTCAATTGCAGTGGCAGGCAGTAGGTGAATGCACGAGGCCAAATTCTCGATTACCGGAAGTACCAACCGCTCGTACTCTCCTTTTGATAGGCCGCTTGCCCGGTAAATTCGCTCGATCAACTCCTTTTGCGATTGCAGTATCTGCTCGATTGGTTTGAGTGGAATTCCTGAATCGAAGGGGGGGTATCTTGGGACATCTTCCAGTGGATCCCCCCCCACTGGTGGAATCTGCGGGCCTGCGGGAGGAGTTATGGATCGCGAAAGCCCGTTGTTATCGGGCTTCCACCCAAGGATCTTCCATAAAATGCTCAGCATGCGGCAAATTATCGCCTCTGCTGTTGATGGAAAATACGGCTAATAGGGCATGCGGCAGGGGGGGATGGTGGGGTTTAGGTCAAGCCTTGGCGCTTGTACTTGCGAATTGAAAGGTCTGATGTTTATGCGGCTACTGTCCTGTTTTGGTAGTTGCTAATACAGGTCTCAAGGCGCCGCTTATAGGTCTTCTGCATTGTCTCAAATGGACATGGTTGGGTGGCTAGTTCTCGCGTCTTGTTCACCAGGTACTCACGGTCGCAATGTTTGCAGTGGATGAGCCCAATGTCCGCATACTCAGCGACTGACGTACCGCCTGCCAGCACCAGTAAAGCGAAAGCCTGATTGATGTCCAATCGCTTAATGTTAGCGCTTTGGGCAAGTTTTTCTGTTTGGCGTTTATATTCTTCGAAGGCTTGCAGCAGCAGCCACCCCTTATTCATGGGTTGGCTGGAAAGTTTGGCGATATCGAGATAGCAGCGCAAAAAAATGCTGCCTTGTATGTTCCAGCTTGTCGCGGAACCATGGGATCCATTCCGTGCCGTCGTGAAGAATGTTGCCTTGCCTTGCGTTGCTGGCCCGCAACTGGCCGGCGTGCCATGCAGCAAGAGATATAGATCGCGCGTGTCTTTCTTTGTAACGCCAGTGTAGCGACGCACGATTTTGGGCTTGGCGCCGTAAACGATTAGCCCCCTGGCAAGAACGAGCAGGTCGGCCCGCCAGGTTGGATCGTTGCCAGGTAGTTGTTCAGGGATGGGCCGCATAACGAGGTCTCTGCCCGGTTATTGCTGCCGTTGCATGGTGGGATGCGATGCAGGCAGCAAAGTCGGCTTTGAAGAACGCGAGATCGATATCAGCCAGACATCCTTGGTAAAGGGTTGCTAGGCGCATGATTTGCGCCCCTGACAGGTTGGAAATAGCAATTGCCATTTCCCAGTCAATATTGATTTCCAACAACCTGTGGAATTGCCCCCCTTTGATCAACAGGGAGACAACTCTGAGGTAATGAAGGTAATTTTTATTGACCGAAATGATTTCGATCGAGTTGTGGGCGCTGGCGCCTTCCTCTGATAGAAGATGGCGCATCATCTTTATATCGATGCGCAGCCTCCCGATACACCGCGGAAGATAGGTGAGATAGTCGCGTTGAGCTTGGTTGAACTTCCCTACAGCGAATTCCGCGAGCTTTAGATTGATGAGAGCCAGATCATCCATTTCCCCGCCTCTTTTAAGAAAGCGCTTTGGTGGTTGATTTTCCATTCTTACTTTACGGGAGTCAATACATTGCGTCCATTATTATTATTGTTTAGGTCTTTATAATTAATTATTTTAGCATTATCTAATTCGTGAAATATGTCACACTTCTAATTATCCTTATTTATTTCATAGTGTTAAATTGTCCCGCCGTGACGCCCGGGCTGGCATCATTATATTTCCCAAATGGAAAAAGCATTAAAATGCATGTTAGTTAATACATTTTGGGTGTATTGCTCCAGTATTCTTCCTGCCTCATACATGGATTAAAATTCATTTATGAGTATCTCCCCCCTTCCGGAAACCGGGCCACTCCTTTTTGCGCCTCTTGCTAGTGATGAGGCTTGGGGTGAAAACGTCAGGAAGATGTTTGCAAGCAACCTGCGTAAGGCATTGGATGGTGGCGGCTACCCGGCCAGTACAAACGGCGCTGCAACAATGCTGGTTTCCGCCCTAAAGAACCGTATTTCCATTTCAGCGGCTCAAAAGTGGCTGCAGGGCGAAAGAATGCCTGATGCGCCTTTATTGCTCGAACTGGCGATTCTCTTGAGAGTCTCCGTTGATTATCTGCTCAGAGGTGAGAGCCTCCTTGCAAATGAGGGAGCTCCCTCCTCAAAGCTCACCCTTCTGGAGCGTGCAGAGCGCTTACAAATAGCGGACCAACTGGTGTTGTTACCAAGGATTGCCTGTTATTCCGACAAAAAGGATCGCAAGCTGATCGCTTTTACAAAAAGCTGGTTAAGCGAAAAGTTCCCCGGGGTGCTCTACGACGATATCGATTTACTGACAGCCTCCAGTGACCACATGGAGCCATACATCCGCAATGGCGACGAGATTGTTTTTTGGCGCTTTCCGCGGCACCTGGAAGACAACGGTGTTTATTTGCTGCAGATGCGGCATGGCAGGCTAATACGTCGGATACGCCAGATGGTATCGAGTGACGAATATGAGATATCGTGCGACAACCCAAGGTATCCATCGGAGAAGGTGCCTTACGACACATTTCCTTATCCCCTTACTAATGCGGCTTCGGGGGAGTTGGCTATCGTAGGTAAAGTCCTGGCGGTTATCGGAGTAATGCGGTGATGCTGCCAACAAGATCGCGATGACCAGTGAAACCACATGCCTTGCAGGCCCAGACGCGCCCGCTCGGTTTGTGCTTGTGACCACATTCCGGACAGCGGCTGGACGTCCCCGTTCGTGCCGCTGAAGCTCGAAATGCCGGCCTGTCTGCTCTTGTGAGTCCGGTAACAGCTGTCGCCGCCCGCCTTTCATCACCGGCTAAAGCTCAGGGGAATCCCCGGCGGGAGATTTAAGTTTGGGCGGCATCGGAACAGAAAGCACTCCCTCTGCACGGCCTACACCCCGGATGCTCCCTGGTCTGAATTGGATCGAGAGTTTACGGCGCATTTGCTAAAGTTCCCGGTCCGGCCTAGTTTCTGCTCACGCATTTCGGTTGTGATGTCCATCATGGCCCCATAAATACGCACCACAACCCCGCCAACAACCTCGGCGTACCCAAGACTTCTGGCCCAAAACCTATTTCCTCGAGCAGTAATTTTTTCTGCCTTTATGTCCCAGGGGAGGCCTAACTCCTGCGCATTATGCAAGGCGTCGCGAACCATGCCCTGGTATTCCGGAAGGAAGAATTGAATTGCGCGCTCAGAAGTGGCTCCGCAAATTTGAACAACGGCATAAGTGGGAACTCTGGGTATATTGACGGACCGAAGCGGGTCCAAGACCGAGGAGTTTCTGATGTTGAAGAAGAAGAAGGCATCTGGGCGGCGCACGCGCCGTACCCACAATCCGGCGTTCAAGGCCCGCGTGGCCTTGGCCGCCCTGCGTGAAGACCGGACGATGGCAGAGTTGTGCGAGCAGTACGAACTGCATCCCAACCAGATCACCGAATGGAAGCGGCAGCTGCTTGAGCGCGCCGCGGAAGTCTTTGATGCAGGAGCGCGACCTGAGCCGGTGGATCTGGCGCCGCTGCACGCCAAGATCGGCCAATTGGCGCTGGAGAACGATTTTTTAGAAAGCGCGCTCACCAAGGCGGGCCTGCTGAGCGCAAGAAGATGATCGACCGCAACCACCCCCTGCCGGTGGCCCGGCAATGCCGGATTCTGGAACTGGCGCGTTCCACCGCCTACTACACGCCGCAACCAACCTCGCCGGAAGACCTGGCGCTCATGCGCCGCATTGACGAGCTGCACCTGGAGTACCCCTTCGCCGGTGCCCGCATGCTGCGCGACATGCTCAGGCGCGAAGGCCACGAGATCGGGCGCAAGCACGTGACGACGCTCATGAAGAAGATGGGCATCGAGGCGCCCTACCGGAAACCGAACACCAGCCGGCGCCATTCCGCCCACCCGGTTTATCCGTAACTGCTGAGGAATCTTGCCATCGAGCGGCCCAACCAGGTCTGGGCGACCGACATCACCTACATCCCGATGCGCCGCGGCTTCGTCTATCTGGTGGCGGTGATGGACTGGCATTCGCGCCGGGTGCTCTCCTGGCGTCTGTCCAACACGCTTACCGCCGAAGCCGTGCATGCCAAGCCATTGACAGGCGTTTGCCCGCTCTGTGTGCCGGATCGTCAACACTGACCAAGGCAGCCAATCACGGCCGAGGAATTTGCCAGCGCCGTCCGCCCGTGGCTGCAAGCTGTCCATGGACGGGCGCGGCGCGGCGCGACAACGTTTCGTTGAGCGCCTGGCGCAGCGTGAAGTACGAGCGGAAAATTCTCAAGGCCACGCGAGTGTGAGTGCGGCTCGCGCCGACATCGCCGACTACCTTGACTGGTACAACGCGAGCCGTCCTCATAGCAGTCTGACTGGCTCACGCCGGCGGAAAATATCTGGCGGCGTTGCGCCACCAAAGCAGGCCGCGTAACATGAACGCCCTGGTGCGCCCTGAGTTGCCCACCGCGTCGGTCGGTTCGTCGCAAGCGCCGACCGACGCCGTGGACAACTCTGCACCTGCGGCAACCCGCCCGGTGCCCACTTATAATCGGGAAAGTTGTTCAAACAACCGGAGCCACTTCTCTTTGGTAATGCTTATCTCCTGAGGAGTGGTTTCGTGCAGCCGATACATCCCGTCTGTCCAATGCAATACACCGGACATGCAGTCGATTTCCATCCGCTGCTTCCTGCAATTCTTTCTGCTTGTTGCAGAAGCCGCGCGTTGCGCTGCTACGTGTTATATCGCGAAGGTCCAAATATCCATCCCATCCTGCATGGTTCCAGCAAAGAACAAACACTTTGTATATCCATCACGTGATGATGTTTATGCGTGCGTGACGGAAGGATTAACTATAACTGCTGTTTCGTAATACTCCCGCATTTGCGAAGCATTCCCGGATGACATCTGCGGAACCAATCATCCAGGGCTTTGGAAGTTCGGTATTCTTGTACCCTGTTAGATTTGCAGTGCATTATAATGTGCAAGCGTTCTCTATTACGACCGCCGCTCCAATAGGAACCCTTCGCAGAACCGCCGATAGAATTTCTCGCTTGCGGAAATGCCTATCAGATGATTTTCTCGATCCGTGATGTCAATCGCAGCCCAATAATCCCGGCTGGCTGACCATCCCATCCGCGGCCGGCTGCGGCACAACATGCGCCGAATCCCGTCCGCATGATGTTTAACTGCGTAGGTTAATTGAATTCCTCGAGCCCTCGCAAAGGCACTGGTCTATTTTCGCTGTTACGTTCCCCAGCTGTTTTCGATGAAGTCCGCCTGCCAATCATTGACGGGCACGGACTGTTCCTCACTGCCTCGCCCGGTCATCCCTGCATAGACCCCATCGAACGTCACGATGCCGCGCGCGATGTCATATTCCATGTGCCAACTCCAGCTGTGTTTGCGCCAAACAGGCTGGTCGCGCATTTTGCGATACCGCTCGATCATCCGGATTAATTGTGCCTCTGACGCCTTTTGCGCAGAAATATCTATGCCCGCTCCCAGAATGCGGGTCGCCCTTCCTTCGTTGTTTCGCACAAATGTTCCGCGCGACTGGAACCAACAGTGCTTTCCGTCTGATGCGATCATCCGGTATTGAATCAGAACTCATTCTTGTTGTTGCAAATGCAATCATCGATTGTCTCGCGCGCAATAACCCAATCTTCTGCTACGAACAATTCTTCCCAAGCCCTCAGCGAGCGCTCCGTTTGCTTATGGTGTAGCCCAGTGACGTAGCATCGATTCTGATACCTTGATGAACCCTTTGCTACATCCGTCTCCCATAAAATACACCGCCATAATCAACGGCCATCGCCATTTTAATAGAAATTCGCATTCCGCCAGCCTGTCGCAGCGCATGCTTTCTGAGCTTATTTTTGAACTTGATCACGGAGAGCCATTACTTGATTCCTAGAATTGGACACCTTGAGCGTCCGATCTCAACAAATAATTACGGCATCGGATTTAATGCGGTTAATTGATATTTAATGCTGACCTATTATTTTTACTTATCCTCTTTATTTAATCTGATACCGTTACAAGTTTTGGATATTGATCATGGAGGCTAGACGGAGGAATCACCACAAACGTGCAATCTCTTGACTGATTTACCGCAAAACTACTGGCATTACGATGCTTCGCATCATGCAGCGCTGATCGTGCCGTGTTTGCGACCAGCCCGGCATCGCGCGCCATGTCGGTCAATCGCAACCAAGCTCTCTTGGTGACAACGCCTGCCTCGAACCGATCCAGATACTGATCGATTGCGTGCGTAGTGATTTCAGTAGGCCCGATGCCGCCAACCTCGATCAAACAGGGTGGGGCCAACAATTTCGACCCGCCCGGGTCTTCTATGGTGATCCTGGTTGCCCACATCGGATTTTTCGGATTTCAATTACCGCCCCAATAAGCGCGTCCTCAAAACATCGCATAAGGAACAAGATGCGCCTTGTCTGAGTCATGGCGCTGCAGCTTGCGAATACTGCCAAAGCTCATTTCAAGGCGTAGCCCTGCTCCATCTTGTTGTGACCGCAGGCATTGCGCTCCTCGAGCAACAGACGCGCAACCGAAAGTTCGGCGGCCACCGCGGCATCATCCATCGGAGGCATCGAAACTTCGAAGCAGCCAAAGGTCTGCATGCCGGTTTTCAGAACACCAGAATCCGTTCTTCGTTTGTTTGTGTGCAACTGCAGATTATTCAAAACCTCCTCTTGTCGGTTATTTACTTTAGAAGCGCATGTTTAGCACCTTGCCTTTTCAAATTCGCATTCAGCGACAGGCACCGGAAGCGGCATTGCTGCCGTACCCTGCTCCTGTCTCCTTGCGCGTTTTCGGCGTCTTTCCTCCGGCGTTTCGAGTTCCTCACGGTACGCATAAAGGTTGCGAGCCGCGTTTTCGTCGCGGTCCATTTCGTTTCCGCAGTCGCAGCTCATCCAACGAGCTGACAACGGCATATCGCGCCGGCGCAGGGCGATGCAGCGCTGATCGACGATCATGCCCGCCAGGCGCAGGTTCGGCTTGCGATGCCGGGTAAGGACGTGCCGCATGACCGTGCGGGCAAGCCGGCGCACCTCGGGCGGAATCGGAGTGCCATCCTTCATCGTCAGCACCTTCGGGTCGTACCAGGCTTGCCAGCGGTTGATTAAGTGCAGCTGGTCGTAGCTGGTGCCGAGCACGTCGTAGCCCGTGCGGCTGACGTCATGCCGCTTGCTCGGGCGGCCGGTGGTGAAGACCAGGCGCCACTGTTCGCGGGCCTGGGCGACGGCCGTCTGGCGCCAGGCCTTCATGAGGGCGCAAACCTTCGCCTCCTTGCCGGCGTTCATGCGGTGCGGCAGCAGGTCGGTGCGGTAGATCGCGGTCTTCTTCGTTGGCATATCCTCGATCGTCTCAAATCAGGTGGGGCGTTTCAGGTTTTTCTGATGATCCGCCCTGTGCAATCCAGGGTTGGAACCAACCTCAGTTCGCACATAGCCAGAATTTCTTGATGTCCATGCCCAAAATGATAAATCATTGCTTCGATTGCTTCGCTAAAGTAAATAGTTCGTGTTTTTTTAGCACAACCCCCCAAGGTGGTGTTAAAAAAAACCTCCCATCCCCCCCCGGTATGGGAGGGATGGAAGGAATTGAATGTTACCTGTCTTGCATGGACGCCCTGATGAGGCGAACCATGGCGCCGGAGAGCTGCTGCACACTCTCCAGCTTGGCGGCGCTGCGCTCGCCGAACACTGGCGATGGATCGACGCCGATGCCCAGCCCCACGACGTTGATGCCAGAAGCACGCGCTTTGTTGATCATCTCGCGCGTAGCATCCTTGTCATTTGGCTCGCCGTCGGTGACGACCATGACCAGCCGCAACGATTCTTCGCGGCGCAGCACGTCGGCAGCGGCAAATAGTATGGCTTCGGCCATCGGCGTCCCGCCGCTCGCTGTCAGGCTGGAGATACGCCTGGCCAGGTTGCGCGAAGATTCCTCCCAGCGCTTAACAACGGCAACGCCGTTGTGGTCGCTAACGCCTTTAGCATTGCCGTGCACGGGGAACACCGCGACATTGGTCTTGATGCCCGGCACGTCGAATGCCAGCATCGCCGCCAGCGCCGCTTGTGCCGCGCTGCCGATAAGACGCGACATCGAGCTTGACCTGTCGATGACGATCGAAATGGCCGCGTTTAGGTCGATTCCTTCGTCTTCTTCAACAAAGATATCGCCTCCTACCGGCGCCAAGTGCAGACTTGAGGCATCGATGGTCAGGCCCGAACGGACATGCCGCAAGTCGGTCTGCGCCGCCGAATGCATCCAGTGCAACGTCTTGGTGCGGATTGCGTTGATCGAAGCCTTCACGCCGGCAATGTCCGCCGGCTTTTCGGCCAGCGGCAACTTCCAGACGTTAGGCATCGAGGTGGCGCGCCCGCATTTTTGGGTAGCAATCTGGTTCAAAGACTCCTGCAGCATGCTGCCAAGATCCTGGGCTACCTGCTCGTTGCCCATGCCCAGCAGCTTGCCCAGGCCGTCGGCGCCCGGCCCTTGCGAACCAGAGGCCGTGCCTGCGCCATCGTCTCCTGCGCCGGTTTCCTGCGGGCCCTGTTCTGGCTCGCCGTTGCCGGCTTCCTGAGAAGATGCCCCGCCCGCTTGCAGTTGTTGTGAAGGAGGCTTGCCGGAAGAGTTGTCCTGCTTTTTATCTTCCTTCTCCTTCTCCTCCTTGATCATCTTGATGATCTCGGCGGTCAGGTCGAGCGCGTCCCGCGTGGATTCGCAGTCGGCGATCTGGTACATCAATCCATCCAGGCGGATACGCATGCCGGCTGGAAACTTCTTGGGCATCGCCGCGGCCGCCGTTTCCAGCACCGGAGCAATGCCTTTCTGCTCGAGGATGTCGTGGCGCAGCCGGTAGAGCATGTACCACTGCATTACTTCTGCTTCCGACATGTGCTGATCATCCACCTTGCAAAAACAAGGCTGCTTGCCCGCCATGCCCGCTTCCGCGAGCTGGCGGACCAGATCCCCTAGATATTTCCTGGCCGCCGGGAATCTGCGCACTGCGTAGAGCTCGATGCGAATATCCTCGAGAACGCCCATGATGGCGCGCTCCAGCGGTGTCGCTATGGTCTGCCAGTCAGCGAAGTCCGTTTTCAGGATGTGCGCCGTCTCGTGGTAGAGGTAGGCGATAGCCTTGACGATTTCGCTCCAGGCTAGCAGCCCGTCCGGCAAGGCCGGCAGCGTGATGCTCGAGCCGTCCGTGCAAGCGCCGGCGCCCCTGTAGATCGGGATACCAGTCTTGTCGGTGATGAAGCCCGCTACTGCTGGCAGCGCCGCCCAAAGGGCGTCGCTGCGAACCAAGGGCTGAGTCATTTCACCCCCCCCTTAGATCAGGCGCGCAGGAGCACGCACACGGGGTGCAGCTGGCGCCATGGGCAGTTTAGGCAGCGGAATGCCGCCGGGCCGCGTCATGGCTGGCACAGGCCGGGTGGCCGGCTTGGCGGGAATGCCCGCTTTTGCCTGCTCCTCGATTCGTGCCGACTGCATCTCCGGCTGCGGAGCCGGGACGGCAGGCGCTGGGAAGAGGATATCCTTGGCAGGCTGCCCATTGGCGTGGCGCGATGCCGCGTTGATGAGGTCATCGGCATCGGAGAGCGCCTCGACCAGCTTTGCCAGCCGCGAAAAAGCATCGTCCTGGCCAACGTCCTCGATGTAGCCCTCCTGGGGAAGCCCCGAGAGAATTTCGCCGATGAAGCCTACCGCGCCGCCTACCAAGCGCGGATCGAGGAACTCGAGCCCACGCATTTTGGCCACCGCCGCCTTGATGGGACGCAGGGTTTTCTGCCCTGCACGGCCCTTCTTGATCGCCTCGCTCTCGGCCGTTTCCGTCATGGTGGCGGCCACTTCCTCGAACAGGCGCCGCGCCAGTCCGGCCACGATGCCCTCGATGCCTTTGGCCGGATCCTCGCCTTCCCGGACAACCGGGTTGATGCGGAACAGGCTGGTGCCGAAGCGCATTTTCGCCAAGGCGTCCGGTTTGGCCACTTTCAGGCCGCGAAGAATCGTCTCGGCCGTCGGGTTGCCCGCGACATGGCGTTCGAAGATCGCGTCGTAATCGCGGTCGAGATTGACGAGCTCGGCATCGAAGTCGGCCTCGGCCTCCTTGATCGCCTGCTCTATCTCGGGCAGAGCGTCCTTGGGCACGGCAAAAAGGTTGCCCGAGCCCATGGCTTTGACGCCCTTGGCCCCGATCTTGCGGAAAAGGGCTCGGCGAACGGTCTGGAACTCCTTGAGCGCTTCATTCGGGAAGACCTTGATGCTGCCCTCCGTCACCGCGTTGCAGTCCGGAAGGTTGCCGCCGAGCTGCTTGATGGTCTCGCGAGTAGCGCGGCGATAACCGGCATAAATGCCAATGTTCACCGATACCAGTGCGAGTTTCTCGTCCAGAATGGATGAGGTAATTTGCTGTTGCTGCATGGTGTGCACTCCATGTTCGCAGGCGACACCTCCCCTTGCGGGGTTCGATGCCTATCCCCGCGGGGTTTCGATTGACGGCGCTTGCGGCGCCATCGCTTGACTTCGCCTGTTGGCAAAGTGTCTCCGCTTGACGCGGAAAAGAGGTCCGTCGTTCGACGGCTAAAGTGCCTCGTTCGAGGCGAAATCAGTGCAGGACGATCTCGACGCCATACTCCATCATGGATTCCCGGGCCTGGGCGCCGCGCCAATCGTCGTTGAGCGCCTCATCCCAAATGGATTGAGCCTCATCTTCCGGCATGCCCTGCGAGAGGGCGGAGTGCATGAAGTTTTGTTTGCAGAATTCGGCGCCCACGGGACGCCCGTTCAGATAAAAATCAGCCACCTGCATTTCCTGCCTCCTTTCCTTGTTTGCCTTTGCGCTGCGGACTCGGTCGAATCCACATGGAAAAGACGGCCGGACCCCGAAGGGCCCGGCACGTAATGACGTCAGCCGCAGGCGCCCATGGCGCCGCACGACGTGCAGTAATCACAGCCATCTTTGCGTATGACTGCATGCGCGCCGCACTCGCCACAGAGCTTTCCTGCCATTGCTGCCGCCGCGGATT
>JABTUS010000011.1 GCA_015075305.1 Opitutaceae bacterium | reverse complement strand
TGACTTCAGCGCTATCATCAAGAGACTGATGTCGGAGGGATTGACGCCACTTATCCGGCTCGCCTGTCCGAGGGTGCGCGGTTTGATGGCATCCAGCTTGATTGCGCTTTCGCGGCGCAATCCTCTTATCTCAATATAGTTAAGTGATTCGGGTATCCTGATCCTTTCAATTTGGGCGAGCTTGCTGATCTGACGCTCCTCGCGCGCGAGATAACCCGCGTAGCTGACCCGATAGAGAACTTCCTCTTGAACTTCCTTCGTAAGTCCACGAAAACCAGATGGATATGAAATACTCGGTCCAGAGCCGGTCGTAGCACGACGGATCGCATCGCCCCATGTCCCCTGCCCGCCTTCCGGACGTGTTTCCTCAAAGAATTTTCGCCACTTGGAAACCTGCTCCGCTTTGGCTGCAATTCGGTTCCGCCGGCTCTCGGAGATCAGGCCGAATTGACTTGCGTGATGTGCGAGGCGCAACTCGGCGCTGCCGTGATTAAAGAGCAAGCGATATTCGGCTCGGCTTGTGAACATACGATACGGCTCGTCCGTGCCCTTCGTTACCAAATCGTCAACCAAAACTCCGATATAGCCTTCATGCCGGCCAACAATCAATGGAGGCGCTCCCCTCACCTTGTTGACCGCATTAACCCCGGCCAGAAGCCCCTGGCATGCAGCCTCTTCATAACCCGAAGTCCCATTAATTTGTCCGGCGAAAAACAGGTTTTCGACCTTCTTTGATTCCAGTGACGGGAATAGCTGCGTGGGTGGAGCAAAATCGTATTCGACTGCATAGGCTGGCCGCAGGATCTCTGCGTTCTCCAGTCCAGGCACGCTGTGAACCACCTCTTGCTGAATCTCGAACGGCAACGATGTCGACAGGCCATTCACGTAGTATTCATTCGTTGATCGACCCTCAGGCTCGAGGAAAAGCAGATGGCGAGGCTTATCCGCAAATCGCACGAACTTGTCTTCAATGCTTGGACAATAACGCGGGCCAATGCCTTCGATTTCTCCGGAATACATGGCCGACCGATGGAGATTACCCCGGACCAATTCAGCGGTTCTTTCAGTCGTGTGCGTCATCCAGCAGGACACCTGATTCGAGCCCGGAGCCCAGCCCAAGCGCGCTTCTCCGGATTGTTCCACGTGGAACATTGGTTCAGCGTCTCGCGTGTCGTGAAATGCGAAGAGCGTTACATCCGAGTCACCTTTCTGCTCAGCCATCTTCGAAAAATCAAGGCTGCGTCCCAGCAACCTCGGTGGCGTCCCGGTCTTCAATCTGCGCAATTCAATACCCGCCTCAAGAAAACTCGCCGAAAGCGTTTTCGAGCTAAAATCGCCAAGGCGGCCACCTTCATTCTTGTTCTGGCCGATATGCATCAATCCTCGAAGGAATGTACCCGTTGTCACAATCACCATTTTGGACCTAAATTCGAGATCCAGGTTTGTTCGAACTCCGACGACGCGTGAGCCTTCATAGATCAACCCAGTCACCGTCGCTTGAAATATGCGCAGGTTCGGCTGCAGCTCCAAGGTGTGTTTCAGGCGAAACTGATAAGCCTTCTTGTCGCATTGGGCACGGGGTGATTGCACCGCAAGTCCCTTGGACTCATTCAGAAGCCTGAATTGGATGGCGGTGCAATCCGTATTGATGGCCATCTCTCCGCCCAAGGCATCTATCTCGCGAACAATCTGGCCCTTAGCCTGTCCGCCGATGGCCGGATTACAGCTCATCTGCGCAATGGTGTCCAGGTTGCCGGTGAGAAGCAGGGTAGGGGCACCCATGCGGGCGGCGGCCAATGCCGCTTCGCAGCCCGCGTGTCCGGCACCGCAGACAATGACATCGTAACTCGTTGTACTGTCGTATTTTATACCCCTTTCTGAGCGCATCCGTGCAATATTGACAAGCGAAAAACCTGACGGATTCAGGGTAGGGGGCAATGCAATTGCCAAGCGGGCACGGCCATCTGAGCTCTCGCGAAATCATCAAGTTTCTGTGCCTTCACTCTGTGAAGTCCGTGCAATCCGTGGATCTCCTCCTGCACTTGCCTACGGAATGCCCGGATACGATCCGGATAGTGGCCATGTGTGAGCGGCGCCTCGGCCAGCCGATCTCAGATTTCACATCCGCAATTCAGGATTGCACGCCAGGGGTGCATTGCCCGGCGCTGTTTGGCGGTGGGCGTCCCCCGGTCACGACGGAGCGTGCCCCTCCAGCGGAGTGGAACCCATTCTCTTCTCTTCTCCGCGTCCTCCGCGTCTTGTATGTCCAATTTCGTGAACAAGAGGGGAGTGACAAAGGCCGCCGCCGAGAATGGGCCATTTGGCTCGTCGGAGGCGGCGGCCTTTGTCACAGTAGATTTGGCCTTGGATGAGCGAACCTCTTCCAAGGTCGCCAGGGCGCGTGTTCGGCCGGCCGCCGGACACGCGGCAGGGCAGGAAGATCGATTCGCGCCAAGAGGCTCGACCTCGCCGCGGAGCAATGATCCCTGTCCTGTGCCTGGTTTAACTCGAACCGCTGGAAGAGCCTTGAGCTCGCATCGCAAGAAGGAGCATACCATGCCCGCAAATGTGTCACCCAACTACGTTGGACTGGATATTTCCAAGGACCAACTCGATTACTGCTTGAGCGAAACTGCTGAAGGCCGCTGTGCCAACACCCCCGCAGGTCGCTCTGAACTCATCCAAAGAATCCGCTCCGTACCAAATCCCCGCGTTGTGTGCGAAGCCAGCGGCGGCTACGAAAAGCTAATCGTCGCAGAACTGCTGCAAGCGGGCATTGAGGTGTGTGTCGTGCAACCAGGACGATGTCGCGCGTTTGCCTATGCGGAGGGCTTGCTGGCTAAGACCGATCGTATCGATGCCCGCATGCTGCGTCGCTTCGGGGAGAAAATGAATCCGCGCCTGGCTGTGCCGGCCGATCCGGCTTCGGCTACCTTGCGCGAGATGCTTGAACATCGCCGGCAATTGACCACCCAACTCGTGGAGGTGAATGCCCGCCTCTCCTTGGCTGGACCGACCCTGCGACACCTGCTGACGACCCAACAGAAGTTTCTCGCTCAGCAGATTGCCAAGGTCGAAAAACTCATCGACCAACTCATCGATCAGGATCCCGATCTCAAGCACAAGTCTCAACGGCTCCAGCAGGTCAAGGGCATCGGACCTGTGCTCGCTGCCACGGTTCTGGCCTACGTCCCTGAATTGGGCCAGATCGAATCCGCGCAGCTCTCGGCCTTGCTGGGTGTCGCACCCCACGCGGCCGATTCCGGCCACACCTGCGCACCCCGTCACGTACGCGGCGGGCGCGCACCCGTCCGACATGTCCTGTACATGGCCGCCGTCTCGGCATCCCGCTCCAATCCAATTCTCGCCGCCTTCTACCAGCGACTTCGCGCCAACGGCAAACCAGCCAAGGTCTGTCTCGTCGCCGTCATGCGGAAGATGGCCTGCCTGATGAATCATCTCCTTCAAGACCCTGATTTTGTTCTTGCCTGAAAACACCGCTGCTCCGCGTGAGACTTTCCGGCGGCGCTTCACGACGCGCGATCCCTGGGCACGACGGAGCGTGCCCCTCCAGTTGAAAAAATCTCCCCGTCGCGCTTCCTCCGCGTCTTCGCGTCTTCGCGTTGAATCTTCCGACTTTCGCCTTCTTCCCTCTGTCTTTGGCCTGAGGTCAGCAGCTGACTGCGGGCTGGAAGCTCGAGCCACGCGGTCCCCCGGCCGATGATCACTTTCCGATGCAGAATGTCGCGAAGAGGCGGTCGAGCATGCGCTCGTTGTCGAACTTTCCCTGGATCTCACCCAGCGCTTCAAGCGCCTCCCTGAGATCGCTCGCAACAAGCTCGGGAGGGGAGGGCGGCTGAGCGTCCGGCCGCAGAAGTCCAAGCGCGGCTTCCAGACTTGTTCCTGCCCGCTCCAATGCCTGCGCGTGGCGGGCGTTCACTGCGATCACCTCATCGCCTGTCTGCACGAGATAGCTCTCCGCCGTCCCCTCAATGCCTCCCATCAAGGCTGGAACTCCCTCTCCTGATTGAGCCGAAACAATGAATGTTTTCACGCGCCGGGCGGACGCCTCAGAAAAACCGGCTGTCTCCAACGCATCGGGCGAAAGGGCATTTGCGGCCCGCTCGGGAGAAACCAGATCCGCCTTGTTCCCGACAACCAGAATCGTCGCAGTCGCCATCGCTGCCACAACATCGCGGGGCAGGGGAGGGATCGGTGCGCTGAGATCAATCACCCACAACACGAGGTCTGCCGCTTTCATCCGTTCGTGGGTTTTCTCGATGCCCATCCGCTCAATCTCTCCCGGCGATGGATTCAGGCCCGCGGTGTCGATCAAGCGGACCAGATGCGCACCGGCATGAATGTTTTCCTCGATGAAATCGCGCGTTGTGCCGGGTTCGGGGGAAACTATCGCGCGCTCGTACCCCACCATCCGGTTCAAGAGCGAACTCTTTCCCGCGTTCGGCGCTCCAACAATGACCGTGCGAATGCCCGTGCGCAGGATTTCCCCGTAGCGCTGGGTCGCAAGGAGGCGCCGGGTGCCCTCCAACACGCTTTCGACTGCCCCGCGCACAATCGAACGGTCCTCAGCGGGAAGATCCTCGTCGGGAAAATCAATGTAGGCCTCCACCCGGGCAAGTGCGTCGAGCAGTTCGCCGTTGAGCCGTGAAAGATGCCTTCCAAGCGATCCCTCCAACTGCTGCTGCGCAGCCGCAAGCGCGCGGTCGCTGCGCGCACGAATGACATCCATCACGGCCTCCGCCTGGCTGAGATCCAGCTTCCCTCCGAGAAACGCGCGCTGCGTGAACTCCCCCGGCTGGGCGAGCCGGCAGCCGCGAGCGCAGAGATCGTCGATCAGGCGGCGAGCGATGAAAGGATTACCATGGCATGAAATCTCAAGCACGTCCTCGCCGGTGTAGCTTGCCGGAGCCTCGAAGCACACCGCCACAACCGTATCCAAAAATGCATTACGCGCGAGATCCCGGTAGCGAACCGTCCGGGTCTGGCGCGGCTTCAGGGCAACGCTGAAAAGCGTGCGCGAGAAATCAGCGACCAGCGGTCCGCTGACACGCAGGACCGCAATCGCCGAGGCCCCCGCGGGTGTCGCAAGGGCGACGATGGTATCGGTGGAGGGAGAGGCGCACACCGCACGAAGGGAATCGCGTCGCCCGTCCCGCGCAAAGGCAAAAATATGCGCCAATCGCATCCTGCGTGCTGCGGAACGTTCCTGGACAGACTCCCCGGGATCCGGGGGGCTCGAGCTTCCCCCTTCGGACCCCGCCACTCAATACCCGGAATCAGCCAGCTGGCGGCGCAGCGCTGCGATAGCACCGGGAGCCTGACCAACGATGTCGCCGCGCGACCACACACACTCGATCGTCAGGCGCTGACATCCGGACGCGGATCGCAGCGCGCGCAGGAACGGGCGGAAATCCTCATTGTGGCATCCGGGCTCCGCGCGATCCTTGTTCTCCGCAATATGCGCATGCGTGACGAGGGCTGCGTGCCGGGTGATGGCATCGGGACTCTCGCCGTTCCGGAGCATGTGGAAGACATCCACGAGCAGGCGCACGTTCGGGTGGTTGCTGCGTTTCACGGCCTCCGCTCCCTCGTCCAGCGTATTGACAATGTTGCATTCCCCGCGCTGGAGCGCCTCCACCACGAGAGTGATTCCATGCACGCGGGCAATGGGCGCCAGGAGGTTGAGCGCCTCCACGTACTGCTCAAAACCTTTCACCAGTGACCAGCCCTCCGGCACCTTGCGCGCGGCGCCGGATCCAAAAACAAGCGTGGTGAGTCCAATCGTGGCCGCTCGGGAAAAGGCGGATTCCACGTATCGCTTCATGCGCACCGGATCAACCGACGGACCCGTCACCCTCAGGTCGGGCGGGAACAGGCAGTTGGCCGCCGGCGTGGGCAAGGCGCAGGCGCGGGTCTCCGCCGCATGGGGGACGAAGGCCTCCTGCAGTTGTTCAGGCACAAGCAGATTCTGGATGTGCCCCTCGATAAAATCGCACGGCGGTGCGCCAAACTTCGCGACAATATCCGGTGTGGTGCAGAGACCGAGCTTCATGACTATTCGCGCGGAAGAACTTTCAAAATCAAAGGTTGCCAGCCTTGAGACCAAAATATGCGGCGGCGTTGTCGTAGCAGATATCGCGGATCAACTTTGCATTGGCCGCTTCATCCGCCGGAATCAAGCCGGCCTCGATATCCGCCCCGATCATTCCGCAGAGGAGGCGTCGGAAATATTCGTGGCGCACATAGCTGAGGAAGCTCCGCGAATCCGTGAGCATGCCCACGAATCTTGAAAGCAGTCCCAGTTGGGAAAGCGCATTGATCTGCCACTCCATGCCCTCCCGCTGGTCGAGGAACCACCAGCCCGAACCGAACTGCAGTTTGCCGGGGACAGTGCCGTCCTGAAAATTCCCGACCATGGTCGCGAACGCATAGTTGTCGGCCGGATTCAGATTGTAGAGGATGACGCGCGGGAGCTGGTTCTCGCGATCGAGCGCATCGAGGTAGCGCGTCAGTCCGCGGCACTGCGGGAAATCACCGATCGAATCAACTCCGGCATCCGCGCCGAGTCGCTTGAGCAGGCGGTTGTTGTTGTTGCGCAGGGCGCCAAGGTGAAGCTGCTTCGTCCAGCCGCGTTTCGCGTCAAGCTGCCCCAGGAAGATCATGATGAACCACGCGAACTTCGCCGCCTGCTCGGGTGTCGCGGCCACGCCCGAACGCGCCTGCGTGAAGATGGCCGCCGCTTCGCGTTCGGTGCAGTCGACATCGGGAAGCGACTCCATGCCATGGTCGGACAACCGGCCGCCGATCGAATGAAAGAAACCGTGGCGCTTGTCGATGGCCTCGAGCAGCCCGGCCAGACTGTTCACGCTCACGCCGCTGCGTTCATCCAGGAGGTCGCACCACGGATTGAAGATGGACGGCGCGTTGACCGCCATGGCCTTGTCCGGACGGAAAGTCGGATAGACTTTCGTCTGCAGATTGCCGCGGGAGATGGCGAGGTGGTGTTCGAGCATGTCGGCGGGATCGTCGGTGGTGCAGACGACGTTCACGCGATTCGACGTCAGGATTCCATGCACGGACATCGCGGGCGTGCGGAGCTTCGCATTGGCGGCCTCCCAGATCCTGGGCGCATTCGCCTCATTGATCAGCAGGTCGATTCCGAAATAGCGGCGCAGTTCGAGATGCGACCAATGGTGAAGCGGATTGCGGACCAACTGCGGCACCGTGCGGGCGAAGGCGAGGAACTTCTCGTAGTCGCTCGTGGTGTTTCCCGTTATCAGTTCCTCGGGCACCCCCGCGGCGCGCAGGGCGCGCCACTTGTAGTGATCACCGCCAAGCCAGATTTCAGTCAGCGTGCTGAACTGCCTGTTTGAGGCGATCTGGTCGGGAGGCAGATGGCAGTGATAGTCGAAGATCGGCTGCCGGGCGGCGTGATCGAAATAGAGCCTGCGCGCCCACTCCGTGGTGAGCAGGAAATCCTCGTGGAGATAGGGCTTGGTCATGGTGTCGCGAATCCGATGGGCCGCGGAACTCTCGGGCAATCGCTCACCGTCCGAAGGATTTCGAAAAATCGTCCGTCGAAACGACGACCTTCTTCTTTCGCTTGTTCTGCGCGGACGCCGCGATCTTCTGCTTGAGCGCCCGCTCGTACTTTCGTCCGTCGAGCGGCAGTGAGACCGTCGAATCGGTCCACGCCGAGTACAGCATGGCATTCGCCAGTTCGATCGAGTGGATGCCCTCGACCGCGGGCGAGAGCAGTTTGGCGCCATTGAGAATGGCGTCCGCGAAGTTCTGGAGAATTTCGTTGTGCTGTCCGCCGTGACCGGCCGCGGGGATGCTGACGTCCCAGGAGTCGGGTCGCGCAAAGGCCTGGGTGGACTTGCGTGAGAATTCCGACATAGGCACCTCGTTGCGGATGTAGGAAATCGCGTCATTCTCGTAGACGATCCGGCCGCGCTCGGCGGTGATTTCCAGGCGGTTCGTGCCTGGAGCCTCGCCGGTCGAGGTGATGAAGACGCCCGTCGCTCCGTTGGGAAACTCCATGTAGGCGGTGACGTCGTCCTCGACCTCGATGTCATGGTAGCGTCCGAAGCTGCAGAACGCGCGAATGGATTTCGGCATGCCGAACATCCATTGGAAAAGATCCAGGTTGTGCGGGCACTGGTTGAGCAGCACGCCGCCGCCTTCGCCCGCCCAGGTCGCCCTCCAGCCGCCGCTGGCGTAGTACGCCTCGGTACGGAACCAGTTTGTGATGATCCAGTTCACCCTGCGGATCTCGCCGAGTTCGCCGTCCTGGATGAGCTGGCGGATCTTTTTGTAATAGAGGTCGGTCCGCTGGTTGAACATCGCGGCGAACACCTGCTTCTTGTTGGTGTAGGAGGCAATCAGGCGCTCCGCGTCGGCGCGGTGAACGGAGATGGGCTTCTCGACCATGACGTGCAGCCCGGCCTTGAGGGCGCGCATGCCGATCGTGGTGTGATCGAAGTGCGGGGTGGCGATGATAATGGCGTCGATCTGGCGGGAATCGATCATCTCGGCGGCGGACGAAAACGTCTTCAGTCCGGGGAAGCGCGCAAACCGCGCCGGATCGGCGTCGGCGATCGCCGTAAGCTCGAGACCCTTGATTTTACCGGCAAGAATGCTGGTCGCGTGACCAGATCCCATGTTGCCGAGACCGACGATGCCTGTGCGAACTTTGTCCATGGAGAAGGGTGGGTTGGAGGAAGGGATGCCAAGCCTTGGCCGCATCCCAGGAGCGGCAAGGAAGGTAGCGATGAATGTTAAGCGGAAGTGAACCGGTCCGTCGTGCGATGGAACCGGTCGATGACGAGACTCAGCGTCTCGCTCCGCGTGTCAGCCGGCTCGCCGGTTTCGCGGAAGGCTGGGCGGATTCGTCAAATAGGGCCGAATAGACGTAGGGAAAACCCGCGAACTTCTTCCGCTCAATCTGCGCATCGATGAAGCGCTCGATGGAGCGCGCGTTGCGCACGTCGTCCTCGGTCACCAGTGTGAACGCCTCGCCGGAATGCTGCGCCCGGCCCGTGCGTCCGATTCGGTGAACATAATCCTCGGGATTCTCGGGCACATCGTAGTTGATGACGTGGGACACCCCGGCGATATCGAGCCCGCGGGCCGCGATGTCGGTGGCGACGAGCATCTCGAACCTGCCGGATTTGAAGCCTTCGAGCGACTCGACCCGTTCGCGCTGGCTGCGGTCGGAGTGCAGCACGCCGACAGTGTGGCTCGCCGCAATCAGCCGGTGGGCGATCCGATCGGCGCCCATGCGTGTGCGGCAAAAAATTATCACGCTCTTGTACTGCGTGGCTTCCAGAAGCGTCAGGAGGAGATCAAACTTCTGCGAGGCGACGACGGGATAGAAGGCGTGTTCGACCGTTTCGGCGGGGGAGCGTCGCTGGCCGATCTTGACCTCCACCGGATCGCGCAACGCCCAGCCTGCAAGAGAGGCGATTTCGGGAGGGATCGTGGCGGTGAAAAAAAGAGTCTGCCGACTCTTGGGCGTCTTGGAAACGATGCGTTTGACATCGGGAAGGAATCCCATGTCCAGCATGCGATCCACTTCATCGAGCACCAGGATGTCGATGCCCGAAAGACTTACCGCTCCCTGCTCCATGTGATCGAGCAGTCGACCGGGGGTAGCGACGATGATGTCGACCCCGTTCTCAAGATCCTCGCGCTGTTTACCGTAGCCCACGCCACCATAAATCACCGTCACGTCGAGCTGGGTGAACTTGCCGTAGCCCCTGAACGCCTCTTCAACCTGTAATGCGAGCTCACGGGTTGGCTCAAGAACGAGGCAGCGCGGGTGGCCGGTCCGAGCACCCAGGCGTTCCAGAATGGGCAGGGCGAAAGCGGCGGTTTTTCCGGTGCCCGTTTGGGCGGACCCAATGACGTCCCTGCCGGCGATCACCAGCGGAATGGCCTGGGATTGAATGGGCGTGGGCTCGGTGTATCCCTTTTCCTGAACAGCGAAAGCGATGCGGTCGGAAAGACCGAGCTGGCTGAAAGCGCTTTCAACCTTCGGAACGGCGGGCAGCTCGCGCACCGGCCTGTTGCGTTTGGGTGGGGGCGGCTGAGAAACCGGGCGTTCAGCAGGCGCGGGTTTTGGCCGACCGCTGGATCCCGAGCGTGCACGGGAGTGACTCTGGCCTGATGCGTTTGCCGATGGCTGACGGTCGTGGGGGGAACGTGGACGATGGTCCTTCCTCTGCTTCGCATCGTGCTGCTGGGGGCGCGACCGATTTCGATCCCTTCCCGAGGGCTTGGAGGCGGTCGGCTTTTGCGGTGGTTGGGCGACGCTTGATGGGGCAATGGTCTTGCGCAGCTTCGCGATCAACTTTTTCAGCATGATAGGCGTTCTTTCTGGAAAGGTTACAGTCTCCGCTTTCCGGCAGCCATTGCAACCACGGATCCCGACCGATCGGAAACGCGAACGCCGTTCATCCTGAGCGGGAACAAGTCATTGAGGTGTGTAAACCCGTTTGTCGAGGTGCGCGCTCAAATGGCCACGGAAGATCTCCAGGTTCTTTACTGCCTTGATGGCAATGAGTTGGGAGGCAATGTTACCCACGGCTGATCCTTCGAGATCGAAGGCGGCGACGGGAAGCCGGCAGGCGTCGGCAGTGGCCTGGCAGAGCAGGCGATTCCGGGCGCCGCCGCCGACCATGAGAATGCGTTTGAATGTGCGCTGCGCGAGTTTTTCAAAGGCCTTGAGCGCGTCCGCATGACCCTGCCCGAGGGAGTCGCAGATCAGGCGCATGTATCCCGCCATATCCTTTGGCGCTTTGCCCCGGCGCTTCTTGATCTGGGCATCGATTGCGGCGCGCATGGAGGTCGGGTTTGCCAGGGCGGGATCCGTCACATCGAGCAGCCGCGGTGGCTTTGGCTGGTTCTCAGCGGCGGTGATCAGCGATCCCCATTCGCGCGCGGATTGGGGGCGCGAATCGAAATCCTTCAACGTGCCCTCAAGCAGCCACAGCCCGATCACATTGGTCAGGGGATGGTAACGACCGTCACCGGTGCGCTCGTTGGAGATTCGCGCAGCCATGGCCCCGGTGCCCAACACGGGCTGGTCGCATTCGAATCCGACCAGCGACCAGGTGCCCGAGCTGAGGTAGAGATCGGTGCCGTCGGGATTGGCGGGCATGGCGTCGTAGGCACACGCCGTATCGTGTCCGGGGACCGCGACTACCTGCGTGTGGGCAAAAGCCGGATGCAGGTGCGCGAGTTCCTTCCTCAGTCCACCCAGCCGGGTCCCCGCAGGCACGGGGGTACTGAACCAGGAGGGTGGCACACGGAAGTGATCCAGGGCGAAACGGGACCAGTCCCTGGTGTGCACATCGATCAATTGGGACGTGCTCGCGACCGAGAGCTCGTTGGCGGCCTTGCCCGAAAGCAGAAAATTAAAGTAGTCCGGCAGGAAAAGGCAGCGGGTGGCGAGGTCCGTCAGGGCAGGGCAGGACGCGATGGCCTCCTCGAGTTGGAGTGATGTGTTGTAGAAGACATTGGGGATGCCGGTCGCCGCATAGACCCGCTCAAGCGCCGCGCGTGTGCGGGCCAGGCGTTCCAATCCGGGGCGCGTGCGTGAGTCGCGGTAGGCGTGAACCGGAAATACGAGCCTGCCGGCATCGTTGAGGAGCACGTAGTCGACGCCCCAGGTGTCCACTCCAACCGACGCCAGTTTCGCATTTCGGGGAAGTGCGGCGGCGGCGGCGCGCAAGCCGGTCTGGACCTCTGACCACAGGGTGCCGACATCCCAATAGTCGTGGTATCCCAGTGTGCGGAATGCATTGGAAAACCGGTGCACTTCCTTCAGCGCGAGGCGCTGCCTGACCCATGAGCCAAGAATGACGCGCCCACTGGTGGCGCCGAGGTCGATGGCGGCGGTGTAAACGGGCTTGGAGGACATTGAATGAAACGGTTTGGGAACTCTGGGATTGTTTCGGTTGGATCCTTTACGATCCATGTAGGCCGAAGCTTTCGAAATCTACCCCAAAACAAGCGGAAGCCGATACTTTCCTGACAGCCCGGCTTGCTCGTCTGGGCGAGTTGAGAACTGACGGTGCTCGTGTGTCAGGCGAGCATCAGGCTTTTCGGTCCGCGAAACTGCACGCGTTCCTGCCATTGGAGGCCGCCCGGCGTCAATTGCACATCAGGGCAGTGGGCTATGACGGTTTCGAGGACTACGCGCGCTTCCAATTTGGCGAGCGGCGCACCCAGGCAGAAATGAATGCCTGATCCAAAGGAGAAATGATCGATCTTGGGTCGATGGATGTTGAAGACATCCGGCGAATCGATCCGGGCCGGATCGCGGTTGGCGGAACCGATCAGTTGGAAAACCATTTCATTTTCACCAAACGGAACCCCCGCAAACACGTGCGCCTTCTTTACGCGACGGAAGTTTCGTTGTTTGGGTGCCTCGAAACGGAGTGCTTCATCGATGGCCGGCCCGATCAGCGCCGGATTTTTCTTCAAGGCGGACCACTGTTCGGAATGGGAGAGAAGCAGGTGAACGAGATTGCCGAGGAGATTTGTAGTCGTCTCGTGACCGGCGGTGAGCAGGGTGTTGCAGGTTGCGAGCAGTTCGTCGCGACTGAATCCGCGGCCGTTCTCCTCCGCGAGTGCGAGCACGGTGATGAGATCGTCCTGCGGCCGGGCCCTGCGCTCGTCGATGAGGCGGTTCATGTAAGCGAACAGTTCCATCAGGGCGGTCTGTGAGACCATCGCCGGTCCGAACCGGGTCACGCCGGTGCCCTGAAACGCCAGGATTTCGGCGGACCACCGCTTGAACAGGGAGCGATCCTCCACCGGAGCACCGAGCAGTTCGGCGATCAGGATGACGGGCAGCGGATGCGCGACCTCGTGGACAAAATCGAACGGGCGCTCCTTCCGGCAGGCTTCGCCGACCAGGGTTTCAGCGAGCTTGCGTATGCGCGACTCCAGCGAGGCGATCGTCTTTGGCGTGAATGCCTTTTGGACGAGGGCGCGCATGCGGGTGTGGTCGGGGGGATCCGACCCGATCACATCCTTTTGGGCGAAATAGTGGCGAAGCGGGGCGAGTTTCTCGCGTTCGTCCGCGGAGAGCCCGCTGAAGAGGAGCCCCTGGCGGTTTTCATTCGAGAGGTTGTCCTTGTCGCGCAGCGACTCCCCCACGTCATCGTACCGGCTCACGACCCAGGCATTCCAGGAGTCGCTCCAGAAAACCGGGGCCGTTTCGCGGAGACGGCGATAGATGGGATACGGATCCACCATGATCGCGTCCGAGACAAGGAGTCGGTCGAGTTCGGGGTCCGGGCTTGAGGAAGGCTTCATGCGGGGGACAATCGATGATCGGACGCCGCGGAAAGTTCAAAGCATTCCGCTGGTCGCAGATCGCGTGTGAATTGGTCCGGCGGTGTCTTGCGACGCACGTCCCCAGGTCACGACGGAGCGTGCCCCTCCAGGGGGTTGGCTGTTCGGTTCTCAGCCCTTCGGTGGCAGGACGAAGGATTCAAAGGGAGTGCCCTTGAGCAATTCGATGTTCAGGCGGCTGCTGCTGTAGGCTCCTCCCGCCGTCGTGGGAGGGGAAATCCATCCTCGGGACTCCAGCATGTAGCTCATGAACTGGTGAGCCGTGTTGAAACTCGGCTTTCCATTGACGCTTGAAATGTTCAGAAGGCCCGGCGCCAGCATGCCTACCTCAAACCAATCGGTTTGCTTCGCATTCTCGAATGGCACGATGAAGTCGTGATCCAGGATGCCAGCCGTCACCTGGCCGTCCTTCTTGAAGAAGTAGAGGTTGTCGATCTTGAGATCGCGCGCGATCAGTCCCTTGTTCGCCAGATCGTCGTAGAGCTTCACGACAGCCCGTTCGTGATCCGCGGTGAAGTTGACCTTGGCCCGCCCCTCAGCGGTCGCAGTCAGCGTGTGGTCGAACATCTCCGCGTCCTTGGGCAGCTTTTCAACGATGGCATACGGGTAGTTGCCCTCCGTTTCCGTGGCGAGGACCTTGAGTTGCGGAATGCCCGCCCGCTCAAGACGGTCGCTAGCCAGGGCCGCGTCGGCGATCATGTCTGGAGCACTTGTCGCTTCCTCCCCCCTGAGCCGGAACTTGATGACCGCATCACTGTAGTCGGGTGACCGGAGTTCATACACGCGGGAGAATGCGCCTTCACCGAGGAACTTCCCCAGGTCGTGGACCTGATTGTTGCCGAGGTCGCCAAGCTTGTAGTTGCCGGGATCCTTGAGGTTGATGCTTTCACCGATCTCCTTGTCAAAAATCTTGTTGTAAATACCCGTGTCGTCGGGAGCGCGCTGCAGGTACGGGAGGGTGGCCTCCGGATGCTCGAGCAGGGCGGGCGCATAATGGTGGGGAAGGTCGGGTGCTCCCAGAATCACCGTGCCATCCGCAGCGACTCCACCCGATGCCGCAGACGGCGGTCCTCGCGCCAGCGGTGAGCCGGCGGGAACCGCTGCCGGACGCGGAGCCTCGACGGCGGGCGGGAGTATCTCCTTGGGTTTCAGCACACCGCGCGACACACGCGTGTCCGCCGCCATGCCGAGGGCATGGAACTGGCTGTCGAGGGCCTCCTTGAAGGCGTTTATGGAGTTCTTCTCCGACGTGCCAAAATTCAGTTCCGCCAGCGCTTTCTCCACGGCCAGTATGCGCTCCGGAGGTACGCTGTGGTCGAAGGGCGCGAGAGACTTCAGCAACGCCGAGGCTTTCTCCATGCGATCTGAAAGCTTGCCGACATCGATGCCCTGCTGGGTGTAGCCGTTGCGGACCGCGCCCAGCATCTCGATCGCCTTGTTCATCTGCGCCGAGGCCTCGAGTTTGTCGCCCTCGGCATAACGCGCACTGGGGAGGCGGAGAAATGCATCGGCCTTTTCATTGTACATCATGCCCAGGCGCTGCGCGTCGAGAAGCGTCGTGCGCCCCTGCTGCACCGCCACAATGTTGGGCGTCTCGAGCTGGCGCAGGTTCCCCGCCGCGTCTCGAATCTGGTCCGAGAAGTCCGCACTGGCCTCCGGATGCGGCCTGTCGGTGGCAAGCTGTTGATGGAGCTCGGCCCACTTTTCCTTCATGGCATGCTCAAGCGAAAGCCCGTCGTGCCGGGCCGGATCCCAGGAATTCCACGCGGCGAGGTCCTCGGCTGCGGCCATGCCCCGCAGCTTCTCCGGCGTAAAGCCGCTGACCTCGGCAAATTTCTCATGGGAAAACTCGGCCCAGTGCTTTCTGGGAATCTCGATCCATTCCCCTTTTCCGTCGGCGGTGTCGGCAACCTTGTAGATCACGCGATAATCGCGGTCGGTGTTCACCGATCCCGGTGGCGCGCCCGGCGTGCGAAAATCCTGCACCTTGATTTCCTTGCCCACCCAGGGCGCGGGGCGGGCGGCGGCTCCCTCGGGAAGGGTCGATCGGATGCCGCCGGGTGCGGCGGGATCGAGGCGCTGGTCGAGTGTCTGCAGACGCTTGATCTGTTCGACGACCGCATCGTCGTGCACCTTGTAGATGCTTTCCTCGACGCTGTTGAAGGCCACGCGAACCGATTCCGGTGCATTCTTCAGCGCACGCATGGCACGCGGATCGGTCTTCAGATTCATCACCAGGTCCGCTGACGGCGTTTTCCCTTCAATCACGAGTTGCTGGAGCTCCCCAAGCTCAGGCGAACGACTCCTGGCTTCCGACCAGCCCAGAATCGCGTTCGTGCTTTTCGCAGCCTGATCGACCGGCGTCGCCACAAGTTTTCCACCGCGGTACTCCGAAGTTCCCGCAGAAATATCCGCGATCGCCCGGGCCCGGAGGGCCGGATCATCCGTGTTGGCGATTGCCCGAAGCACGTTCTCATCGCGCTGAAGTCGCGCGGCCTGGGCGTTGAGCTCGGCGAGCCGTTCATTCAGCACGGCGGGGGCATCCGCTCCATGCGTGGCGATCTGCTGCTCAACCTGGGCGATCTCGCGTCCGACGTTTCCGCGAAGCGTTCCCAGCATCTCCGCCTCCGTGGCAACCAGCCTCTGGGCAACCTCGGGCGTGACTCCCTTGGCCGCGGCCTGTCTCATCACGTCATCCAGGGGAGATGGCGGACCGTAAGTGACCGCTGGGCGCGTGACGTCCAGCGCGCTTGGTGTGCCCGCATTGCCGCTGCGGACATCGGCAATGGCCGTGCGTGCGGCGGCCAGCCCCTCCGGAGTCGCACGCACGCCGCCCGCCAGCACGGCCGCCTCGAGCCTGGCTGAATCTGCAAGGGAGTTTTCAACCCGAAGAAGATCGTGCGTCAGGTTGACGTGGTTGACCACGGCATTGCTGGTCTCCGTCTTGCTGAGCGTTGTCAGCGCCTGCTCACGAAGCAGCCGGGCGCTTTCGAGCAACTCGGACGCTTTTTCGGGTGTGGCCTGCCCCGCCTTGCTGATCAGAGAATCCGCGAGATTGAGTTTGTGGCTGATGTCGTCGGCGAGATTGGCTTCCGCGCGCGTGAGGTTGACGATGTTGTCGAAAAGCACCCCGGCTCCGGAGGAGTTGATGCGCCGCCCGAGTTCACTGGCATTGAGCGAGGCTCGAAGCGCAGATGCCTCGTCCAGAACCTTGCCCGCCGTGGAGATTGCGCCGAGTGCGGCGTTGCCCAGGGTCTCGGCTCCGCGGAAGTTGGTCACGACGGCAACGGTCGCCTCGACAGCTCTGGAGTTCGCAATGGCCGATGCCAGTGCCGCTGTCTTTTCGCCCAACGAAGTCGCCCGCGCGGCCTCTGCGAGCTGGGCCAGTCGCGGCACCGAAGCGGCGGGATCGACGAAACCGATGCCGATTTCAAACGCCACCTGACTCGCCAGCTCGGCCGAGTTGAAGGCGAGATTGTCATCGCGCTGGAGCCGTTTCAGCGCCTGGTCGACCACCGCGGAACTTATGGCGCCGGCTGTCCGACTTATGTCGCTCACGGATGTGTTCCTGACCGCGCTGATGCCGCGGTTGATTCCATCGAGGCTCTTGGTTCCGACAGTGTCAAGCAGGCCCAGATCGCGACCCGTGATCGCCTCGCCCAGGATGTCGCCGTACGCTGCCACGGCTTCGACTACAGTTCTGTCAGCGAGGTAAATGCCTTTCCCCGCCATTTCCACGAGGTCCGGCACGGAAGCGACCAGGCTCACGACGCCCTTGCCAACGCCGCTCACGGTTCCGGCGAAGCCATAGGCCAGGTTGGTGGGAGTCGCGTTCGCGATCGCTTCATCCAGGAAGAGACTGGCGAGCGAAGGATCACCCTTCGACACATTGGCGCGCACGCCTGCATTGACAGCGCGATCGGCGCTGGCGCGCTGTGCGGCGAGAAGCTCGGCGTTGACGGCGTAGGCGGCATTGGGATCGATGCCCATACCGACCAGAAATTTGTCCAGATCGGAATTGCTGGATGGTCCTATCTTGTCAGCGCGGTTGCGGGCGATCAGGTCGTCGCGCGCGGTTTCAAACGTCCTGGCACTGTTCTCCATGATCGTGGCGTAATCGGAGCGCTGCCTGCGCGCATCGCCGAGTGCCTGCTGCAGGGAGGCAATCCGGGAGGCGTCCCCGCCGGATTGCGCGCGAGCCAGTTCGCTTTCATAGTTTCGAATGCGCTGGTCGAACTGACCGAGCTTGGCGGCGTGCCCCGCGCGCAACTGTTCAAGTTCAGCGTTGGTTTCGTAAAGGGTCGTGAAGCGCGACAATTCCTCCCGAGCCCGCGCGGCGGGATCCATGTCCCATTGCTTCGGAAGCGTTCGCAGCACGGTCGCCAGGGCCGTTTCGCGTTCATTCTCCAGTTGGCGCAGCTGGGTCTGCTGCGCCCGGATGCCGAGATCGCGCGCGCCGATCTGGGTGTCGAGCTCCTGCATGCGTTTCTCGATGAAGCTCCGGGTCGACGCATCCAGGCTCTCCTCGTTCAGCCGCTTCTCGAAGGCGTAGTACTGACCCCGCAGCCCGCCAATCTCCGTGTTTCGCTTGAGCAGGTCCTGTTCTATCGCGGCGCGATTCGCATCGTAGCCGTTTTGGATGTCCTGAATCTTTCCGACGCCCTGGGCATAATCGAGGCGCGCCTTGAAGAAATTGTCGCTCGATGCTGGAGCATTTGCCACCGCGGCCGCCGGGCGGCGGTTGACAATATCGAGGTAGGTTTCGGCTGGCTGAAGCGTGGAGAACGCCGATGGAACGCGCGATGCCGGCGCGGCTTCCCGGGCCTTCCTGAGGGCGAAATCGGCATCCGAAAGCAGGCGTTCCGCCGAGGCGACCGCCTGCAGGCTCAGATCGACAATGCGTGCATTGATCGATGACGGATCCCTCTTGAATTCCGCACGGGCAGCATCGAGTTCGGCCTTCCGTGTTTGGATGCGGGCCTCCGCCTCGTTGCGCGCCGACTGATAGATGTCCGTTCGGTCGAGAAAACCCAATGCTGTGACGAGCCCGGAGGTATCGCTCTGGTTGAACAGGAGCGTGCCGTTTCGAGCACCCGCAGGATCGGTCATCCACTTGCCGATGAGGGAGCGCAACGCCTCGGCCTGCACCGGATCCGTGGCCTGCGACGTGGATTCCAGCAAGCCGCGCCGCTGAGTATCGCCGACCAGCAGGCGCATTTCCTTTTCCGAGAGTCCCTGGTCGAGCTCGACCTTCTCCGCGATGGAAAGACTGGCCGGGTCCTTGCGTGCGCGTTCGGTCAGGGCGCCCAGGCGCTGCAGGTGGGCCTGCGCGCTGCCGACCTCGTTGAAATAGGAGGAAATGGCCGTGCGTCGTTCCAGCTCCGCAAGCTCCAGGGAGGAGAGCACATCCTTTGCCGGTCGACCGGAGTCGGCGACGCGCCGCTGCAGCTCGGTGAGTCTCTCCGTGTTGTAGGCCGCCGTCGTCGCCGTGAAGGCCGCGTTGTCACGCGCCGCCGCGAGCGTTGCGGCCTGAATCAGAGCCTGATCGATGGCGGCCTTCTTGGCGGCCTCGACGGCTATCAACTGGGATTCGAGCGCGGAGCGGACCGCGGGTGGCAAACCGGGGTTTGTGAGCATCGTCGACCAGAGGGAGTCCGCCGCCTTGGCAAGCATCTGAACATTCGCCTTGGCCTGATCGATGGCGGCTGTGAGCTGGTTGAAGCGATCGGCGAGCGCGGGATCGTTGCTGCCCGCGATGGCGGCTGCCGTCGCGGTTTCCATGCGCAGGCGGTCGCGGTTTGCCGAGGCCTCCGCAAACGCCCGTTCCGCCTGGGCAAGGGTCTGCGCAAGCGCGGGGTCCTGTTTGCCGAAGGCCGCGGAACGCGCGAGCCGGAGATCGTTTTCCGCCCTGGCATAGGCCTCCTCCGAAGCCAGCAGGCCGCGCGCGTGCGCCTCGTAGTCGGCCGTGAGCATGCCCTGGCGCGCCTGCGCGGACTTCAACTCCGCCTCGCGGGCAGGGTCGGGCGCGGATGCTGGCGGAGCGGATTGCGGCGCAGCCGCATCGCGCGCGGCTGCAAGCAGGGCGGGGTCGCTGACACCGGCGGCGGCTAGGCGCGCCTCCCTTTCCTCGCGCAGCCGGCGCATCTCCGGATTCTCGTACTTCACCCACCGACCCTCCGCATCAAGCACCTCGATGGTCGAGGCGCCGTTCTTCAGCGCTTCCTTGGCCTTCTCGCGCTCCATGGCGAGTGCGGCGGCCGTTTCGAGCACCGTCTTCCTGCGATCCTCATCCTCGCCGACATAACTGTTGAACTTGTCCGCATAGGCGTTGATGCGGCCGGCGATGTCGCCGGCGCGCTGCTGGGCGAAATCAAGCTGGCGCTGGAGTTCCTTCCGGGTGGCGGAGGATCCCGCCGCGGCGAGGCGCTCCTGCAGCTCGCCGATCGTCGTCATCCATTTCCGATAGGCGTCCTGGTCCCGCTGCAGGTCGTCCAGATGGGTCGCAAGGTCGTTGAGCTGGGCCTTCTCGAATCCTTTGGCCTCCTGCTCGGAAACGTACAGCGTCCTGCCGTGGGGATCAACCAGCGCGCGGCCGTCATTGCCGACATAGAAAGCGCGCACCTTGCCATCCACCGTTTCGTAACGAACGGCGGCCGCGGACGCGCGGGCTTCGCGCACATCGGCGACCGTGGCATTCGTTATGCCGTACGCCGCCAGATTGACCTCGGGTGCGAGCTGGGAGACAGCCGAGCCCGCGGAAAGCCGGGAGGAAAGATCGCGGAAGGAGCGCGATTCATTGAACAGCTCGGTTTCCCTTTCGCGGAGCTGGCGTTCGAGATTTCGGCGCTCGGTGGGGGAGAGGTCGCTCTGGAGTTGATCGCGGATGGCATCGATCGACGTCGCGAGCGACTTCACCTTGTCAGCGGAGGCGAGGGCTGTGCGTTCGGTGTAGGATAGCTCCTTGTCGACAACCTGGCTCGCCGAGCGGTTGGCCGCGCGCATGCCGTCGATAATGGAGTTCTCGAGGGTTGAGCGCGTGATGGCGAGCTGGTCGAGCTGCTTCTGGATCTCCCGCTGGCGACTGCGGCGTTCCGACGCGGTGAGACCCGGGTCGTCATCAAGCGCAGCGAGTTCGTTGATCAACTGCTGCTGCGCGGACGTGACCTGGTTCAACTGAGCCAGTTGTCCGGTCGTCTGTGCAATGATGGCCTGCGCCTGCGCGCGCTGGCTGGGAGTGCCGTTCTGCGCAAGATAAAGTGTTTCGCGGCTGACTCCCTTGTAGTCCTCTCCGAAGACGGCGGAGGCGACCTTGTCGCGGAACCTGTCGTCGACTTCGGCGAGATCCCCTGCGGTGCGTGCGGGTTTTCCCGTACGGCGGTCGATGATGTCGCCATTGGCATTGAAACTGAACCGCTCATTCCCGGCAAGGGTGCGCCGCAGCGCCTCCTCAATTGATTCACCGGGCCTGACCTCGAGATCGAGGTCCAGGTCATTGAGGGAAAAGTCGCGGACCGTGTAACCGAAATTGCCGAGCAGGTTGTCCTGCAGTTCACGGAATTGCTCCTTCGGCGGAGGCGGCGGGATGCCCGGGCGCTCCTGTTCGCGTCGGTAGGTGAGCAGGCCCGAAAAGCCGGGGGCGCGCCGGTCCATGGCCTCGCGATAGTCCGCATCGTACTTGCGGGCCGTCTCTCCGGCCAGGACCACATTGCCGTTGGCGTCCACCCAGTCGCCGCCTGCCGTGCGGCGCAGATTCATTCCGCTGAGGGCGTCATCGAGGGAGGATTGCAGGCTCGTGAATCCGTCGACGGGAAACTCCATCCAGCGCCCGTCCGCCAGTTTTACGCGCACGGTGCGCGGTTTGGCGTCGAGCATCGAATCCATCACCTGCGCGCCGGCCTTGGAATTGCGTCGCACGAGATTTCCGGTCCGCGAATCCTGTATCCATTCTCCGGATGCAAGCATCTGCTCACGCTTTTCCTTCTGCTGCTCCGCGTAGGTCTTCTGATGGAAGTTGCCGTCCGCATCGCGAGCGAAGAGATCACTGCGATCGCGCAGCATGCGCTCCTGGTACTGGGCGTCGGTCTCCCAGTTGACCTTTGAACGACTCGCCGCCTCATCCAGAATCGCGCGAGCCGTCGCCGGCGGCACCCCCCGGCGCTGCAGGTCGAGGCAGGTTGTCACCCGCCCAAAGCCGCCCAGCCGGCTTTCGAGGAACGCCTTGTACTCGTCGAGATCCTTGAAGGTGTGGCTCCATCCCATGCCGCCAATGCGCGACTTGAACAACTGCTGCAGGTAGGCGGGGTCCTGGAGATCGCTTCGCTTGTGCACGATGCCGAACTGGCCGACGCGGCTCTGGGCGAACTGCTGAAGCTCGTCCTCATCCTTGAACGTGTGCGTCCATCCGAGTCCGCCAACGCGCGCCTTGAACTGTTCCGCGACATACTCCGGTTTCTCCAGGTCGCTCTTGAGGTGAACGATGCCGAGTCCGCCGACGCGGCTTTGGGCGAACTGCTGAAGTTCGCGTTCATCCTTGAAATCCTGGGCCCAGCCGTAGGCTCCCACGCGTTCGCGGATGGACTGCACAAGTTCGGAAGTCTCGTTCATCGCGGGCGCCGAAGTCGGCGCCGGGGCTGGAGCAGCCGAAGCCGCCGGCGGGCGTACTGTGGCTCCGGTGATTGTCTGGCGCATCATCAGGGCACTCTGCGCGTCGGTGATATTGACGTAGGCATCCCGTTCGGCACTCGAAGCTCCGGGTGGAGGGGGAGGAACGAAGGTCGGTTGCGGTCCTGTCGGCAAGGATCCATCCGGCGCGGAAACAACGGCTCGGCGCGCGAGCGCAGCTCCGAGTGACAATCCCGGCGATATGCCCAGATCGATGGCGGCGGTGCGGGCTGCGGCAAGCTGGGTGCGGTCCGCATTCTCGATGATGTTTCTGATTTCCACGCTGTCATTGCGTTTCCCGGCGAGCGAAACGATCCGGCTTTCGAGCTGGTCGCGTGCAGAGGCAAAATCCTTCAGGCCCTGATCGAGTCCGGAGATCTTGACGGCCATCGGCTGCAGGCGCGCGAGGCTTTCCGTCAGCGCCTTGTCGGTGGCCGCCAGATCCTGCGCGGCGGCGGCACGCGCAGCGGGATCGGATGGCACTGCGCCGGAATCCGCCGCTGCGATACGGCCCTTGAGCAGAGCACTGGTGCGCGCAAGAACGGGAGCCTGCGCGCCAATGGAGCGCATGATGGGATCCGAGGCGCGCTGGAGCAGTGCGTTGACCGCCAGCGCGGAGCCCTCCAATTCAGCGTCGGCGTGGGCGACTTCCGGGGCTCCCTGCGACAGCGTGGCGGCTACGGCAATTTCGCCGGTGGCGGACTTGGCGAGCTCCACCTGCCGTCGATGCAGCTCCAGGCGCTGAGGCGTCAGCCGGGATGCGCTCGGCTGCACCTCCACGATCGAATGATCGTCAGCGAGCGTCACCAGTTTTTGAATGGAATCAGGACCGACGCGTTCAAAGCCGGCCGGGGCGTTTACCGTGCCCTCCTGAATGCTTCGCGCGGCAAGCAGGGCGTCGCGGCCCACGATTTCCGCATAGAGAACCTGGGCCGCCACGCCATCGGCCGCCTCGGGCGAAACCACACGGGCGGCCTTGGCATTCAAGTCGCCAAGTCTGTCGAGCAAAGGCAGTGCGCCGCGTGTGCGCTGCACGATGGACCGGGCATCCGCGACATCCTTTGCCTGGATCGCATGGGCAATTGCTCCCTTGTTCTCCGCTTCCGCAACACCGGTGAGTTCCTTGAGCGCTCGCATGGCGAGCTCGTTCGCACGCGGCGAGTTTTCACCGATCGCTATCGCGGCTTCGTTGACGCTCGCACGGACGGACTGCGTGCGCAGGGATTGGAATATCCTGCTCGCGACGACGGTGTCGCCTTCGGTCAGCAGTGGGTGGACGGGCACTGTTCCGGCATTGTTTGATGCCGTGAATACGAGGTCGGCGTAGGTTTCCTCGGGTGCCGCGAGCGTGGCGTCGACGACCTTGATCCGCGACTGCACCGCTTCGCTCACTGCGCTCAAACCGGACTCATGTTCGAGGATGGCGGACCGGCCGGTGTTGATCTGCGCAAGATTGCTGATGCTGTGCCCCAGTTGACGTCCGCTGAAATCCCCCGGCATCAAATCGGCCGCGGCTGTATTGTAAGTGTCCTCCGAGAGGCGGTCCAGGTTGCGTTTGACGGCTGCAGTCGCGGGATCCACGCCCATGCTTTTCAGGGCGTCCGCACACGGATCGTCGAAAAACGGCCGGGGGGTTGGCGTGGGCGGTTTCGGCTTCTTCGTGGGCGTGGGTTTGGGAGTGGGGGTCGGCGTGGGCCGCTTTTTTGGCGTTGGAGTGGGCCGCGGACGCAGGGTGGGAGTCGGACGCGGCCGAACACTCGGTGTGGGCGATGTTGTGGGAGTCGGTGTAGGTGTCGGCGTGGGCGTAGGTTGCGAGTCCCCACCCTGGGGTGGGCCTCCGCGGCCGCAGATCCGGCCTTCCTCCAGGGCGATGCCGAAAACGCCTGCCTGCGCCACGTGCTCGGAATAGCCAAATTTTCCGAGCATCGTTTCTCCTGCACTGGCGAGCCCTTGCGAGCGGGAAAGCATCTCGGCCGTGCCGGCGAGCGCGGTCTTGCGCGCTGCGAGCGACTCCTGCATGCGGCTGATCGCATCGCTCGACTTCTTCAGGAGTTCACCGACTTCCGTGTCGGACAAGGGGGGTTCGGGACAGGGACCCTTGGGAACAACCACGGTGTAGGCGGCGATGGACAGTCCGCCGCCGAGCTTGCGCGCTTGGTCCTTGATCTTGCCCTGCTCGGCATCGAACTGTGCGGCCTGCTCGTTGATGAAGGATTGGACCATCAAATCCTCGTATCCACCGGTCGCCTGCTTGATCTGGTAGCCCAGCTTGGATCGTGCGCGTTCCACTGATTCACGGCGAAGCCCGTCTGCAATTTCCACCCAGTAGTCCTTGTCCCGGTCGGGCCTGTCGCGCGGTGTCGTTTGAATCGGATCGCGATAGGTCAGTTCAGGTGTTGTGGGCGCGGAAGGCGTGGGAGTGACGCTGGGGGTTGGGGTGGCATCGGGAGACGGGGAGACCGTGGGAGAGGGGGCAAGGGGGACTTCCGGAGTTGGAGTTACGACCACTGTAGTTCCGCCGGGGGCGGGTATTACGGGCGGTGATTCCACATCCGGTGGAGGTGTTGGGGTGGGAGTTGGCGCGATGACGACGGGTGGGGCGGTGACGGCGACCACGGGCGGGGAGGTGGGAGCCGCCGTCGGCTGGGGGGTTGGAGTGGGGGACGGCGGTGGGGGTCGGGTCGGGCTCGGCAGGGGTGCCGTGGGAACGGGGGTTGCCACAATGGCTACCGGAGGACGGGAAGGCGCGAGCGTTGGACTCGGGGTGGGAACAGGAGAGGGAGTCGGGGTGGGTATTGGAGTGGGCGTGGGTGTTGGAGGGGGCGGTGTTGGCTGCGGCGTGGGCGCTATCGCGATGGGTGAAGGTGCGACAACAACGGGTGGCTGGGTGGGGGCGGGAGTTGGCTTGGGGGTGGGTGGAGGTGCGGTGGGTGCCGGGGTCGGCGCGATGGCAATGGGAGGTGCCGAAATGGTTGTCGGCAGCCGTGTCGGCACTGGCGTTGGGGTAGGCGTCGGCGGGGGTGAGGTGGGTTTTGGGGTGGGCGCAATGGCTACTGGAGGTGTCGTCGGGATGATCTCAACCGGAGGCTGCAGGCGCGTTGGTGACGGCTGGCGAGTCGGCACCGGGGTGGGGGTGGGCGACGGCCGAGTGATCGTTGCCGGCGACGTCGGAGTCGGTGCGATTTTCGTCGATCCTCCCCCGGATTTTTTTAGCAGCGCGCAGGTGGGACAATACTGCGCGGGATCGTGCCGGTAGCCGCAGGGCTGGATGGGAAACTGCTGCGCAAATGCCGTGCCCAGCACTGCGAGGAAGAGGAGGCTGAGGGCACCACGGATCCTGCGGGTCAGTGCCGACATGGCGGTGGTCAGACGGGTCAGCTCACGGCATGACTGGTCGCACAAGATCGCCGATGGTGGCGGAGGCGGCATCGCCGGCGGCATCCGCGAGATACAGACCCGTTGCGAGGGAGTCTTCCACCTTGAGGACCTCAATCGTGCCTATGGGCTGCTCTTTTCTGCTGAGGACCTGGCCGGTATCGGGGTCTTTGATGACCTTGGCGGTGCGAAAGACCTGAAATCTGTCCCCTTGCTTGATGCCAGCGCGAGCGCCGGCATTGATTGAAAAATCCGAGCCTTCGATGTCGACGATGCGTCCCTGCCAGGGCCGTTTCTCGGCGCTGGCTGCAAACTGCACCACAGCCTGGGTGATTGCGCGGCGGCAAGCTTCTCCTAGCGGGGTCTTCTTGAAGAAGTTGTTCCCCATGGTCATCTTGTCCTTGCCAATGGAAAGGTCCCACGAGGTTCCCTTGAGCTTTTCGGCCACCTTGTAGGTCGAGAGAATCTGCCCGGTGGTTGTATCCACAATCCGGATATCCATGGCCACCTTTCCCTTGGTGAACTGCGGGCCGAGGCCGGCCCTCAGTCCGGAGGGGAGGCCGGCGATGCCGATGCTGAAGCCGCCGCCCGAGTTCTCCGCGCCGAATTCCGTGATGGCACCGTAGATCAGCAGTTGAACGCCCGTGAGCTGGCCGATCTGCGGACCGGTGGTTTCGGCCACGACCCGCTGGTTCTTGAGTTCCTGCTCGCTCAGGATTTGGGAAATGTAGGAGCGTTCGACGACGATGAATTGCTCGGACTCGCTCAGCGCGGTCGACAGCATCGCCGAAATGCCACCGCCGATGTCCCAGTCGCCGAAGTTCTGTCGAAACGAGCCGATGCAATCGAATCTTCCGACAGCGACGACGCGTTTGGGGCCTGGGAGGGGTTTGATCGGGCTGACGAGCACGTTCTCGACTTCAGGCTCCGCAGCAGCGACACCGCCGGCTTTGCCGGCCTCGGGTGTGTTCGGCGTGCTCGGGGACGAAGCGCAGCCAGCCAGCCATGGGAACACCGTTCCGCACAGGAGGGCGGAGGTGAATGTGCAACGGCCGAGAAGGCGGTTTGCCGATCGCATGGCACCTGAAGGGGTCGATGTGCTGATGCAGCGGGATTGATTACTAAGGAACGCGAGATCGATATCACCCTTCAGGGGTCGGAAGCAATATGTTTCCGACACGATATAATTTGTTTTTCGCGTTTGGAGCGTTCGCCCCCTCCGCTGGAGGGACATGCTTTGTCATGCCCAGGGGACGCGCGCCGCGCCACAACGCCGGCTCATGCCCAGGGGAATTCACCTCGGAAAGCACGCACCCACATACGGCCAGTCTTCCGGCTTCTGGACCAATCCCTTCCTCACCGGATTGCCTCGGACATAATTCCAGCGGGACTGGTAATACCGCTCGCTTCTTATTTCCGTATCCCAGAAATCCCGCTGCCATATCGGCTGCTCTTGCGGACGAGGCCAGCGCATTGAGACCCTTGCTTTCACGCACTTGACCCAGGCTGAAAGGGACGGCTTCCGCACCTTGTCCGTCCCGATTACACAATCTCCATGGGGTTGGCAAAACAGGTGAATGTGGTCCGGCATGATCAGGTATTGGCTGACCCACCATCCCTCCGTTGTATGAATCACGTCGTCAAAGAGGGCATGCACGTCAGGGAAGGCCAGGATCGCCTTCCTCTTGTCGGTGCAAAGCGTGACAAAGTAGATGTGCCGGCGATTGCCCTGCCAGGGAATGATTGGAAAGTGACGTGGGTGTTTTCGGCTTTTGTCCGGAAGCGAGTTCATCGGCGAACCCTACAACGCGCGTCCCGGGCCCATGCGATGCACGCGAAGCCCCAAACCAGGGGTGTCCCCAGGTCACGACAAAGCGTGCCCCTCCAGGACAGGGGGAAAGGTCAAATGGTTTCCCGTTCGCCCAGCGACAATCATCACCCGTTTCTCCTCCATTGGGACGCACGCTCCCCCTCCGCTGGAGGGGCATGCTTTGTCATGCCCAGGGGACACGCGTCGCGCCACATCGCCGGTTCAATCTCACACTGACCCTCTTCCACCACTTCCTTTCCTCCGCGCCCTCGCGCCTTCGCGTCTTTGCGTCTTTGCGTCTTCGCGTGAAACCATTCCGGCGCTGATTTTCCACGCCCGTTCCCAGGTCACGACGGAGCGTGCCCCTCCAAGGCTGGGGAAAGACTGGCAGGAATTTCCGATGAGCGTCTCCGTCCAGAGCCGCTTTCCTGCGCACAAAAAAGGGGCCGGTCCCTGAGGACCGGCCCCTGAAGCTTTTAGGCGTTTAAGCCTGTTCGGTTAGAGGACGTACACAACAACGTCACCCTGGTCGTATGCCGTGGAGACACCGGCGAGACCGAGGATTCGGCCATTGCCAGCGGTCAGCGGAACGAGCGCAGGATTCAGATCGTTGATCACATCACCAATGCCAGCCGTGCTGGTGTCACCGGCGACCGCGATGAGCGCACCGGCGTCACCGCTGCCACCCGCCACACCGGCGGCGAAGGCGCCGCCAGCAGCCACGGTGAAGTCAGTACCGTCGGCATCCGGGCGGATGCCAGCGTTCTTGATTTCAACCGAGGCCACGTAGCCGTACAGTTCGGTGTAGGCCGCAGCACGCGTGGCTGCGGTGTCACCGGCGGCCGGAGCAATCGCCGCAGCGAGGATGACGAGGCCATCCGTCGCGGAAGCATTGCTGCCACCGATGTTGCCGAAGTCCGGATTCTGAGCGGCCGGGGGAGCATAGCTGCTGCCAGCGTCGATCGAGATCGCGCCAATGGACACCTTGTCACCCGCGACACCCGCCGTCGTGTTGACGTCGGCGTAGGCCACGAGGGTACCGTCACCGTTGGCGTCGACTTTGGCGGTCGCGTTGCCGAGACCGTCGCCGTCACCCACGGAGAACCAGGCGCCGCCGGTCGGCGTGAGCAGGGGAGCCTGCACCGAGCCGGAGAGCGTGGACTTGATCGTGAGGTTGCCCATGCCGCCGAGCGCCGAGATGGCGTTCGAGCCGGCAAAGACCGTCGAACCCGTCGAGTTGCCCTGGAGGCTGTGGGTGATCGAAACATCGCCAATCGAGAACGCGGTGATCGCGTTCGGACTGTCGAGGCTCGAGTTGCCCAAAACCCGGAGCGCTTCGCCCTGAGCCACACCACCACGAGCATTGCTCGTGAGGATGTCGAGGTTCTGGGCGGTGTACTTGACGGTTGTGGTCGGGTCGACCGGAGCGTTGATCGTCAACTTGCCGATCGAGGATGCCTCGATTTCACCACGGTTGCCGGTGATCAGCGAAGTGGCGACGTTGCCCGCGACGGAGCCATTGAAGATCAGTTCTCCAATGATGTCGAGGTTGGCACCCTTGTTGGCCGCGGCACCCACCGTGATCGCCGTGTAGTCGACATTGCCGATACGCGTGCGGTTCGTGAGGGCGTCCGAAGCGAGGATCTCCGTTCCGCCGGCGAGCGATGCATTGCCGTTGAACGTGATCTTCGTCATGTCGTGGGCGAGGACCGCCGGGCCAGCACCCGTGCCGTCGAGCGTCGTCAGACCGGTGAGGGTCGGGACGTCGAACACGAGGTTGGTGATCCGGGTGGTTTCAGCGCCACCGATCTGGCCCAGGATGGCTGAGGTGCCCGCAATGCCACCCGTACCCGCCGCCTTGAACGTGATGTTCTCGAGGACGAACGTACGATTGTCATCGGCGACACCCAGGTTCGGGCGGTTCAGTGTATTGGCACCGAGGATCGCCAATGGGACCATCGACGCATCTCCGTTCTTCGCCCAGACCATGAGATCCTGGACCTTGGCGTTGACCGAGTTGAAGTTCGTCGCATTCGGCGTGTCGAGCATGAGCTGGCCCGCGAAGGCAGCCGTACCCTTGCCGCTCGTGACGTTGAACGAGGTGACCGCCGGGGTTTCCCAGGTACCACCGAAAACCGCATCGCCGTCGACCGTCTCGATGTTGAACGAAGCAACGCTCGCGAACGAGCCCGTGCCAGCGACGTTCACATCGCCCGTTCCAGCGGAGGTTGAACCTCCGGTGGACTTGAGAGATGTGACCGGCAGGGTGGCGCCGAAGCCAGGAGCAGCAGAGATGCCACCGCCGATCTGGCCATCGGTCACCGTCGCGTTGAACGCGCCGCCCGTGAAGAGCGCCTGCTCACCGCTTTCGATGGTTCCGACAACTCCAGCGTCCGTCCAGGCACCGCCGAAGTTGACGCCGAGGGTAATGTTGCCCGCAGCACCAACACCGCCGTTGTCAATCGCACCACCGGTGATGAGAGTCACCGCACCAAGGGTCGTGTCGAAGTCGCCAGCATTGTTGTTGGTCGTGGCATAGCTGCCGCCGAACGTGATGTTGCCGGCCTTGTACGACGTCGTGTCGGTGTAGCTGCCAGCCGTGAGGGTGACATTGCCGACGACATTGTTGAACGTGCCACCCGTACCGAAGACGATGTTGCCCGTGGTCGTGTTGGCCGTTACATTGCCGAGGATACCGTTCGAGATGCTGCCAACGCCGATGGAGATATCGCCGCGGAGCTGCTCAACGTCGTTTGCCGGACCCGCCTGGGGCAGGTAGCTGGCACCCGTCGTTGCCGTGACATTGCCGATCGATGCGAAGCGAATCGCGTCTGTACCAGCAATCTTGGCAACGCTGTCGGTCGTGAGGCCAATCGTGATGTCGCCGTAGAGGCTCGTCGCAACAATGTCGCCAACCGCACCGACGTAGTCGTCCGTGTTCGTGGTGGTATTGTTGGCCGTGACGCCAGTGTCGCCCGCGACCGTAAGATACTTTAGCGAGTTAATGCCCACGTTGATGTTGCCCTGCTGCGTCGTGGCCGTGAACGAGTTCGTGCCACCCGTGAGGGTGCCATTGAACGTGAGGTTGCCGGTGATGTCGCCGGTCGGACCAGCCGCGAGGCCGGCCGTGGCGATGTCACCCGCTGTCGCGACGATCGGGCCGTGATTGCGGCGGACCGTCAGACCAAGGGTGATGTCACCCGCGACGTTGACAATCGGGTCTTCACCCGAAATCGACGAATTGGAGTCGATGTCGATGTTGGAACCCGTAGTCAATGTCACCGGACCCACGTTCCCCTGGATGCCGGACAACATGATGTTGCCCGTCGCAGCCGTGGCCGTGAGCGAGGTGATGGTGCCGACGTTACCGTTGCCTTCGGCATCGTTGTCGCCGTCGATGGTAATGTTGCCCTGGGCGATGATGTTGTCAGCGCCGGACACCGCCGTAATGGTGGAGCCCGTCGTGATGACAACCGCGCCGTAGGTGGAGCCCGTCGTGGTGCTGTCGAGCGTGGCCAGGATGTTGCCATCCGTGCTGGCCAGCGCGACTGCGCCCATGGTGCCGGTGTCTTCACCCGTCGAGCGAGTGCCATCGAGATCAGCGTTGTCCTTGTCGAACCCGAGTTCGAGATCGACGTCGATCGTGCCGCGGTCTGTGGTCGCATTGAACGTACCTGCCGCGCCTGCAAAGAACGCGTTGGCCGAGGCGTTGCCGAGGTTGGCCACAGTTCCCGCCTTGCCAGCGAGGCCGGCTGCAAGAACCGACGTGTCAACCGCCTTGAGCGTGATCGCTCCGGTGCTGCCACCGAAGTAGACGGGGGTTGCACCCGTGCCGAGGAAGACGTCACCCGCGAAGGCGACGACGGGATCCTCGGTGGTAATCGCCGTGTTTGTATCAACGTCAACCTTCGCGCCGGCCGTGAGGCTGATCGCTCCGGTGGCATTGAAGTCACCAGTGATGCTCGCACTGCCGTAGGCTGTCGTCGCCGACAGATTTCCAACCGTACCTGCGAAGAGGAGCAGGTCATCGGCAGTTCCAAACTTCTTGTCCGTGCCCTCGGTAGGGAAGCTGGACAGACCTTGGATTTCCGCACTGCCGTGGGTGAACTTGTCCGCGCCGCCGACTTCAACGATGGATGAGCCCGTCGAAACCGTGACATTGCCAATCGTGGAGCCGGACGTGCGTCCGCCAACACCAATGATGACATCACCGAACGTCGAAGTCGCGGTGATGTCGCCGAAGGAGCCGGTGTCAATGCCGGTGTCCGGTCTCGCATCTCCGTCGTTGGCATCGAAGCCGGCGACGAAGTTGACGTCGATCGCGGTGCCCGAGGCACCGTTGGCGGTCGCCGTTGCGGCGGTTGCTCCACCGCGGGCTGCGGTCAGCGTCCATGAGCCAACACCTGAGCCTGCACTGAAGACCTCACCCATGATCGTGCCCATTTCGTACACCGTAAACGCCGAGGCGCCTGTGGAGCCTGCGATGTTCAAGGTGGTCAAACCGGTCACGTCCGCGAAGGTATTGTCTCCGGCAGTGTTATTGCCGAGGATGATGTCACCCGCGAAGGCCACACCCGGATTTCCGCCGCCAATGTCAGCGTCGGTATAGGTGCCGGTGTTGATCGTCACTCCGGCGATGGAGCCGAAGTTGCCGGTCAGCGTGGCGTCACCGGTACTGACGGTGATGCCGATCGTGCCGATCGAACCTGCGCTGAAGTTCGTCGCAGGAGACTTGCCCTTGACCGTAACGTTGCCGACGTCGACCACCGTGTCTTTCCCATTCGCGACAACCTTGTAGATGTCGTCATCGGAAACGGCCGTGACATTGCCGATCTTGGAACCGATCTTCGAGCCATCCGCAGTGGCGATGCCCAGGCCGAGGGTGATGTCACCCGCGGACGTGGATTCCGCCAGTACGTTGCCAACGCTGGCGAATTCCAAGTCACCCGGAACGTTGTTTGCGCTTCCGTCGGTGATCTTGCCGTCGCCATTGATGTCATAGCCGAGGGCGATGACATCGAGGTTGATGTTGGCGCGCTCGGTCTTGGCGTCAACGGAGACCGCATTGGCCGCCGCACCGCCGAAGGTGGCGACGCCGGTGATGGCGCCGCCGGTGATCGTGCCCGTGCCCGTCGCACCGAGGTTCGTCGTGCGCAGCGTGGCGGTGCCATGCGTGCCGAGAACCGTCGGGCTGTAGGTGAGATTGCCAGCGAACGTCTTGTCGTTGGCTCCGATATCGTCGAGGTAACGGGTGATCGTCAGGTTCTGATTGCCCAGACCGCCGAAGGTGCCGTTCAGCACGATGTTGCCCTGGACCGTGCCCGCGGTGATGTTGCCGACGTTGCCGCGGTTGCCCGTGTAGGGACCGAAAGCGGCTGCGTTGGTGGCATCAGCGCCCACACCCGTGATCGTGATGTTGGCCGCATCCGCGAGAACGTCCGCCGCCGTGGCGGAGGTGCTCGTGTAGCGATCAGCCACCGTGACACCGACGTCGCCGAACGTGAACTGCGGGACGAGGTTCTTCGCAAGCACCGCAGCGTTGTTCTGGTCCGTGCCAAGCTGGAGCGTCACATCGCCACCGGAAGTGGTCTTGAGTGTGCTCGAGCCGAACGTGCCATATTCGCTGGCGGTGATGTTGCCGCTTCCGTCGGCGTCGTAGTCCTGCGCCCAGATCGAGAGGCTGGTATTGCCACGAACCGAGTTGGTGACCAGCGACGATGCACCGACCGCAGCGCCGCCGTAGTAGGCGGTGCCCATGATCGTGCCGTCTTCCGCAACCGTGTAGGTCGAGGTGCCGTGTTTGCCGTTGACGATGAGAGCAGCGGCCTCTGCAACTGCGAAGCCGCCACCGAGTTGGATATTGCCGCTTCCAAGCAGAACCGGAGCTTCAGCCGTGGAATTCGGATCCGTGTCAGTGTCCGAGTAGGACGTTGTCGTGAAGGTCGAGGTGCCAAGGTCGCCGAAGACACCGCTGTGCGTGATCAGACCGGTATTGGTGTTGGCAACGAGGTTGCCAACGGCACCGACCTGAGCAACGCCGGCGATCGTGATGTTGCCAGCTGCACCGGCGACTGCACTGCCGAGTGCGGTCGTACCCGTGCCAATGGTATCGGTGGCACCGTTCTTCACGCCAACGAACGCCTGGTTGTTGACCGTGACATTGCCGATCATCGACTGCTCAAGGCTCGATCTATATGCCTGAGAGCCCAAGTTAAGGGAGACGTTGCCACCCTTGCTGACGATCGCGATGTCGCCTGCGCGACCATACTCATTGGCCGTGATCAGACCGTTGTTGTTGGCGTCATAGGAGGTGGATCCAACGAACGCATCGATCGGACCCTGCTCCGCATTGAACTCGTAGCTGTTGCCGGTCGGCATGCGCCAGCCATCTGAGAAGAATCCAACATCGATGGTGCCAACATCGACGACGCTCGCCTTCACGAGGCCATGGTTGGCCTTGAAGACTACGCCGTCCTCAGAGGTCGATATGTTACCCACGGCTACACCGCCGGTGTGAGCCACAGAGCCTGCGCTCAGGGTTACCGTGCCGACGTTGCCGTCGAAGCGGGAGGTCCCCGGGTTGGCGAAGTCAGCGGCTGGATTGCCGCCGACGTTCTGCAATGCTCCGAAGAGGCCGCCAAACGCGATATTGCCTCCTGAGGTGGTGGCCGAGATGTTGCCCACGTGGCCTTCGAAGCCTCCCGTGGACTGCACGCCACCGCCGCCAGGTGCATTGGCGAGCAGGGTGTCCAGCGCATTGAAGCCGAGATCGATGTTGCCGATTTCAGCACCCGTGAGCAGGCCGCTCGGTTGAGCATAGCTGCCGGTCTTCAGAGCGACATTGCCCAGCGTGGCAACATGCGTGTAGTCAGGCAAGATGGTGCCACCGGCGAACCGGATGTCACCCGAAATGCTGCTGACATTCACATTGCCGCCATGGCCGATTTCGGAAATCGCCATGACGCCGTCGTTGTTGTCATCGTGTCCAATGATATTGTACACGACGCTGATGCCGCCGGCACCGGACTTGGCGATGAAGGCATCACCCGTCGCGGTGGAACCGCCGGCGTAATTCAGGCGGGCGTCGATCGAGCCGGAGGGCAGGATCTTGTAGGTCACGCCGCCAGCTGTGAATTCGGGAAGCGTCCTCACGGAGCCGTCCGCATTCTGGCCGTAGGTCTCGAACGTCGTCACACCGCGTTTGCCCCAGATCGTCTGGTCAGCATTGATGCTGCCCGCACGAACGAGGTCGCCGATGACACCCGGACCACCGATCGCATTGTCGAGCTTGTCGACAATGGCCGCACCGGCGGTGTAGGTGATGTCGGCCGCGTCTCCCTGGATCACGAGGGCGTTGTTGATATTGCCCGTCGTGGTGGTGACGTTGAGGTTGCCGATATTGCCCGTCGTGCCATAGTTGATGGTCACATGGCCGGGATTGTCGACCACCGTGCCCGCCTCGTTGACGAACAGCTTGTGACCGGCAGTGATGGTGATCGGGCCGACATTGGCGTCATAGAGAGCGCCATTGCCGAACGTGATGTCGCCACCATTGTTGGCGCCGGCCGTATTGAGTACGATCGAACCAATCGACGCCATGGGCGTGAGACCGTTGACCGAACCCTTCGTGCCGATGCCATTGATGTCAGCCGGAGCGAACACGACATCGCCCGATGTGGCGGAGGCCGTGATGGCTCCGATGGAAGAGGCGTTGATCGTGCCGTTGAAGTTGACCGCCGTGTCCGATCCGGAATTGATTCCGGCACCACCCGCGAGGGTGATGTTGCCGAACGCGCGGCCCGTGAGCTGTCCGCTGAAGCGGACATAATCCGAACTCAGGTTGATGTCGCCAATCTGCGAGCCTTGGCCGGTGTTGCCACCATCATCAACGAGAATGCCGGAGTTGTTGTTAAAGATGATCTGCGAGTTGACAGCGCCGGTGTTGATGCTCAGCAGCGCTTTCTGCGCGGCTTCACTCGTGCCGTTGTCCAATGCGATCAATGAGTTGAAGGTGACCGAAGGCGACACCGTGCCGGTGCCGGTGCCGTCACCGACGCCCGTGACCGTCGTCACATTGACACCCTTGTCGATGCCGGTGACGTGGAAGGCGTAGCCGCCATTGCCAGGGCCAAACACCACATCTTCGAAGCCCGTGGCGTTGAAGCCCGCGAGTCCGATATGGGACGTGCCGCTGTTGGTCGCGGTGATGGCTGCCGGTGATCCGATCACACCACCAACGACGAGGTCCGCTGTGGCCCCGGCGGTGTTGTTGATCGTGATTTCACCAATGGTGCCAACGGTGCCGATGACGGCCTGGTTGTTGTCTCCGGATGCATTGATCAGCACGCCGCCGAATGTCATGTCGACATTGTCGGTGATGCTGATCTTGCCGGTCGTCTTCTGCTGGGCTCCGAGGAGTCCGCCGATGAGGATCGAACCGAAGTTATTGTACACACCGTCGAGGTTGCCGCGGTTGCCGCTGACCACCGTGACGGTCGGGGGTCCGAAGACATCGACCACCTGGGTCTTGCCTTCGAACAGAGCCGTGTTCTGGCGGTAGAGGACGTTGCCGAAGGAATCGATGATGGGCGCCCCGCCGGCGAGGGCGGGCACGCGATCACCGGCCTTGGCGGCGACCATGGCCTTGGAGTTCAGATCATAGACCTGGGCACCAGCCTTGACGTCGTTGGCCGTGACGAAGTAGGTGTCGTCGAGCGGGCCGGAAACGCCATCCGGATCATAGTTCGTGACCAGCTTCTGGCCAAGCGCCGGATTGGTGACGAAACCATTGTCGGTGAACGGCGAGAGGATGCGCACGAAGGATTCGCTGCCCGGGATGAGCTGCGTTTCCGTGCCGATCTTGGCACCGGGAACCGTGTTCGTGGTCGTCAGACCCTGAACCGTGATGTTCCCGTAGGTACCATTGCCTGTACCTCCATTTTCCATCAAACCGATCTGGATGAGCCGGGTGTCGATTCCGTCGAGGTCGACATCACCGCGGACATCGATGGTTCCAATATTTGCAGAACCGTAACGACCAACGTCATTTGGAGCCGCGCCGGGGTTGCTCTGGGTGACAAAGACCGCCTGATTGACGGGCGAGCCCCAGATATCGCCACCGACCTTGACATTGCCGATGCCCGACATGCCCTGGATCGTGCCATTGACAATCGAGCCACCGGTCGATGCGCCAGCGGCGTCATAACCGATCGAGACATTGCCGATCTTGCCTTCGACGTCGACGTAGGCGCCACCGACGGTGCGCTGCGACGGAGTCCACGCATTGCCGCGGGTAACGTCCGTGCTGATGATGCCGGAGAAGTTATTGCGGATGGTGACCGAATTGATGTCCTCAGCGCGCACATCCGTGAACGGTCCGGTGCTGCCGCCGACCAGGAGGGCATTGAGCGTGCTCTGCTGTCCGTCACGAATTGTCCCCATGACGGTGGCGCGATCAAGACCATTGACAGAAACCGCGCCGTCGAGGTTGCCCTTGATCTCAAGAGTGCCGTCGATGCTGGCACCGAAGCCGTCAACAATGAGACTGCCGTAGAAGTTATTGTTGAACGTGACGTTCGCACGAGCGTCCGCCAGATTCATTTCATAACCAGCGGGCAGGTCACCGGTGATGGTGATATTACCGAGGAAGCTGCGGCGCTCGAAGGCGTAGTCGAGACTCGCCTGAATGCCACCCTTCGCCAGCCAGTCGCCACCATAGTACTTCGACACATCCGTGCCGTTCTGGGTGACTTTGACCGCCTGGGGATTGGTCCAGTCGTAGGTCCAGTCGCCCGACATCAGCGTCTGCTGCTCAATGGCTGCGAGACGGATGGCGGCGGCATTAACTGGAACCGCGGGACGGAAGTCCAAGTTCGCGGCTTGGCCGTCGGTGCTGTTGAAGAAGCTGAAGCCAGCGATGGTCTGGTTTACAGCATTGCCCGGTGAACCGCCCGGAGGACCTCCTGCGGCGCCACCGAAGCTGTCGAACGAAGTGCCGTTCGACTGGCGGAGATCGCCACCGCGGACGCTGACGTACTGGAACTGGCTGTTCGAGTTGAACATCAGGGTCGGAACACCGGAGCCCTTGGCATCGATGTCGCCGATGACGACTTTGCCTTGAACGGCAACGTTCTCACCGCGGATACCGACGACTCCCGTCTCAGCCGAAAACACCGCGCTGCCCGCGATGATGCTGCCCATGTTGGTGAAGCCGGCATTGTTCTTCTCGTTGCCGACAAGAATAATACGGGCGATGTCGGCGAGTCCGTTGCCGCCATTCTTGTTCGGGTCATTGAAGAACCCGGGATTCTGCAGCTTGCCGGCCGCAAAAATATTCAGGTTCGTCGAAAGCTCGGACTTGTCGATGGTGATGGTGGCCAAGCCCTGCACGTATCCGCCCGCGGGCAGATTCTGGGCGGGATTGGGGTTGAGGTAACCGGCATCGCCGGCACGTTTGAGGTCCTCAAGCGTGATGTGCATCGTGCCACTGCCGGCGAATTCCGCCTGCACGATGTCGCCACCCTGATCGAGGAACGACACCCGGACGATCTGACCGGGGTCGGGAGTTACGGTAACGCTCGGACCGGTCATGAGGACCTGGTCATACACGTTGCCGTTGGAGTGAGTGAAATCACTCAACACCTCAACGCCTCCGCCAACAACGTTGGCGAGCAACTGGCGTTGTTCGAGCGATTCAACCCGAAGGTTGGAACGCGAGTTTTTAGCTTTTTTTGTGCGTTTAGCCATTTTGTTTTTGGTTATCTACTGCGTAAGGAGTAACCCGCCGCCGTGAGGCGGCTAATCACTTTTAGGCGGAAAGAGAGTAGCAGAAAGCCACCGGAAATTACTATCATCCTAAAGGATGATTTGATGTCTAATTCTCCCTCTCAAATCCCGATGTGCAGAGGCGGGAAAAATGCATCATCCGTTTCGCCGAATCCCGATGCCAAAAAATTGAGCCAAAATTTGCGCAATTCTGTGTAAAAATCGGGTGCGGTTTTAGTCCGAAAGAATGATGTTAATGTTTCTGATTGGCTGAAAATTTGGCTTTAATTGCCATCCGATGGCGTGGAAATCGTGATAGCCTGTCCCTGTTTTCATTTTGCGGTATGGGCGATTTATTCGCCGCTGTTACGCGCCGTTCGTCCCCTGGTCACGACGGAGCGTGCCCCTCCAAGGGAATGAAACCTCTCCGCTATTTTCTCTCCGCCTTCGCGTCCTCGCGACTCCGCGTGAAAATCTCCGGCGCTATGAAAAATCGGTCTTTTCAATGCTGGGTTTCAGATCGGAAACACCGAAAAACCGGGGCTTGAAGGGACCGTGGTGCACACTGAATGCTGCCACATGCCCCAGCCTGTGCAACAGCGCCAAAGGCGCTCCATCCCCGCGGTCCCCCATGCCCACCGCCAGATCGATCAGGTACTCCCCAGCGCCCAACGACGCCGTCCACTTGTACCTCACCAGGAATTGCTGCCCTGCCTCCGCTTGGTAAAGGGGCAAGTCCAAATGGCAGCTCGAAACGCCGAAAACCACAAAATTGTGCCGCGTGGTCACTTCCATCGAAAACTGGAGCTCTGCCACGTCGATCGTGGATTCCACCACGCACTCACAAACAACATCATCGCCGAGCTCAAAAACCGACGCCGGACGGCCCTGCGCATCGAGCAGACGCACCGCCACGATCTCGACTGTCCTCGAGCCTGCCTCCGACGCCCCTTCCCGCCAGTTGCGGCGCTCGTTTTCCATCAATCGCGACTGCCGGGGTGCCGTCGCGCCGGCCGCCACCTGCCGCGCCGGTTGGTGCAGCGCGTGAAAATAACTCACCGCCTCGGCGCTGGGTCCGTAAAAAACCGGCCGTCCTTCATGCAGAACGAGCGCGTTCTTGCAAAGCGCCTTCACCGAAGGCAGGTCATGGCTGACCAATAGCAGCGTCATGCCATTCGCCAGGCGTTCCTTGAAAAAACGCGCGCACTGCGCCTGAAAAAAGATATCCCCCACGGCCAGCGCCTCATCCACAATAAACAGCTCGGGCTCCAGGATGGTCTGGGCCGCAAACGCGAGGCGCACCATCATGCCGCTGGAATAAGTCTTCACCGGCTGATCCAGGAAATCGCCGATTGACGCAAAGGAAACAACCTCCGCCAGCGCGTCCTCGGCCTCCCTTGTGGTCATTCCCTGCAGACTCGCCGTCAGCAGCACGTTTTCCCGTCCTGTAAAATCAAGATTGAAGCCGGACCCCAGTTCCAACAGCGCCGCAACACGACCGCTGCACGCCACCTTCCCCGTACTGGGACTCAGCGTGCCGGCGATGATCTGGAGCAACGTGCTTTTCCCCGCTCCGTTGCGACCGATGATCCCCAGGCTCTCTCCGCGATTCAGGTCAAAAGATACGGGATGGAGCGCATGAAACCTACGGGCCCGCTTTTCCGCGGACCGGCGCATCCCCTCGCGCCAGGCAGCTGGCATCATCGGAATCGAAGCCATCGATTCCAGCATCGGTGCAATCAGCCGATCCGACGGTGCATGCCAAAGCCGATAGTCTTTCGAGACGTTGTCGACCGACAGAATGGGGGAACTCATAATAGCCCAATGGCATCCATCGAACCACGAGTTTCACTGAATGAAAACGCGATTATCGGCCGGATGTTTCAAAATCAGCGTTGGGCGGGCGCGTGTGGACAGGCTGAATTGAAAGTTTGAAGGCAACCCGGTTCCTCAACGGCGAAGCAGGGAGTACTCGTTGAGCTCCAGGGAGCGGTCATGAAACCACTGTCCCTGAACTTCTAAATCCTTTCCCGCCAGATCCGACCAGAGGTATGCAAAATCCCCCGCGACTTCCGGCTCCCACGTGGCCGGAAGCTGCGCACGCAACTGAAGCCATGATTGCGCATGAGGACTGCGGACGTCAGCCGAGAGGGTCGGCTGCCAGCTGCCGTCGCGGCAACCGTATCCAAACCAGAATCGCTCCTTCTGCCAGTAATAGCCAAACCATGACCAGGTACCCAGCGTATCGCCAGCGGTCCACGCCACCGGCTCGGCTGCGCGTCCCATCAGCACACGATGGGTCATGCGCAATTTTTCCAGGACACGCTTCCAACCGATGCTCCGTTGCACCAGTTCTCGCAGCAGTTCACCGTCGGTCATGGCTATGGATGGATCCTCCCTGGGTGCATCTGTCGATCATAAGTCGAAAAACGCGGAAGAAAAGTCCGGGGAACAATAACTTCGGACGCGCAACCACAGGCTGGCCCTGCAATTCATAGGCGCAAGAATCCCTTGATCCATGGTTTTTCGAAGCCCGAGCGCCGCGATTTATTCCTAGCCAGAGGAAGGGTTTCACATCAGAAGTTAACCTTTGCATGTTGAGGCGAACGATTTCAAAAGGCCGTGGAGCCACGCTGGGGAATGGCCTGGCGTTGATGATTGCATGCGCGGCGGTCGTTGCCACGCCGATCACGGCAAGGGCCGCGGAAGGCCCGGCTGAACCGGGCCAGCCGTGGTATCGATCGTTGCTCAGGAAGATACTTCCGGATCACAGGGACGACGCAGGGCCTGAGGCCGTAATGAGCGGCCGCCAGGGGCGCCGATGGATCTTCTTCCGCAAAGAAACTCCCGCAGCTCCCTTGCGCGGCCTGCCTGGGCTCTCGCCCGAATTGTCCGCACCCGGCTACGTCTGGACGCTTGACACCGCGATCTCCCGGGCACTCGCCGCCAATCCGGCACTGGTTGAGGCAAAACTGATGGTCGAGCGGCAGACCAACCTCGCCGTCGAGGCCGGCTCGCGCAGGCGACCGCAGGTGGCGGTCACCGGCGGACAGGACTGGCGGGATCCAAACTCCCTCGATGCCGGTCCGAATGTCACCAATCCGCGGACCGCGCTGGCCGACCGCAGCTACGACATCCGCATGGAATTGAGGCAGCTCCTTTTCGACGGCGGCGGCATTTCCAACTCGGTCAAAAGCGAGAAACTGAAGACACTGCAAACCCGCCTTGCCCTGCAGCTCGCAGCCTACCGCACGGTGGCGCTGGTCAAACAGCACTATGAGGCCGTCCTGTTTCGTGAAGCCACGCTCGCGAATGCCCGGCGTCGCGAGGAATCCGTCCGCCAGATCGCCGAATTCACGGAACGCCGCTGGAAGCTCGGCGAACAGACCGAGCTCGATCACCTGCGAGCCCAGACCGAACTTCGTCTCGCGCAGGCCGACATCGTAAAGGCCCAGCGCGACCGTCAGCAGTCGCGCATCGATTTCGCCCGGCAGCTCTACCTGCCCCCGCCCGGGGACTCAATGACGTCGTTCACGCTCTCCGGCCGGCTTGAGCCCGATTCATTCAAGCTGCCCCGTGATGAAGCCATCAGCTTGGCTGTCGCGCGCCGCCTGGACCTGCAGTCCGCCCAGCTTCAAACCCAGATCGCCGATGCGGTCGTGAGGGCCGTCAGAAGCGACGCCTTTCCAAAGATCGAGGCCAATGCGGGCTATGGCTACCGCTCGTCCTACTACAACTACAAGCGCGACCTCGACGGCTGGTCCGCCGGCATCAGCGGGCGCTGGCCGATTTTTGACGGCAATGCCGTGCGGTCGCGCACCCGGGCCTACCAGGCCGAGCAGCGCATCTCCCAGGTGCGGCTGGAAGACATGGACCTCAAGGTGCGCACCGAGGTGGCCGACCTCTACGGCGGGCTCGAGCTCGCAAGGGCCTCGCTGTCCGCGCAGGAGGAGGCGAGGGTGCTGGCGGAGAAATCGCTCGCGTATTCAAAACGCGGATACGAGCTTGGCCAGGCGACGCTGCAGCAGGTGCTCGAGATGGAGGAGGTTCTTCTTCGCGCGGAGAACGCCCGGGCTGAGGCGGTCCTGACGCTGAACGCAACGGTGGCGCAGATCGAGTACACGGTCGGCGGCGCCCTGCCCGGAGGGCGCGATGTCGGCCCCGAGGTCATGCCATGAGCGGCACGCTGGCGACGATTCCCCCCGCACCGACGGTTTCACCGGAATGGCTGATGATGGCCGAGTCGGTGCCCGCCCCGCTGCGGGTCGACCTCGTGATCCGCCGGCAGCTCTTCAAGTTCGAGGACTACTACGTCGTCAAGGACCCGCTGTCGCTCACGTATTTCCGCCTGCAGCCCGAGGAGGCCTACATCGTCGGCCTGATGGACGGCCGGCGGAAGATGCGCGAGATCTACGCCGCGTATCTCGAGCATTATCCCAACTCGGACCGCTCGCTCGAGGACATCGCGACGTTCGTCAACCAGCTCGGCACGGGCGGACTGCTGAGCATCAATGCGCGGTCGTTCATCGACACGGCGCGCAAGGCAAAACTCCGGCCAAACCACTGGCTCATGGTCTGGGGCAAGGTGGTTTCCGGAGTGCTTTTCTTCAAGGTCCCGCTCCTCGATCCCAGCCCGTGGCTCGGCAAGGTCGTGCACGCGGTCCGCTTTTTCTGGACCCGCTGGTTCGTCGCCCTGAGCCTGCTCTTCATCGCGGGCACGCTGGTGCGCCTGGCGATCAACCGCGACGAGATTGCCAATCCCGGGATCAATTTCTTCTCCGCCAGCAATCTCGCCCTCGTGTGGGTGACGATCATCTTCATCAAGAGCATGCACGAGTTTGCGCATGCGACGACCTGCCGGCGCTTCGGGGGGGAGGTGCACGAGATGGGCTTCTGCCTCATGTGCTTCACGCCCTGCGGCTACGTGGACGCTTCGGACGCGTGGATGATGCGGCACAAGCGCCACAAACTCTACACGACGATCGCCGGCGTGTTCGTCGAACTCAACCTGGCCTCGATCGCGGCGCATCTCTGGCTGCTTTTTCCCGACGGCGTGGCGCGCAATCTCGCGTTCAACGCGATGCTGATTGCGAGCGTCAACACACTCCTGTTCAATGCCAATCCACTGATGCGTTTCGACGGCTATTACGTCGTTTGCGACCTGCTGGAGATTCCCAATCTGCGTGCAAAGGCCATCGCCTACTGCTCGTACCACCTGCAGCGCCTGCTGCTCGGCTATCGCAATGGGCAGCAGGCGGCGCTGATGACATCCGACACGCGGGGCAGCGTTTTTCTCATCTACGCCATCTTCGCCTACCTGTACATGATCTTCATCATTTACGGGCTGACGCAGATTTTTGCGCGCGTACTCGCGCCGTATGGCTTGCATGACATCGGGCTTCTCCTGGGAATTTTCGTCGAGGGTTCATTCGTCGCTCTTCCCTTCATCAAGGTTTTTATGGATGCGTTCAGTCCCGGAGCTCACATCGTCAAGTCGGGCCCCACGCGCTGGTACGTCCTGCGCTCGCTCGGCATACTCGCGGTGATCGTGCTGCTGCTCTTCACCGTGCCGACCCGGTTCTATGTGTCGGAACAGGCGGTGGTCAGCGCCGCCGGGGCGGAGGACATTTCGCCGCAGGTCACCGGCATGGTGACCGAAGTGCTGGTTTCCACCGGCCAGTCCGTCAAGGCCGGGGATGTCCTGGTGCGACTGGAAAACTCCTCCCTCGTGGCGGATCTTCTCCAGAAGCAAAATGATCTGGACAGGGCGCGGCTGCGTTTTGCCACGCTGCAATCAACACCCAACTGGAAGTCCAGCGAAGCGCTGCCCGAGGCGGCCAAATCAATGGACATCGCCGCATCGGAGGTTGCGCGTGCGCAGTCCGATGTCGACCGCCTGGTCATCCGCGCCGGTCGCGATGGAGTCGTCTGGTCGCGCCGCATGGATGAACTCGTCGGACGCTATGCCGATCCAACGTCGATACTCATGCGCATTGTGGATCCCACAAAACTGCGGCTGCTCGTTCCGCTCTCGGAGGCGGAGGCGGAAGTTGTCGATGTCGGCAACGAGGTCACCGGACGCTGGAGAGCCGACGGCAGCCGTTTCGAGACGACCATCAGCAGCGTGCCGCGACAGCCCGCCACGGTTCATGAATACACCGCGGGCATGCTCAGCGTGTTCGGTGGTCCGGTGCCCCTGAGTGGAGGTGCGCGTCCGGGTCAGATGCCCGACTATCCGATCTACCTCGCGGAAGCGCAGCTCGACGCAAGGCCGGATCAGTTCACAATCGAGGGCATGCGCGCCCAGGTCACCATCGCCGGACGGGAAACCAGTTACGCATCGCGGATCGGCCGCTGGCTGATGCGTCTGCTCGGCTACCGGCGGCCGCACCACTGACGGCACATGGCCAACTGGCAGCAGCTCACCGACAGCCTGGTTGACCTGTGCCTGCATCGAACACTTCGGGGCTTTGAGCAGGCGCTGGGCAGGATCTGGCTGCAGCTTTCCATCGACGCCTGGGGGATCTTCCTGCCGCCGAGTTTTCAGGCGGGTGACCGCCAGCTTTTCATGGGGCAGGGTGTCAGGCCCACAGGGCCCCTGCTGACCCAGGCAGCCCGCCAGGGAATCGAATCGCTCGCTCCCGGCGGGCGGCTCACCCCGCAGGTTGTCGAGACGCTCGCAGGCGAGCTCATTCCCGGGCCCAACTGGATTCGCCGGATCCTGCAGGTCGGAGACGCCCAGACGCCACCGTTGATCCTGTTTGTCTTCCGCCGCCCGGAGCGCGGCCCATTCAACCAGACGGACCTGGAGCTGCTTGCCTGGACGGGCACGCATGTGCGCAAGGCCTTCACCGTGCTCGCCGAGCAGCAGGAGCAGGAGTTCATGGTCGGTCTGTTCCGGCTCGTCAGCAATCTTCATCCGGAGGGCATCTGTGTGCTCGACAACCAGCAGCGCCCGCTTTTCGAGAGCCGAAACTTCCGCCAGCACCTCATGCTCTGGGAGCATGGATCGAAGGCTCAGTCGCTTTCGCTTCCGCGCTCCACCGCACTGCCCGAGGTCTGGCAGAAGGCCTGCTTCGAAGCGTTTCGCACACTGGTCGATGTCAAGCTGCCGCCCACCGGCGGTCGCCTCGTCGTCTCGCAAGGCCCTGTCGTCAATCTTGCGAAAAAAATCTCCGAGGAACAACGCGTGGTCGGCGCGGTACGATACCTGGCCATGCGAAGCACGCTTGGATTGCGTCCCTATCTCCTGCTCACGTCGTCGATCGCAAGCACCCAGCAGACCCAGGGGGTTCCCAGTCTCTCACGGCTCGCCGAACGCTTTGACTTTTCACGCCGCGAGGTCCAGATGGCCGATCTCATTCTCAGGGGGCATTCCGCGGACGAGATTGGCACTCGGCTTAAGATTGCGCTCCCCACGGTGAAAACCCATATTCGCAACATTCTCCGCAAGGCCGGCGCAAAGACCCGCCTTCAGTTCATCGGTCTCGTCAGATCCGGGTAGTTACCCTTCAAATTCCAAACAGCACACACCTCTGCGCAAACATCCTTCATTAGAGCATTCTTCCCCTGCGATTTTAGGCTTTCGCAGGTGGCAAAAAGGGAAGACGATCATCCCTTAACCGTTTCGAATGACAGCTCATCCAAATGCCGCCGCACACGTTCAAAGGCAACTGAACGACGTGTCGGCCCGACTGGCGCAACTGGCGAAGGAATCGCCGGACCTGCCGGTGTACCTGAAGGCGCACGCGGAGTGCATCCTGCAAATCCTGCGCCCGCAGGGATTGTCGTACGAGATGCTCGCCGGAAGAAGCTTTCAGCGGATGGTGGCGAGCCAGTGGGAGACGCTCAACTTGAAGGATTCGCCCGAGCTCGCGGAATCGTTCCGCAAGGCCATCCACCGGGTGGCCGAGACCGGGCATCCCGTCACCTTGCCCGCCAAGCTCCAGGCATCGAGCAACCTGCCCGGGCTGCAGCCTCAGGACGCACCGGCGCCGGAAGAGCTGTCGCTCTTCAACTCGACGGATTTCGACCAGTATTTCGTGCCGATTCTCAGCGGCAATGTGGTTTCAGGAGTCCTGCACGTGTGGTTCATCCCGATCGACGCGCAGGCGGGCCAGTTGCGCGCCGCAATCCTTCGCCAGATCTGCGGGGAAGTGGAGCTGTACCTCAAGGCGCGGCGCAGCGGCGACCTCGCGGCCGAGGTGACCCGCGTCTCCACCTACGCGAAACTGCTCGAGGAAATTTCCGGCGACAACGATGTGGAGTCGATCGGCTGGCACATCGTCAACTACGCGCGCGAATCCGTGGCCTGCGATCGTGTGTCGCTGCTCGTGGCGAAGGGCCGCGGCGATGAACCGCTGGCCGAGGACTGGATCGGACTCGACCAGGACTACGAACTGGGCGCAACCAGCGGTCTGCGCCGTCCGCATCCACGCAGCGAACAGGCCGTCATTCTCAAGCGCCTCGCCGAGCGGCTGACACAGATGTCGCTCGCCAACTCCGCGAAACGGAGAACGGCGCTGCCCGGTGGCGCATCCCCGCAGCCGGCCCTGAATGGATCAAACGGCAACCACGGGTTGAACGGACGGCACAAGGACGAGCTCGTGGAGCAACCCCTGCCCGCCGCCGCTGACGGCGACGCTGCGGTATCCGTCGGCGCGTCCACAGCTGACAATCCGCCCCGGGAGGAGCAGGAAAATCTCAAGCCCGCTCGGCCCGGCGGCCCGGCGCGGCCGCAGATGCAGCTGACGCTGGTGCAGCGCGATCCCGCCAAGGTTGCAACTCGACCGGCCGAGGTGAACGAGTATTTCGACGCCGTGCCGATGAACTGGGCTACGGTGATGCCGCTGTTTGACCGGCAGGACCGGGTGCGCGGCATCCTGCTCTTCGAGGGAGTCAAGAAACCCGAGAAGCTCGACTCGACGATCCTGCAGATGCGCGACCTCGCGATCTCGGCGGGGCGCAACCTCGGCGCGGCCCTGTACTGGCAGCGCCAGCCCGCGGCGCGCATGGCGCGCCGCTGGATCAATGCGCGTAACAAGATTGTCAATACACCAAGAAGGGAGAAGTGGACGCGCTTCGGCCTGCCGGTACTCGTGATCGCGGTCATCATGGCGCTGCCCATTTCATTCAAAGTCACGGGCGCCGCCAGAGTCCTTCCCCGCGAACGCACGTCACTCGCCGCCTACGCGGCGACCCGCCTGCTGTCAGTCGACGTCCGCGAGGGCCAGGCGGTCAGGAAGGGTGACGTGCTCGCGCGTTTCGAAACGACGGACGTCGAACTGCAGATCCGCGCCGCCCAGCAGGAGGTCGAGCGCGGGCTGGTCGAGGTGGACGCCGCCCGCGGCGACAAGGACGAAATCCGCATGCAGGTGGCCCGCCTCGCCACGGCGCGCGCACGCACCGCGCTGGAAAAGCTTCAGCGCGACTTGGAACGCATGACGATCCGCGCGCCCTTTGACGGCATCGTCCTCGGCGCACAGAACTTGTCGGCCCGCATCGGCCAGGTGCCGCGGCCCGGCGAGGGCGTGCTCGAGGTGATTGATCCCACCAGTTGGAAGGTCCAGATAGACGTGCGCGAACAGGACCTGCGCATTCTCGACAAGAGGTTCCAAAGCCACGGACCCGTCGAAGGCTCCGTGCGCCTCGCAGCCAATCCCACGCAGGCCTATCCGCTCGCGGTCACCAGTTCGGAGCAGCTCGCCTACGGTCTCGACACAACCCGCGGGGAGTTTCTCTTTCAGATCTCGGCGCCGTTGAAGGTGGAGCCCAGCCAGCTCGATCTTCTCAAGTCGGGCTTTGCCGGTCGCGCCAGCTTCGAATGCGGCAGACGCCCCATCGCCTACATCCTGTTCCACGACTTCATCAATTTCCTCCGCCTGCGTTTCTCCTGAGGACCTTCTCCGTCATGCTGCGATCCCTTCCTGGCGCCATTCTCCTTTTCCTCGCAATCACCGCCGGCCTCGGCGCACAGACCGGCACGGACGCCTGGAGCACGGTCAGCCGCGGATCCCTGCGGTCCGTGCTCGCACCGCGGTCCGACATCAAATTGAGCTCTCCGGCAGCGGGCATCGTCGAAAAAATCCTGGTTCCCGAGGGCAGCCGGATAGTGGCGGGGCAGGCGATTCTGAGGCTCGACGCGCGGCAGGAGGAGGCCGAGGTCGCCCAGGCAAGGGCGTCGCTGCGCGGCACCGAGGCCGACCACGAGCGCGCCCGGACCGACTTCGCCCGCGTGGAGGCCCTTTTCAAGGAAAAGATCGCGAGCGACAAGCAGTTCGAGGAAAGCCGGTCCATGCTCAAGGTCACGGAGAGCCGTGTCGACCAGGCCAGGGCAATGCTGGCCATGGCGGAAGTGAGGCTTGAGTACCGGACGCTGCGCTCCCCCATCGACGGCATTTTCCTGAAAACCGTCAAGTCGGTCGGGGAGGCGGTCGAGCGCTTCGAAACGATCGCCCGCGTCGTGGACGCCAGCTCGCTTCGCTTCGTCGTCTTCGCAGACTACTCCCTGCTCGGACGCTTCACACCTGGCCAGAAGGTCGCCCTGCGGGTCCAGACCACGCCGGAGGCCGATTCCCGCGTCGAGGGCGTGGTCCGCCACATCGATCCGATTGTCGACTCCACATCCGGCACCTTCCGCATCATCATCGAGGTCGCCCCGTCCGAAAAGGCCGTCGCCGGCCTCTCCGCCGTGCTGGTGACCGGCGACGACAAGTCGCCGGGGGCCTCCAAGGGCGCCGGCCTGGCCAGCGTCGGCAACTAGGCGCGCCGGGATCGGGCGGCGGTTCGAATGACGACAATAGGTCCCCGCGAATGACTCCCCTTGAGAATCCCAAGCTTTTCACGCTCGAACAGGCGGTGGCGGTGAGGGACGGGCTCAGGCGAAGCGGGAGAAGGCTTGTCCTGACCAACGGGGTCTTCGATCTGCTGCACACGGGGCATCTTCACCATCTCAAACAGGCGCGTTCGCTCGGGGACGCGCTCTTCGTCGCGCTCAATGCGGACGAAAGCGTGAAGGCGCTCAAGGGGCCGAAGCGGCCCGTGCAGACCGAGGGCGAACGCGCGTTCGCGCTGGGAGCCCTCGAATGCGTCGATGGCATCGTCATATTTCGTTCTCCGCGACTAACAGGGGAGATCCGGGCGCTGAAACCCGACATCTACACGAAGGCCGGCGACTACACCCTGGACAAACTCGACAAGGGCGAGCGCGAGGCGTTGCAGGAGGCCGGGGCAAGGATCACCTTTCTCCCCTTCCTGCCCGGCTTCAGCACGACCCGGCTGATCGAAAAGATAAGGTCCGCCGGGGAAATCTAGCCGCGGGTCCTCCTCCAATTTCACATGCGCGTCGTCATCCTTGGATCAGGTCGGGGCTCCAACGCAGAGGCGCTCCTGCTCGCCCAGCAGGCCGGCAAGCTCGGCCGCGCAACAATCGTGGGCCTGCTTTCTGACAGGCCCGACGCAGGCATACTCGCGCTCGGACCTCGATTCGCCGTCCACGCGTCCTACGTCGATCCCGCGCCATTCAAGACAAAGCTCGAGGGCGAGGGCGAAACCCGCTTCATCAAGGCGATCGCATGCCACCACGCGGAACTCATCGTGCTGGCCGGATTCATGCGCGTGCTGAAGCCCGCGCTCCTTCGCGCGTTCTCCGGCAGGATCATCAATCTCCATCCCAGCCTCCTGCCGAGTTTTCCCGGGCTCGACGCGATCGGCCAGGCCCTCCGGCGGGGCGTGAAAATCACGGGTTGCACCGTGCACAGGGTCACCCTTGAGGTCGATGGCGGTCCAATCATCGACCAGGCCGCCGTTCGTATCGAAGAATCCGACACACTGGAATCGCTGACCGCCCGGGTGCACGCGGCGGAACACGCGCTGCTGCCGGCGGTCGTGGCAAGACTGTCTCAGTCGTGAGAATCCCTGCCCTTGCAGCAGGGGTCGCACAGGCAGACCAAGGCAACCAGAAGCAGGGGGGCGACGCCAATCAGCATGGCAACACGGGAGTCTCCCTCCAGCAGGAAGACTCCACCGAGAATCGCCGCGAGGATGATCGCCACAATCAGAGCGATGCGTCGCTTCGGGTGTTTGCTGCACGGGGCAGCGGGGTTGGGGTTGGCAACCGGATGAGCCACTGGCGTCAATCATGTGATTCTCCCGCCGCGCCACAAGCAGGAAAAGTTTCGAACCGCTGCGGAAATTTTTGAACGAAAACGAGTTGGCTCGCGTCTTACAGCGGACGCGATTCTGAATAACTTGTGAATAGCTGCGCAATTCATCGGCCTGCATGCGCTTACCCGGTGAACCCCGCGCGTGCGGCATCGTGTTTTCCGTTGTGATCATGCTGAACCGGCGGCAGGTTCTGCCCAATGAGTTCCCAACGACCGGCGGCAGTTCGCAGGCTCCTCGACGAAACAGGAACCGTCGACGCCGTCGGCATCGAGGAGCGGGTCGCAAAGTACGTCACCCGCTCGATAAAGAAGTCCTCAAAGGTGTTCGGCCTGCGGCTCGCGGTGTCCATGGTCGACCTGACGACCCTCGAGGGAAAGGACACTCCCGGAAAGGTGGCCTCGCTGTGCATCAAGGCGCTGCATCCCCACGAGACTCCCGATGAACGCGGAGCCCTCGACGCGCTTCCCGCCGTGGCCGCGGTGTGTGTCTATCCGGCCATGGTCCGCCACGCGCGAAGATTTCTGGGCGCCTCCTCCCCGGTGCGGATCGCCTCGGTCGCCACCGCCTTTCCGAGCGGCCAGACCCGCCTCGACACCCGGCTCGCCGAAGTGCGCGCGGCAGTCGCCGACGGCGCGGATGAAATCGACATGGTCATCAACCGCGGCGCCTTCCTCGCCGGAGAATTCGGTCGCATGCAGGACGAGATTCGCGCGGTGGTCACGGCCTGCGGCCGGGCGAAACTCAAGGTGATTCTCGAGACCGGCGAACTCGAGTCCTACGACAACATCCGCGCAGCCTCCTTTCTCGCCATGCGCGCGATCCGCCCCGGCGATTTCATCAAGACGAGCACGGGCAAGACGTCGTCCAACGCGACACTCGGCAACAACCAGGTCATGATCGAGGCCATCCGTGATTATTTTCTGGATACAGGCGTCGCCATCGGCATGAAGCCGGCTGGAGGGATCCGGACCGCAAAGCAGGCCCTGGCCTTCCTGGTCGCCGTGAAGGAAACGCTCGGCGATGAATGGCTGACTCCCGCCCGCTACCGCTTCGGCGCGTCCTCGTTGCTCAACGACCTGCTGCGCCAGCTCGTGAAGGAAAAGACCGGCGCCTACCAGGCACCCTACGCCTTCAGCGAGGCGGCCGAAAGCTACTGACCGACGCACCTCATGCCCGCACGTTCCCGCACAAAAAGCACCACGCGCCCCGCAAGGCCCGCCCCCGAACTCATCTTCGGGGACCTCTGGGCCTTCGACCCGGCTCCAGAGACGGCGGATCCCAGGCTCAAGGCGCGCTACGATCTCTTCATCGACGGAAAGTTCAGCGCTCCACGCTCGGGAAAATACTTTCCAACGCTGAATCCCGCGAACGAAACACAGCTCGCGGAAATCGCCATCGCCGGCGACGCCGACATCGACGCCGCATTTTCCGCGGCGACGCGCGCCTTTCCGGCCTGGTCCGGCCTGCCGGGTCGCGAACGCGGAAAATTCATCTACCGCATCGCGAGGCTGCTGCAGGATCGCGCGCGTGAATTCGCCGTCGCCGAGACGCTCGACGGCGGCAAGCCGATCAAGGAATCCCGCGATTTCGACGTGCCCATGGCCGCGGCGCATTTTTTCCATCACGCCGGCTGGGCGGACAAGCTCGAGTACGCCTTCCCGGGCGCCCGCGGATTCTCACCGCACGGCGTGGTCGCCCAGGTCATCCCCTGGAATTTCCCGCTGCTGATGCTCGCGTGGAAACTCGCGCCCGCCCTCGCCACGGGAAACACCATCGTGCTCAAGCCGGCGGAGACGACGTCGATCACCGCACTCAAACTCGCCGAGATTTTCATCGAGGCCGGACTGCCTCCCGGCGTGGTCAACCTCGTCACCGGCGCGGGCGAAGTCGGCGCAGCGGTGGTCAATCATCCCGCGGCCGCGAAGATTGCGTTCACCGGATCGACCGAGGTCGGAAAGAAGATCATGCGATCAACAGCCGGTTCCGGAAAAAAACTCACGCTCGAGCTCGGCGGAAAGGCGGCGAACATCGTCTTCGAGGACGCCCCGATCGACCAGGCGGTCGAGGGCGTGGTGAACGGCATCTTCTTCAACCAGGGACAAGTCTGCTGCGCGGGTTCCCGGCTTCTCGTACAGGAGGGCGTGGCGGACATCGTTCTCGCAAGACTCAAGAACCGCATGCGCGTGCTGCGGGTGGGCGATCCCATCGACAAGAACACCGACATCGGCGCCATCAACTCCCGCGAGCAGCTCGAAAAGATCCGCCGGCTTGTCAGCATCGGGGTGCGGGACGGCGCCGAACTCTTCCAGCCGCCCTGCCGCCTTCCTTCCCGCGGCTTCTACTTCCGCCCGACAATCCTGAGCGGCGTGCAGCAGAGCCACCGCGTGGCCCGCGAGGAGATCTTCGGTCCGGTCCTGTCCATCCTCACGTTTCGCACGATCGATGAGGCGATCGAAAAGGCGAACAACACCGCCTACGGACTGAGCGCGGGCGTCTGGACCGACAAGGGATCGCGCATTCTCAGAATGAGCACGGAGCTGAAGGCCGGCGTCGTCTGGGCGAACACGTACAACCGCTTCGATCCGGCGTCACCATTCGGTGGATACAAGGAGTCCGGCTTCGGCCGCGAGGGCGGACGCCAGGGTCTCGCCGACTACGTCCGGCTGCACTGAGGGCATTCCCATGGCACGACTGACCATCACCAAGACACCAAAAGCCTACGTGGGCGGAGCGTTCATCCGCTCGGAGAGCGGGCGCACGTTTCCGTTGAGCGACCGCGATGGCAGGTTCGTCGGACACATTCCCCAGTGCACCCGGAAAGATCTGCGCAACGCCGTCGAGGCGGCCGCGAAGGCCGGCGCAGCCTGGGCTCGCCGCACCGCGTACAATCGCGCCCAGATTCTCTACCGGCTCGCTGAAATGATCGAGGCGCGTTCACAGGAACTCGCGGAGGCCGTGGGCCTGAACGGCTCGCCCGCCGCAGCGGCAAGGTCCGAGGTCGCGCTGTCCGTGGAGCGATTGATCCATTATGCCGGCTGGGCGGACAAGTACGAGCAGGTGCTTGGCAATGTGAATCCGGTGGCGGGTCCGTATTTCAATTTCACCGTGACCGAACCCATGGGTGTCATCGGGCTGATCGCCCCGGATTCGTCTCCGCTTCTCGCTCTCGTCTCCTTGTTCGCACCCGCCATCGTCAGCGGCAACGCGGTCGTCGCCCTCGCGTCGGAAACGCAGCCCTATCCGGCGATACTGCTCGGGGAAATGCTGGCGACCAGTGATCTGCCTGGTGGCGTCGTCAACCTTCTCACCGGTTACAGGAAGGAGCTCATCCCCACGTTCGCGAGCCACCAGCATCTCCGCGGCGTCGGCGGTGTCGCCGGCACCGCGGAGCGCCGGCTCATCGAGTTGGGAGCCGCCGAGTCGATCAAACGCGTGAAGCTCGTCCCCGCCGAGGAATCCTTCGACTGGACCGACGACAAGGCGCAAGGGCTCTACGCCATCCGCGACTGGCTGGAATTCAAGACGACCTGGCATCCCATCGGCTCCTGAGAAGGAGACGGCTCGCAGCCGTCCTTGCGACGACACTCAAAATGCCGTAGCGTGCCGTTGATCATGTCCATGGCCGGCGAAAGCCGCCTTCGACGAACAACACATGCCTGCATCAACCGAATCACTCTTCTACGAATCCCACTGCCACACTCCCTTGTGCAAGCATGCGACGGGCACACCCGTTGAGTACGCGGAAGCCGCCGCCGCCCGCGGGCTGAAGGGCATCGTCTTCACGTGCCATTGTCCGCTGCCGGACGGACAATCCGCGCAATGGCGCATGGAAGTCGGCCAGTTTGAGGAGTACGTCGATCTCATCGCCCATGCGCGTTCACGCATGCAGGGCAGGGTGGATGTGCGTCTGGGGCTCGAGAGCGATTATTTTCCGGGCATCGAATCGTGGATCGAGAAGCTGCACCGGCGCGCACCGCTGCATCACGTCCTGGGGTCGGTGCACATGCAGATGAACGCCTATCGCCAGCGGTATTTCAACGGCGACTACTTTGCCTACCAGCAGACTTATTTCACGCATCTGGCCGAGGCCGCCGAGACCGGCCTGTACGACACCCTGGCGCATCCCGATCTTGTGAAGAATGAGTCGCCCGAGTCCTGGAATTTTCCGCGCATCCAGCCATTCATCGAGCGCGCGCTCGATCGCATCGCGGCCACCGGGGTGGCCATGGAGCTGAACACCAGCGGACTGAACAAGGCGCTGCCGGAAATGAATCCGGGGCCGACGATGCTGGGCCTCATGCACGCGCGCGGCATTCCGGTTGTCATCGGAGCGGATGCACACACCTCGGATCGGGTGGGGGACAGATTTGAGGACGCCCTGGATCTTCTCGAAGACGCGGGCTACGCGGAGGTCAGCATCTTCCTCGAACGCCGCAGGCAGGCGCTTCCCCTGGCGGCGGTGAGGGCGTCGCTGAAATCCCGGTGACGGATGAGCGCATCCCCGGCCGATCTCTATCAATTCACGCGAACGGAGCTCACCGAGCTCATCGTGCGCTGGGGATTTTCTCCCGTGCACGCGGCGACGCTCTGGAATGCGTTGTACTGGGAAATGGCTGAGAGCATCGACGCCATGCTCGAGCTGCCGGCAAAAGTGCGACGCCGGCTTGAAACCGAGACCCGGCTGGGCGTGCTGCCGGTGGCGGTGTCGACGGACTCGAGCGACGGCTATACGCGCAAGTTCCTGCTGACGCTTGCCGACGGCCGCCGGATCGAGACCGTGCGCATGCGGTTCACGGGGCGGGCGACGGCCTGCATCAGCTCCCAGGCGGGCTGCGCGATGGGATGCGTCTTTTGTGCGACCGGCCAGATGGGTTTCTCCCGGCACCTGACCGCCGGGGAGATCGTGGCGCAGGTGGTTCATGTGGCGCGCGTGCTCAAGCGCGAAGGCGAACCACGGCTCCGCAACGTCGTGGTGATGGGCATGGGCGAGCCGCTGCACAACTACGACGCGACGCTGCGCGCGCTCGAGATCGTGCGCGACAGCTCGGGCCTCGCGCTCGGTGCGGAGCGGATCACGGTGAGCACCGTGGGTGTTGTTCCCGGCATCCTGCGGCTTGCGGAGGAACGCCAGCCGGTGAGCCTCGCGGTTTCGCTGCATGCGGCGACCCAGGAGGAGCGCGCGGCCCTCGTGCCGGCGGCCCGGGCCTGGCCGCTGGACCGGTTGATGGAAGCCTGCCGCACCTACAGCGCCGTGACCGGGCGGAGAATCTTCTACGAATGGACGCTGATTGAAGGGAAGAATGACGGAGCGGAGCACGCCCATGCGGTGGGAAGGCTGCTTCACGGACTGCCCGCACAGGTGAATCTGATACCCCTCAATCCAACCACGGGGTATGCGGGAGCTCCAGGCGGCCGCGAGGCGGCCCGCGAGTTTCAGCGAATCCTTGCGGATAGCTACCACCTCCCCAGCACAATACGCCAGCGCCGCGGCATCGACATCGCCGCCGGCTGCGGCCAGCTTGCCGCGGCGATTTGAGTGGAGTGACCGTTCCCGGCAAGTGTCGAGGTGGCGCTTTCAGCGGTACCCGCAGATTCGGACTTCAGCTTTCGCGAGGCGCGGAACGTTTCGTGCTCGACGCGCCTTGGGCGGACGGACAGCAAGCATTCTCTTCGCGTCAATACTATGAATATCGAAACAATGCCGCCAGCCGGCTGGAGGATCAACTGGCGTCTTTTCATTGCTCTTTCGGCGATATGCGCCGGGGGTGCCGCCATGGCTCAGACCGATCGAACCAGCCGGTCGATTGAACTCGAGAAGTTTGAGGTTTCCGCATCAAAGATCGGCGGTCTCAACAACCAGACCATTCTCCGCACCGACGAACGGGCACCCCTGGCCTACGACGTCTTGACGCGGGAGGAGATTGAGCGGCGTGGCGTCACAACGCTCGAGGAGCTTTTCCGTGTGTCGCCACAGACCTCCGACTACGGCAGTGTTTCCCTGCAGGGCTCGGCGGGAAACCCTCAGATTGTCGGTGGTCTCACCTACCAGAATTCCGAGGTCAAGCTGAGGGGCTTCTCCTCGCTGCAGACTACGGTCCTCGTCAATGGGCGTCGCCTTCAGCGCGGCAATCTGTCCGCCGGCCCCGACCTCAACCGCATCCCAGTCTCCTCCATCGAGCGAATCGAGATCCTCCCGTCATCCGCCTCGGCGATTTACGGAGGCGGCGCGATTGGCGGCGCGATCAACATCGTGCTGCGCAGGGAATACTCGGGCGGCGAGGCGAGCGCCACGGTGGGGACGAGCACGGATGGCGGTGCGTCCCGTTACGAGTTTTCCTATTTTCAAGGACTCAATTTCAACCAGGGCCGGACCCAGCTCTCCTTCACGCTCACCTACCAGCACAGCGACCCGCTCTTGAATGAGGACAGGAACTTCCTGAAAAACGCGCTCGCCCGATATCCGGCCAACACCACGGCGACCGTCGGCGGGCAGTCCGTTTTTGAGAACTACATCATTCAGGGATTCAATGGCATGCCCGGAACGATCCTGCTTACGTCCACAACCGGCATCCTGCCGATACCAGGGGCTTCAAACGCCCGGTTTGCGGCAATACCGGCGGGTCAGGACGGTGCGTCGCTGACACCGTCCTCCTTCACCGGAAGCGCGGGAACGGCCAGTTTGGGAAATCGTTTTGGTCGCTCCGTCATCTATCGCCCGGAGGATCGCTACGCGTTCATGTCGCAGTTCGAGCATGAGCTTTTCAAGGACAGGCTTTCCGTCTACGCAGAGGCCGATGTCTCGTATTTCCGATCCGACTACAGCGGACCGCAATCACTGGCAAGCATCTCCCTGTCCGCCACCGATCCCATCAATCCCTTTCGGACGGGGGTGACTCCCGGCTTCGTGGGCGTACCTGTGAGAGTTTTCTACGATCCGGTTGACCTGCCCGATCCCAGCCTCTTTCAGGAGCGACAGGGCGCGCGGACGGTCCTTGGAGTCAAGGGCAAGCTGTCTGATCGCTGGGAGTGGTCGCTGGACGGCACCGGAGAGTATGGGCGCAGTCACTCGACCGGCACGAATCCAACCCAGAATCTCAACACGTTTCTCACGAGCACCTCGACGATTGGCCTCACGCTCGCGCAGCGCCGCGCGATCTACAATCCGCTCGCCGATCATGTGACATTTCCACGCTACGAGCAGATCAAGGATTTCCTCCACTACAGCCGGGCCTACACGTACTACAACTACCTGTCGCAGGTTAACGCCCGTGTCGTGGGAGAGGTGTTCGACCTGCCGGCGGGACCGATCAAGATCTCGCCAGGTGCCGAAATGATCTGGGGCAAGTACCGCACGCATCAGACAATCAATGTGAGTCCTACCGCTCTGGCCAATCTGCCGGTGGCGGGAAACAGCAACTCGGTCGTCGTCCAGTCCCGCCGCACGGAATCAGTGTTCCTCGAAAGCGTGGTTCCGCTGGTTGGCCCCAAATGGCGTCCGCTGCCGGTCGACTCGATAGATCTCAACCTCGGCGTCCGCTGGGAGGGCACGGATGACTCTACGGATGAAACCAGCCCAATCGCCGCCCTGGTTGTCGCGCCCACCAAGGATGTCGCCCTCAGGGTTTCCTATGCGGAGGGATTTTTTCCACCCGACCAGTCCAGCTATGAAAACCCCCGTGTGGTCACCGATGCCATCACGCCCTTCACCGATCCCGCTCGCGGCAATCTCCTCTACAACTATCCCCACTCGGAACGTGCGGGAGGAAACCCCGACCTCAAGCCTGAGACCTCCACGGCATGGAACTACGGCGTGATTCTGACCCCGCGGGCCGTTCCCGGACTGCAGCTCACGGTGGATTTCTGGGAGATCGAAAAGATCAACGCGATCGTTTCACCCGGAGGCCCAAGCAACATTCTCGCAAGTCCGGATTCCTATCCGGGCCGCATTGAACGCGCGGCTCCAACTCCGGACGACATCGCGAAGGGATGGTTGGGGCAGGTGACGATGGTTGACTATCGTCCGGTCAACGTGGGCTTCACCAAGACCAATGGCATTGACGTGAAGGCATCCTATCGCCGCAGTTTCGATCGCGTCGGCACGTTTACGGCGACAACGAACACCACTTGGACCGAGTCCTTCCGCGATCAGGTCCTGCCGGTGAATCCGATCGTCGAACGAGCCGGCAGCTCAGGCAATCCTCTCAAGTGGAAATCCATCTCCACCCTGTTCTGGGATCGCGGACCCTGGACCGCAGGGGTCACGGCGAGCTACATTGGTTCCTATGTCGCAGCCAGTACAAGACCCTCACCTGCCTTTCCCACCGGAAACGGCCTGGACGGTGCCCGCATTCCCTCCGCGATTCTTTGGGACGCGCTTGTCGCCTACCAGTTTCCCGCGACCAACGCCTCCGACCACACCTGGCGGCGCTGGCTGGAAAATACGAAGGTCACGCTGTCAGTTCGCAATGTGCTCAACAAGGAGCCCGCATTCCGCACCGACATCTATTCGTACTACAGCCGGTATGAGGACCCGCGCCAGCGCTACGTGACGTTCACGCTCAAGAAGTCATTCTGACCGAAACGCCCGGGGCCGACAATATGCCCGTCAATCGCGTCACCATGAAACTCGCGGCGCTCATGTTTCTCCTGCAGGCGGCGGCTTGCGTCTTGTCGGCGCAGGGGGCCTCTATCGCAGTGCCGGCCATTGATCCCGCGGCGACGGCCATCTGGCAGCAGCACATTGAGGGCATGGGTGCGCGAGGCGAAGCTGGTGCGCCCGTGAATTTCGACCAGATCAGTGGCAAGGCCCTGGAATTCTTCGAGAAGTACCCGGATGAGAGGCGCGTCGGAGGCATCCTTTACAACCTTCTCAACTGCGGTGACTGGATGCAGGGGGACCGTGCTGCCGAACTCCGCAGCGGCTGGCTGAAGCACCTGGATGAAACACTGGCGGATGCTCTCGCGAATCATTCCTGGCCGGACAACGTTTGGGCGGGGTTGAACTGGGTTGCCGGACGAAACCGCATGGCCATCGACGTCGATGCCCGCGGCCAGCCTGATCTGAAGGTGCTGGCTGCGCGAATCGCGACCGTGGCCGGACGTGCGCCGGCCTCACCGTATCGGACATTTCTCGAACAGGCGATGGTCCACGCCTTGGAAAAGCAAGAACCCGCCCGTCTGGAACCCTACCTCAATACACTGGCCGCAAGCGAGATTCCGGACCTTGCCGCGCTGGGCAGCGGGCAACTGGCGATCCTTGATCTCAGGAGAAATCCGATGGAGCTCAGCTTTACCGCGCTCGACGGACGAAAGTTCGATCTCAGGGATCTGCGCGGCAAGGTGGTCCTGATCGACTGCTGGGCCACCTGGTGCGTGCCATGCGTCAAGGAGCTTCCCAACATCAAGGAGGCGCTGGCAAAATGGGGTGCCAGCGGCTTTGAGGTTGTTGGGATCACCTTCGACAAGATAGCCGACAAGTCGAAGCTGGAAAAATTCATCGCCGATGAAAAGCTGACCTGGCCCCAGTGGTTCAACGAAAAGGGAGGCTCCCATCCTTTCGGCAAGAGGTTCAACATCCGCAGTATTCCCGCGACCTTTCTTCTCGATCGGGACGGCCGCCTGATCACCACCGAGACGCACGGGGAACTCCTTGAGACCGCGCTTGCACGAGTCATGACCCGATGATTCTCCGCCAGCCGCGGGAATCCGTAGCGTTGAATAGGACGGGAGGGAGCCGGGGCATGCGCCGCGCCAGCGAGGTTCCGTCCGGAGTCGATTCCCTGTTGCCTTCCGGTCGCGGTTTGCATGGTTCTTGTGGGCCTTCATGAACAGCGATGCCGAGAAAGTCATTCGCCGCCGCAACCCGGACCGCACGAAGCGGCGTCTGCTGCAGGCTGCGATCCGGTTGTTCTCGGAGAAGGGGTATCATGGCGTCTCCGTCGACGAAATCGTGGCGAAGGCGAAATCCAACAAGCGGATGGTGTACCACTACTATGGGTCCAAGAATGACATCTACCTCGCGGCGCTGGTGGATGTGCTCGGTCGCCTGGAGTCGGTCGAATTTCAGGCGGTGGTGGCGAAGGGGCGCGCAGACCAGCAGTTGAGGGACCTGCTCGTCGCCTACTTCAAGTTCCTCGACGCCAACCCGGAATTCTACCGGCTGCTCCTGTGGGAGAACCTTGAGCGCGGCCGGCACATGGCGCGCAGCGCCTCGAAGCTTTCGAAGAACCCTTTCACCGAGCGGTTTCGTCTCATCATCGAGGACGGTGTCCGGCAGGGAATCTTTCGCGCTCCCGCCGACATCAGGCACCTGCTGGTGAACTTCATCGGCCTGTGCTTCATCTACTATTCGAACTACCATTCGCTGAAAATCAGCGTGGGGCTCGACATGGACAGCCCAAAGGTGCGCGAGATGCGCGTCACCCAGGTCGTCGACCTCGCATTCCACGGATTGCTGAGAAAATAGCCATCAACGCGCAGACGGTGCATCCGCAGTTTTTCCAAGCATCCCATCCGCTCTCGAATTGAATCCATGCGCATTATAGACGCCCACACGCATCCGGTCATGTTCAAGCACGGCCTGACCAGGCCTGAGGTCGACTGGCTCGTGCGCCACGGACGCGCGCTCGGCGTCGAAAAGATGATCGGCCTCGGGGATGTGCTTCTGTATGGGCGCAATTTCACCGCCGGGCAGGTTGCCGAGGTCAACGACGACTCGGCGAAGGTGCAGGCGATGTATCCCGGCTACTTCCGGTTTTTCTGCTTCCTGAATCCGCGGCTGGGTGAAAAGGCCGTCATGACCGAGGTGGAGCGCTGCGTCGAAGGGCACGGCTTCATCGGCATCAAGCTCGAGATCTGCAATAATGCGCGCGACGCCTGCATGGCGCCCGTGATGGAGGCGGCGCGCCGCTGGAATCTCGTCGTGCTGCAGCACAGCTGGAGCCAGACGAACATCCGTCAGCGCAGTTTCCACACGGATCCCGCGGACACCGCCACGCTGGCGCGGCGGCATCCGGACGTGCCGATCATCATGGCGCATCTCACGGGCTGCGGTGTTCGCGGGATACTCGAGGTGAAGGACCTCGACAACGTGACGATCGACACCTCCGGCGGACTGGCGGATGAGGGGCTGCTCGAGTACGCGGTGGAGCATCTCGGCTCCCATCGCATCATCCATGGCTCGGACCTGCCAGGTCGCGCGATCGGTGTTTCCATTCAACGCGTGACGGGTGCGCGGCTTTCCGCGGCGGACAAGGAACGCATCCTCTTCAGCAACGCAGCTCGGCTGCTCAATCTCGCCTGATTCTCCCCATGCTTTTCGACGTCAATTGCTTCCTCGGAACCTGGCCCTTTTCGCTCGTTCCGGAAATGAGTGCGGGGCAGCTTGTGCGACACCTTGCGCGGGCGGGCGTTGGACAGGCGGCGGTTTCCCCGCTTGCCGCGGTGTTCCAGCCCGAGCCCATGCCGGCCAATGAGGCGCTTTTCGCAGCGTTGCGAGGAAAGCGCGCCCTGGCGCCGCTGCCCGTGATCAATCCGGTTCTCGCCAACTGGAAGGAACAGCTCGAGGCGTGCGCAGCAGCACCCGGCGTGCGCGCGGTGCGCCTGTATTCGAACTACCACAACTACCGTCTGACCTCCGCCGCGATGCGCCCGATCGTGGATGCTCTCACTGCGCGCGGTCTGCGTCTCGTGATCACCGCGAGGCTTGAGGATGAGCGCCACCGGTATTTCGCCCTGAAGATCAAGGGCGTGCCCGTCGCCGAGATCGCGGCGTTTCTTGGGTCCAACCCCGGACTGTCTCCGCTCATCACAGGGCTGTCGGTGACCGAGGCCCTTGAACTGGCGGCGCTTCGCGAGAATTTCCATGCCGACATCGCGTATCAGGAAAACGTAGCCCTTGCCGCCATGCTGCGCGGCAAGATCGCCGCCTCGCGCCTGATGTTCGGCAGCCTGACCCCGCTTGTGTCGGCCGCCGCCCAGGCGGGCAAACTCTCCGAACCGGGCTTCACCGCGCAGGAGCGCCGCCGGATCGGCAGCGGCAACGCGGCGCGCTTTTTCTCCTGACACCCATGCCGATCGTCGATGAGCCGTTTCCGCGTCCCACCCGCTGGGGCGAACCCGAGCTCGCCAGGCTGACCACGATGCTGGGGCAGACCTCCCTGTTTTATTGGAAGGGGCCCCAGACCGCCGCGCTGCTGGAGGAATTTCACAAACTTTATCCGTTCAGGTTTCTCGCTCCCTGTTCCTCAGGGACCGCATCGCTGCACATCGCACTTGCGGCCCTGCGCCTCCGGCCCGGCGACGAGGTGATTGTCCCGCCAATCACGGACATGGGATCCGTCATCGGGGTGCTCTACCAGCAGGCCGTGCCGGTTTTTGCGGACCTCGATCCGGGAACGTACAATCTGGATCCCGCGGCCGTTCGGAATGCCATCACCTCAAGGACGCGGGCGATCATGGTGGTGCATCTGGCGGGAAATCCCTGCGACATGCGTGCAATCCTGCCGCTTGCCCGGGAACACCGGCTGGCGGTCATCGAGGACTGCGCCCAGGCGTGGGGTGCCGAGCATGAAGGACGTCCGGTCGGTTCGTTCGGCGATTTCGGCTGCTACTCCTTCAACGACTACAAACACATCAGTTGCGGCGACGGCGGCATGGTGGGAACGCAGTCCGAGCAGTATGGCGTGAGTCTTGGAAAATGGGGGGACAAGTCATACGATCGTGTCGCCGGCGAGAGAGACATCGCCCTGCTGCGGGATCCCGCCGACCTTGCGCCCAACTACCGAATCACCGAGCCGCAGGCGGCTATTGCAGCGGCACAATTGCCCAAGCTTGGAGGCATTGTCACACGGCGCATCCAAATCGCAACGCGCCTGAACGAGGCGCTCGGTGCCATCCCCGGAATCCAGCCGCCGGTGACGAGGCCCGGTGACAAGCACAGTTTCTGGTTTTATCTGTTTCGCCTCGAATTGGAACGCTTTCGTGGCGGTCAGGCCGGATTTGCGGAAGCGCTGCGTGCGGAAGGAGTCAATCTTTCGGCCGGGTACCTGCCAAAACCGTTGTACGGCTACCGCGTTTTCCAGAATCACAATTTCTTTGGCGGCGCCTGGCCGGTGCGGGATTTCGGGCTGACACGCATGGATTACAGGCAGGTCAGGTGTCCGGTTGCCGAGGCGATTCTCGGCGACAGCATCCTGCTTTACATGAACGAGGCGTTTTCGGACGGGTATGTTGCCAAGCTGATTCGCGCGGTTGAATCCGTCGCGCGGCGACTGACTCGCTGACGGACGCAAGGCCTCGCGCGAGGTGCTCCGCTCTTTCCCTCAAACCGTGACACGCACGGGAAGGGTGGTGGGCCCACCGGGATTCGAACCCAGAACCAAGGGATTCAAGTTTGCGCGCCTTTCGACGCTCCTCGGACTATGTCTTCACCCGCGTCGTGTGACGGTAGGGTGACGGGAGTGGGCGCGGTGATTAAGGAGTCTGAACTCCTCCGCTAGTCTCTACACCTTCCGACGGTGCACCGTCGGCTCGGCTCGGCGTTGCCATGCGTTCCCGCGAAGGTTTCTCCGAATTTCCCCGTATCCCAGCCGCGGCTTTCCCGCTGCTGGCACCTGTTTGATGAGTCCCCTGCTCTAACCGTTGAGCTATAGGCCCAGAAAATGAAAGAACGGCCGACAGGAAAACGATCCCGGACGGCTGTGGCTACATCAAATGTACCGAGGCCCCCTTTTGCCCGCGTGCCTCGCAGGCGACGGGGCATCCGGGGGAGCGCGCTTGTCAGGACGCGGCCTTGCGCAGCGCCTGATCGATGTCCTCGGTGATATCCGCGATATCCTCGAGGCCCACCGACAGCCGGATGTAATCCGGAAGGACGCCGGTCGCCCGCTGCTCGTCGGCACTGAGCTGCTGGTGCGTGGTGGTTGCCGGATGGATGACGAGGCTCTTTGCATCACCGATATTGGCGAGATGGGAGAGCAGCTTGAGCGACTCTATGAACTTCCGTCCCGATTCAAGTCCTCCCTTGATGCCAAAACCAACCATTCCCCCGAAGCCTGACTTGAGGTACTTCGCGGCCGTGGCATGACTTGGGTGATCCGCAAGACCGGGATAGGTCACCCAGCTCACCAGGGGATGGCTCTTGAGGAAACGGGCGACAGCGAGCGCGTTTTCCGAATGCTGGCGCTGGCGAAGCGGCAGGGTCTCCAAACCCTGGATCAACTGAAACGCGTTGAACGGACTCAGCGCGGCTCCGAGGTCGCGCAGCAGTTGCACGCGGGCCTTGATGATGAAGGCCACATTGCCCATGCCCGGAAAATTGCCGAAAACATCCCAGAACTTCAGGCCGTGGTAGCTGGGATCCGGCTCGGTGAATTCCGGAAACTTGCCGTTGTTCCAGGGGAATTTTCCGCCGTCGATGATCACGCCGCCGATGCTCGTGCCATGTCCGCCGATGTACTTGGTCGCCGAACTCACGATGATGTCGGCGCCCAGCTCCAGCGGCTGCACAAGGCCAACCCCAATGGTGTTGTCGACCACGAGTGGAACGCCCGCGTCGCGCGCAATCCTCGCGAGACTTTCGAAATCCGGGACGTCGAGCTTCGGATTGCCGATCGTCTCCGCGAATATGGCGCGGGTTTTCGGGGTGATCGCGGCGCGGAACGCCTGCAGGCTGCCCGAATCGACGAACTTCACCGTCCGGCCGAGCTTCTTCATGGTGTAGTGAAGAAGCTGATAGGTGCCGCCGTAGAGATTGTTCGCCGCGACAATTTCGTCGCCCACCTGGGTGATGTTGAGCAACGCGAAGGTGGTGGCGGTCTGGCCCGATGCAACGGCAAGGGCTCCGACCCCCTTTTCGATCGCGGCAATCCGCTGTTCGAGCACATCCGTTGTCGGATTCATTATCCGCGTGTAGATGTTTCCAAATTCCTTCAGTGCGAAGAGATTGGCGGCGTGTTCGGCGCTCTTGAAAACGAACGACGTCGTCTGGTAGATCGGAACGGCCCGCGAGCCGGTGGTGGGGTCGGGAGACTGGCCTGCGTGCAATGCCAGTGTGCTGGGACGATAGGGCTTGTTGCTCATGGAAAGTGAGATTGTTGACTGCTCATGCGCAAAAACCAACCGACGCCCTGCAGCGTCTTGGCAAGTGCGCGTCAGGCTTGCGATTTCGCAGACTGAAGGGAGGAAGACAATCCTGATGCTCAGCACGGGTCAAACGGAAAGCAGTATTCCGCGTCGGATAGTAAAGAATGAAAGGGACCGGCGTTTTCCGCTGTGGCCAAAGCGCCCGCGCGTGTTTTCTTGGATGACGCCTTCCCATGAAATTCTCCCGCTCTGACGCCGACATCCATCTGCCGCCCTCGACCGCTGCGGCGAAACCGTCTGACGCGCTCGCTCGTGTCACCCACCTGTGTGTGGCGGCGCATCAGGATGACATTGAGATCATGGCGTATGAAGGCATCACACATTGCCTCGATCATCCCGGGAAGGCGTTCGGCGGCGTGGTGGTCACCAATGGAGCCGGATCCCCGCGCACCGGAGTCTACGCGAAGATGACCGACGGCGAGATGCAGCAGGTGCGCCGGGCCGAGCAGCGGCGGGCGGCGGACATGGGACGTTATGCGATTCAGATCCAACTGGGCCATCCCAGTGCCGATGTGAAGACCCGCGGGCACCCGGCGGTCGTCGCCGACCTTGTCCAGATTTTTTCCGGATGCCGGCCCGAGGTGGTCTATCTGCATCAACCTGCCGACAAGCACGACACGCACGTCGCCCTGCTGGGCCGCTGCATTGAAGCCCTGCGTTCCCTGCCGGTGGATCGCAGACCCGCGCGTGTGCTGGGATGCGAGGTGTGGCGGGATCTGGACTGGCTGGTCGACACGGAAAAGGTCGCCCTCAACTCAGGCGGCCACCCGGAGCTGGCGGCGGAAATCCTGAAGGTGTTCGATTCGCAGGTCACCGGTGGAAAACGCTACGATCTGGCCACGCTGGGGCGCCGCTCGGCCAATGCGACTTTTCACACATCGCATGCGACCGACAGGATGAGCGGCATCACGTGGGCCATGGACCTCACGCCTCTGATGAAGGACGACAGGCTGTCGCTCGAGAACTTCACCCTCGCGCATGTCGAGCGCCTGAAAGAGGACGTTGCCCGCCGCATCCGTGCGTTTGGCTGAGTTCTCTCCTTGAATCGGGCAAACAGGCGCCAGTTCAGGTCCCGCGCCGGTTTCCGTACAGTTCAATATGGAGCCGGTGCGCGTAGCGATAGCCCCTGGTCTTGCAAATCTCAGCGAGCCAGGCAGCGCGCTCCCGCATGGTTTCGAGCGACTTCGCCTCAGGCATGAGCAGGATCCTGTGGCGGGGAATTTCGATTCCCAGCGACCGGATCATGCCTTCCATCTCATCGACATCCCCGGGTGACGAGATGACAAATTTGAACTGGTAGTCGCACCCCGCCGCCAGCCAGGCGCGGATGACATCGGGCTGCCATCGCGTGGCCTCGTGACGCCTGCGCCAGGCGGGGTGCCGTGTTGCGTCGGGCGCAGAATTGACAAGCTTGGGTGACATCGAGGCGAGGTCGCACGCGATGCCGTCCGGAGCAAGGGTTGCCGCAGTCTCAATCGTGATGTGATAACGCCGCTGCCTCAGTTCACCGGCAAGCTCGTGAATTCCTTGGGCGATCATGGGTTCTCCGCCGGTGATGACCACATGCCTGGCGGCAGGATGGGATTCAACCGCCCGAACCAGCCGGTCGACCGTGTACTGGGAGCCCTCGGGGTTCCAGGATGCGTAGGGTGTGTCGCACCAGGTGCAGCGCAGGTTGCATCCGCTCGTTCGGATGAAGACGGACGGGACGCCGGTGAGCTCACCCTCCCCTTGAATCGAATAAAAAACCTCGGCGATCAGCATCTTGAACGGGCGTCATCCGTAAAAGCAGCTGCCGCCTGAATTCGCAAGATCCGCCATTCGCTCCGTACAGGCCGGCCCGGGCGCACTTTCACTTTATAGATCAAGCAAAAAAAGTGTTGTCGAACCGTGCTCCTGAATAATCACATGAACAGTTACCAGCAAACCTATCGAATCCGGTGCCTGTTCGCAGGCGCCAACCAACACAGTAACACCGCAATATCGACCCAGCGGATCCTGATGACCGCAGGATTGTCCCCGCTGCCTCCGACAATTTGCCAGCAAACCAAACGTCAGTCACTGGAACATATGAAACCTACAGCCTTGTTCTCCATCATCGCGCTCCTCGCTGCTGCAACCGCAGGTGCACAGACGCCCGCGACCAGCGGTAACAGCCAAAAGGAGGACGAATCACCGATCGTTCTGTCACCGTTCGAAGTCAGCGCCGACGAGGATGTCGGCTATCAGGCGCGCGAGACGCTTGCCGGCGGCCGCACACGCACCTCGCTCGACGACATCGCCAACTCCATCGACGTGATCACCGGCGATCTGATTGAGGATATGGGTGCACTCGACCTGCAGGACATTGCAGCCTACGCCAACAACATCGAGGCGGGCTCCCTGATGGGAGCGGACAACGAGGACGGCCAGCTCACCTCATTGTGGGACCAGAACACCACCTATTTCCGCGGCTTTCGCACCTACCGCGGCACCCGCAACTTCATGTTCACGCTGATGTCGTTCAACTCCTTCAGCAGCGATCGCATCGATTTGTCAAAGGGTCCCAATGCCGTTCTCTTCGGTGTCGGTGAGCCGGGAGGCGCGATCAATTACAACACCAAGCGCCCATCCCTCACACGCAATCGCACCTCTGTTTCGCTACGCACGGACAGCGAAGGCTCGCTCCGCGGAGAGCTCGACGTCGATCAAACCCTCATCAAGGGCAAGCTCGGTTTTCGCGCAGCACTCCTCTCCGAGCGCACCGATTTTGCCTGGAAGCCCGCCTACTCGAACACCGATGGGGCCTTTATCGCCGGTGCCTACAAACCGTTCAGCAAGACAACGATCCGCGCCAACTTTGAGTACCGCAACGCCAATCGTGCGCTCGGCCGCCGCATCTACCCGCGCGACATGTTCACCCCCTACCGCGACGCGGGCTCACCCAAGGTCATTGCGCCTCTCACAAGCAACAACGCCCGCATTGAGGGCAATGCTTCAACCGTAGCGGTATCCTCAATCGGACTCGCCCGCAATTCCGCCGTACGCATGACGGTCCTGGAGGACGGCACCGTCGTCAACACGCAGAACACAGCCACGTCTATCGCCAGGAGCGTTGGTCCCATAAACAACGTTCAGGTTATGAGAGGCGGCTACCCCGACGCCACAGTCATCGAGGGACGCAACGGCATTTCCGACTCACAGGACAAGATGCTGGAAGTCACCTTGGAGCAGGAACTCGCCAGGAATCTCTACCTCGAGCTCGGCTTCGCGGACTGGACCATGGAGCGCCTTCAGGGCAATGGTGTTCTGAACAACACTCAGAACCTCCAGATCGATCCTAACGGCTTCATGCCTGGCTCCACGACTGCGCTGAACCCCAACTTCGGGCGATACTATTCGGAGGCGCAGCCGTGGCTCTACGATCGGCACGAGAGCGTAAGGACCTACCGCGCCACCCTCTCCTACGCCCTCGACCTCACCCGCCGGAGCCGCTGGTTCGGCAACCACCGGGCCTCGATCATGTGGGAAAACTACAAGTTCAAGGAACTCTGGGATCGCCGGCACCTCATGATCACCGGAACACCGACGGGCATCCTGCCCAACAACACCAACCCCACCGCCGCGGTGAACAATGTCTGGGTGCGTGACTACTATGACTTCGCCACCGGCGATTCCTACCTGCACGACTTCACCGCGTGGTACTATCAGGACAAGGTGGATCTTGGCAGCGGCTACACGGGTGGATGGCTCCGAAGCACCACCGGCCTGCGCGCCAATCTGACAGATACCACCACCAAACTCGCCGTCTGGCAGGGTTCGTGGCTCGACAACCGTGTGATCGTGACCTGGGGCTACCGAGGCTTGAATCAGAAGAACTACAATGGCAACCAGCAGGGCTACATTGTCCGGGATTCAGCCACCCAGCAATTCGTCTGGCGGGACCCCGTGACGGGGGAAACCAGGAACATCTTCGACGCCGGCATGCCTCCCAATCCTCGTTCAATCGACCGGGGTGCGGCCCGCAACGAGGGCATCGTCATCAAGGTCCTGCCCTGGCTTTCACTGACGGCAAACCATGCCACCAATTTCAATCCCACCGCCGGCCTCTCCGACATCACAGGCGAGGTCCGCGGCGCGGCTCGGGGCGAGACGAAGGATCTCGGTATTCGACTCAAACTCTGGGACGGAAAGGTAAACTTCTCCGCACTGCACTACCAGACGAATGCGATCGGCCTGATGGCGGGTGGCCCGGGGCGGAGCTCGCCTTACGCAAACATCGACTCGATGTACGATATCCTTGTGGCCAACGGGGTGATTGCGGAAAACCCGTTTGACACCACGACAGCCAGCGATCAGGTCGTTTTCAACCAGAAGGCGAAAGGCTATGAGTTTACCGTATTTGCGCGACCCATGGCCGGTATGAGCATTCGCTTCGGCGCCGCCTCCACGGAGAACATCGCCAGCGACGTCGGCAGCGAGGTCGTCGAATACTACCAGACCGTCGCCCGCCCAAAGCTTTCCAATCCAGCGTACGCACAAATGAGCAATGGTGGCAATACCATTGCCACGTTGCTGACTTCGGCTGACAACAACCTCCAGCAAATGCAGAATTACAGTGGCCGGCGCAACCCGCCATCAAGCAAGCTGACCGCCAATCTCAATGTGAGCTATAGTTTCGATCGCGGCACCATCTTGAACGGCTTCACGGTCGGCGGCGGTGCCCGCTGGCGTGGCAAGCCGCTCATGGGATACTGGACCAATGCGGATGGGTCGCTTGACCTTGGCAGGGCCTTCTACGCACCGGACAACTATAACTTCGACGTCTTTGCACGCTACCGGCGCAAGCTGAACAACAGGATCACCTGGTCGGTCCAGCTCAATATCCGCAATCTGACCGACGATCTCGGCTACAACGGGGTCAGAGCCGTCAACGCGACCACCAACTCCGACTCTCCAATCGTCGTCACCCGCTATGCGTTGAACGAGCCGCGCCTGTTCATCCTGAGCAACACGTTCTCGTTCTGAGCTCCGTTCCTTCGGCATGCCAGGCGGGCCACGCCTGGCATGCGACCGGCCGATTGTTTCCTGCCGGCATCGGATTGCACTCAATGCAGGTGCACGCCCTACTCGAACATCGACAGCTCGAGATTTCCCTTGCCGCGCATCCGGGTGCGGATGGCGGCAAGGCTCTCCTGAACGAGTTCCCCCATCGACGAACAGTGTCTGAACTGGCTGCGCTGGTAGTGCTCCGCCAGTGATTCCCTCAGGCTCGCCACATTCTCCGGGGTGGAAATGGTGTCCCGCGACATCGTTGCCAGCAGCAGCGCCAGCCGCTCCTCGCTCAGGCCGGCCCGCTGGAGCATCAGCACCTGCTCCTCGCGCTGGTACTGCTGCGCGCTCTCCAGATTCAAATGCTGGATGCAGAAGAGCGCGAAGGGCTGGTTGTCCTTGAAGAACTGGGGGCGGTAAAAATTCATGCGTCCTTCATAACTTTGCTGGTCGAAATCCATGGCGCGGATCCGAACCTGGGCGCCCTCAAAGTCCGGCGTGATCACAATCACGAAATTGTAGCTGCGCATGTCTCCCAACAGGCGCACAAAGCAGCGTTCATTGAACTTCACGAGTTCCTTCGCGATGCGGATCGGACGGATCTCCGGATTGTCCAGCCAGCGCTGGATGAAGACATCGCCTGGCAGTCCGGCAATGTGCTCTTCGACGAGCGTCGTGCCGCACGTGAGGTAATTCATGCGGTTTGGCGAGAGCACATGCTCAAGCTCCAGGCCGTAAACGCGCGAGGCGTCGGCGCGCTTCACATAGTAGTAGTCGGCATTGTCATTGAATGCATTCACGATGCGGATGCGAAACGGCGCGGAATTCCCGAATGCGCAGTAGTCCACACGATCGACGTAGAGGTGCCGCATGAAGGACAGGTCCCCGTCAACCCGGAGGAGCGCATAAATGTACTTCAGGTCCTCATTCAGGGCCTCCATCTCGAGACGGTCATAGACCACGGACTCCCACAGCGAGGGTTTGCCATCGCCGCTGATCAAGGGCGCCGCCTCGATGAAGCCCCGCAGGCGTTCGTACGTGATCGGCAGCGAGCGTTCCCGCCTGTACTTTCTCAGGTACGCACGCAGCCCGTCCCCGATCGAAAAACTCGGCTTCTTGAGCTGGGGCCGATAGGGATCCATCGCCGGACGCTGGCCTTCCCCGCCGCCTCTGGCAATGCCAAGAGGGTTCCTCCCAGGGGCCGGCTACTTGTACCGTGCGGCCCGGCCGAAGTAGTTCAGCAGCCAGAGCTCCTTCCAGACACGGTAACGACCCTCGTAGGTGATCTTGCCGTGATCCTCACGCTGCGCACGAGGAAACAGGAAACCCAATTCGGTGTTCACTTCCTCAAGCTCGCGCTGCTGCAGATTCAGGTCGCCAAGAGGTTCAGTGGTCCACGGAACGCGTTTTTCGCCCGCTTGGGCAAGCCGTCGCTCATGTCGAGCCATGAGGCGAACCAGCGAACGGTGCCAGGGCAGACGCTCCACCAGCCAGTTCTCCGGATAGAATCCTCCAAACGGCAGGTAGAGGTTGTCGGTCACATACCGGAGGCCCGATGCCGTCAGTGATGACAGCGAATAACACACCGAAATTCCACCCTGCCCCTGGGGCAGGAAAGTGATCTGAATGCGTGTCTGGGCGAGATCATCCTGATAGATCGAAGTTCGAAGGTATATGCCGCCTCCAACTTCCGCCTTGAGCGACTGCACCTGTCTGAACCCGTTTTCACGAAGCCAGTCGCGAATTTTCAAAAGACGCGGGTGTGTCGGCCACTCCTCACCGCTGATGTTTGCCTGGAATCTCGGAAAGAGCGGTATGGGACTCACACTCAAGGCGTGGATCTCAAGCCAACGGTATCCGGTCTCCAGTAGAAAATAGATCAGGATGAATCCGGTCACCAAGACCCACAGCGGTCGGTCAATGAGTCCAAGCGTCGAGCTGACGACCGCCCCACCCAGCGCAACAAACGCCCACACGAGCCACCGATTGACAATTACGATCAGTGGCGAGGCGAGTCGCCGATTCACCTGCGACAGTATCAGTGTGATCAGAAACACACCGAAAAGGGTGATGATGGGCCACAGGTGTTCAGTCATCCAATTGAAAGAGGGCGTGGCATTCCGACCCCCGCGCCAGTAAAGTCAAGCCGCGCGAAACGGCAACCCCTACCTTTTCTCCACCCTGTTCACCGGGGAATCTGCCGTACGCCTCAACTCATGCGCACAGGCATGATCACACAGATGAAATTATCCAGCGTCTTGAAGACACCCGGGCTGACCTCATCCTTAACCTCAAGAAACACCTCGTCTTTTGTCAGCGACCTCAATGGATCCATCAAAAAGGCGGGATTGAAGGCGGCCTGCAAATCGGGGCCGCTGTAGCTGATCGCCATGGATTCATGGGCTTCACCGAAATCGGGACTTTGCGCCATTATCTCCAGGAGATTGCTGGTCAGCCTGAGCTTGACGGAATTCGCCTTCTCGCTGGTCACCAGTGCGGCCCGGTGGATGCATTGCAGCAGGAGTTCGCGCTCCAGTTTGATGCGCTGGTGCGTCTCCTTGGGGATGACCTGCTGATAATTGGGATAGTTGCCCTCGACCACTTTGGAATAGAGGTAGATCGAATCGACCAGCCCGCTCGTGTCCTTGTCCGTGCCAATCTGAAAGGAGCAGCGCCGGTCGCTGAAATCGATCTTAACCTTTTCGCCCTTGTCGAGCATGCGCAGGAGCTCGTTCACCGTCTTTGCCGGCAGAATAATCGCGCCGGCATTGTCCGCCGGTATCTCCATTTCCTTGGCGATCAAAGCCAGCCGACGGCCATCGGTCGCCACCAGGGAGAGCCTGCCGTCGCGGAAGCTGAAAAACACCCCGTTGAGAATATAACGGGTTTCATCCGCGCTCTGTGCATAGGCCACGCTCTTCAGCATGCCCACGAGTTCAGGCTGCTCGACGGTGAATGACTTCTCCTCACCAAACTCGGGCAGCGGTGGAAATTCCTCCCTGCCCAGACCCATGATCCGGAAGTTCGAGCCTCCGGACGTGATTTTCACGTGATGGTTTGGCGCAGAGTCGACGGTCACGTCCAGATTTGGCAGCTCACGAACAATTGTCGCGAGGCGCTTGACCGGAAGCGTAACGGAGCCGGCCTCTTTCACTTCAGCCTTGATCCTGCAGCGGATTCCAAGGTCCAGATTGGTGGTCGTCAGGGAAATGACATCCTTCTCCGCCTCAATGAGCACATTGCTCAAAATGGGCATGGTGGTCTTGGATCCTACAACGTTCAGGACCTGGGCCAAACCGTTGCTGAAATGGTCGCGGTTTATTTTGAATTTCATGGGGCGCGCGGCGCGAAAGTGTGGAAGTTAACAAAGGCTAACTGATATCCGATTCAATAAGTAATTCATAGCAGTCTTATTATGCGGAGGAGAATCACCAATAACTCGAGCTTTCCGGCTCAATTCTCCTCTCAGAATGGGGTTCGGGGCCGGGAAAAACTGACGTCAGCAACTTCGCGGAGTCCTGGGGACAAAGGATCAGTTGTTCACGCTGTCCTTCTTGTTCGGAAGCGGCTGGCAGGATGCTCACAGGGTGTTCAGGAAGGGAAAAATTCATCGGAGGCATTCTAGGAGCGCCGGGTTCCTTCCCCGTGACTGCTGGATGCGCGGGCGTGATGCAGCATGGCGCGGCGGACATGACGCACGAGACCGAAGCCAATGTACCCCAGGGTCACCGCGAGCAGACCAACTTCCTTGAAAATGGCGATGCCTGCGACGGCTATGAGAACCGGGACGAATGTCGTCAGGCGCGTCTTCGTCTGCAGGTCCACCTTCTTGCCGCTCGGATAACGAACCGTGCTTACCATCAGGATCGCGATAAGCGCCATCAGGACCGGAAGGATCAGGGCCCAGCGGTGAAGGGCGCGGTCATTCTGGGCAATGTTCAGGAGGAAGAGCACCAGACTGGCGACGGTCACTGCGGCCGCAGGCACTGGAAGTCCAACGAAGTCCCTGCTGGAATCCTTCTTGTCGGCGAAGAGGAGCGGATTCGTGATCACATTGAACCGCGCAAGTCGAATGGCCGCGCAAAGCAGATAGACAAACGCAAAAAACCACCCGATTTCGCGGAACACCGGATATCCCTGCGTGGGTGAAAGGATGAGAAAGAAAACGAGGAGGGCGGGCGCCATGCCGAACGACACCACGTCGGCAAGCGAGTCGAACTCAGCGCCGAAAAGCGACTCCCGGCCGCCCATGCGGGCAAGCCGGCCATCCAGCATGTCGAATGCCGCCGCTCCAAAAATCAGCCAGATGGCCTGCTTGTAAAGTCCGATGGCCATGATCGAAGCCTCCGCCGCCACCTTCATTTCAAAATTCGCCTGAATGCACCGGATGACCGCAACGAATCCGCAGAACAGATTTCCCGCCGTCATCAGATTGGGAAGGAAGTAGATGCGGCTGGCCTGCGTGACCGAATAGGGATTCTCGCGATCCTCGATGGAGACGATCGGCTTGACAGGGTCCGGTGTGTGTGAAGGGGAGTCTTCCATGGCTTTCCGATCCTGATGGGCGGTACCGGTTGTCTACCGCTTCGTCAATGACTCCAGGTAGCGCCAGAATTTGGAGTGCTGTTCCGCGAGTTGCGCTTCCGACACCGGCAGCTTGTTGCGCAGCAGAAAATCCTCAAGCGAGTGCTGGTGCAGGATGTAGAGTACAAAGAGCGTCTCATCGCGGATTTCGAAGTAGAAACGCCACTCGGCGGAACGCAGGCGGTAGAGCGCGCGGCCCCCCCGGTTGAATTTTCCCAGCGGCTCCCGCGGTTTGTCGAGATCGGCGGCCTTGAGGCTGCTGATGGGGGCGACGGCTGCGAGCTGAGCCAGAGTATCGAGTTTGTTCAGCTCCCGGATCGCCTGTTCGGAGAAAGTGACTTGAAACATGGGTTGGCCAGCCCGCGATGGCGAGTGGGTTGCAAAGCTAGACGGTACCTTGGCTCCCCTTCAGGCGGCAGCAATGCTTTTCCACCGGGCCGGAAAATCGGGTGTCTGGCCGCAACAAGACCGAGCCGGGGCTTGTTTCCTCAGCCAGCCTGCGTGGTGACTGGCTCCTGCCGCATCGCGGCTAGCAGGGCCTCCCCGGTCAGTGGCCGGGGCAGGAACGCCACGCCGCCGACGAGACCCTGCACCTCGCATTCCGGGCCGGGACAGCCCATGGCGACGATGCGAACGCCGGGCTTGGCATTTCGGATCTGGATCAGCGTGTTCACGCATTCCGCGCCAGGCATCGTTGGATCGGAGAGTATGATCTGAACGTCCTTGTGGCGTTCGTGAAACAGCGCGAGGGCTGCCGCACCATCCCGTGCACAGATCACGCGATAACCGTGGGTTTCCAGAAACGCCTGAACAATTTGGCGTCTGTCAGTGTCTTCTTCGATCAACAACACGGTTTCACCGCGACCGATTGTGGCCTGAAAGGATGGAGCCAGTGCAAGGTCCGCCGCCTCCGGCTCCGGTATCAAAGCCGGAAGGTGAAGGATGAACTCGGTTCCCACCCCGGAAGTGCTCTCCACCTGGATGAACCCGCCGATGCCCCGAATGATGCCCGTGATGGTCGACAGATCGGGTACGCTGTCATTGGAGTTGGGCCCTCCCGGCAGTCCAGGCAGTCGAGGGCACAGGACCTGGTCGATCAATTCCGGTGGAATGCCGGTTCCCGTGTGGGAGACCGTGATCAAAACATGCGGACCCGATTGCGCACCGGGTATGGCCTGGGCAAGCGCTTCATCCACAGCGACGTTGGACGCGCGGAATGTCAGAATGCCGGAGCTTGCTATCGCATCACGGGCTTGAATCCCAAGATTGATCAGCACCTGGGTCAGCTGCATTGGATTCGCTGCAACCGTCCAGAGATCCTTTTGAATCACGGTCTCGATGTTGATCTCGCCGGCCAGGGATTGTCGGAGCAGTTGCACGACCTCCTGAATGGAGGATCCGACCTGCACTTCCATGCGCTCGTCTTTCGAACTGTGGGCATATGTCCGGAGCTGATGGAACAGGGCGAGAACATGCCGCGTGCTGGCATCGATGATGTCAGCCAGACGAAGGATCTCCGGTTGCTTCACGCTCCTTTGGAGCGCAGCCGATGCGGTCAGCATGGGCTGAAGGATCCGTTGAAGATCGTGCGCAATGCCGGTGGCCAAAGTGCCCAGGCCATCCTGCTTCCTCGGCGGAAGAAGATGACGTTCCAGCTCCTTGTGTCCGGTGATGTTGGTATTGATCGCAAGAATGGCCTTCGGACGATTCTGCGCATCCTTGATCAGCGTCCACCGGCTGACGATGAAGCGGGCCTGCGCGCCGGGTGGCGTGAGTGAAAGCTCGCCCGACCAGGCACCGGTGGAATGAAGCTCATTGATGGCCACGGAAAGGATGGATCGATTCTGGGGGCCGAAAAGGGCGTCCAGGCTTCGGGGTTCCACTTCCGGGGATTCATCGAGCGCGAACATGTCCCTGGCGGCAACATTGGCGTAGGTGAGATGACCGCGGCCGCTGGCGATGCAAATGGCATCCAGCGCTCCGTCGACCGCTTCCATTCGGTCCTGAAGGAGCTTGTCGGCAATGGATTTGGCGCTCCGCACGGCGGCATTCTCGAGCGCCCGCTGAATCGCCGGCACCAGGCGCTCCACACGGTCCTTGTGCACATAATCGGCCGCACCTTGCTGCAATGCGTCGACAATCCTGCCCTCGCCATCCGCCCTGGTCAGGAATAGAAACGGAACATCCGCACAAAGCGCGTGCGCCTGGGTGAGGACGTCGAGTCCGTTGTAGGATTGCAGGGAAAACTCCGAAATGACCAAATCGGCTGTGTGCGAGCGAAGCGCGGTCAGCAGTTCGTCTTTTCCTTCCATCCGGGTGATGCTGCACCCGGGCCACTCCTGCATGAGAACTTGCCGGATTGATTCGGCGTAGGCTGCGTCGTCATCAACATGTGCGAAACGAAGAGGGAGAGACATCGAGGATCAAATCACTGCGCTCATCGGGCCGTCGGCGCGAAGTCGGCCGTCCAGCCGATCGAAACGGGAGGAGAGGGGACTTTGCCCGGCATGAGGACGACAATCGTGCGCCAACGATCCGCACCGCAAATCAAGGCCGCTGGTCGCATGCGTTTTGACGCAGATTTTACGAGCCGGGGCCGCGGCAGCGGCGGGCATCCGGAACAATGTATCCAAGCGATGGTTACAGATTGGTCGTGCGGGCCGGGGTGGCCTGCATGGATGCGCCGGGGGACCACCCGCCTCCTCGCTGGACTGCTGCTTTCGTTTCTCCTGGCGGGACTGACTCCCTGTGGGGCGGTGGAGCCAACCCTGGAGGAGTCCCGGCTTCCCCTGGCTGCGTACACCGGTCCGGTGTTCACCGGTGTCATTGCGAATGCCCGCCTGGACGAAGCCAGCGGGCTCGCAGTCTCACGCCGTGCGCCAAACCTGCTATGGTCTCACAACGACAGCGATGCCGGCCCCATCCTGTATGCCATGGGCTTCGACGGCGGCAACCGCGGGACCGTGCGGGTGCGGGGTGCCATCAATGTGGACTGGGAGGCGGTTCGCTCCTTCACCCTCGACGGACAATCCTGGTTGTTGATCGGCGACGTGGGTTTCAACGACGGCAAACGCACGCGCTTCTCGATCATCGTCCTCCCCGAACCGGATCCCGGACTCCTGTCACCGCTGCGCGAGATTGACGTGGATGTCGCCTGGTCATTCTCCTTTGAGTACGCTGATCGTGCGGCGCGGGACTGCGAAAGCGTGGCGGTCGATGTCCGCGAAGGACTGGTCTATCTCCTCGAAAAACGCGTTTATCCCTCCGGCTTGTACACGCTTCCCCTTCGCCCCGCCGGTGGAAGGCTGCAGATCGCCGCACTCGTCTCCACGGTGGATTCCATCCCGCAGCCCGACGCGGAACTGGCACGAACAAAATCGGTGAAGGCGAGCTGGCGGGCGAATCCCACGGACATGGATTTTTCGGCGGATGGGGCGGCAGCCATTGTTGTCACCTACGCCAATGCCTACTATTTCCCCCGCAATCCGGGGGAGACCTGGGCGCAGGCGTTTGCGGGCCCTCCCCAACGGCTGCCAAGCTTTCACCTCGAGACCGCCGAGGCTGAGGGCATTTGCTTCGCGACGGACAATCGCACGATTTTCATGACCTGCGAGAAACCCCCGGCCCCGATTTTTCGTTACGATCCCCGACAACCCTGACGCTGGGCCAGCCGTGCGGCAACCCGTCTGGCTGATCACGCACGCGGGATCTTCGGAAGCGGCGAATTTTCATCGGGATGCCGTGAAAGGCCTGAAATTCGGACGATCCGAATTAATATCTATCATTTTTTCTTGGAACCGGAGGCAACCTTCCTACGGTGAGCCCACCTTTTTGCCCCATATTGCGACCGTTGCACTGATTGCCCGCAGGATTTCGGGATGTCACGCGACTTATCAAACTTTCCCCATCAAACCACAATGGACAACCTCCAGAACACCCGCGGCCGGCGGGGTCATGAATCCGGCGAAACCCTGCTCAGCATCAATGTGGCGGCATTCGCCCTGTTTCTAGCGCTGGTGCTGGCGTTCCCATCCGCTATTTGGGCGCAGACGGGAACTGGATCGATTGAAGGCCGCGTGCGCAACATCGGCAATGACCGCTATCTCAACAACGTCCGCGTCGTCGTTGAAGGCACTTCGCGCGAGACGTTCACGAACGAATTCGGCGAGTACCGGCTGGATGGCGTGCCTGCGGGCGAAGTCCGGTTGCGCGCCAATTACACGGGTCTCGATCCGGAGACGACCGTGCTGACAGTCCCGGGCGGCGGCAGCGTGCGGCATGATTTCAACCTGACCAGTCGTGAACGCTACGGTGATGAGAAGGTGATCGCGCTGGATCAATTTGTCGTCCAGAGCAACCGCGAGTACGAGGGGAACGCGCTTGCGATCAACGAGCAGCGCTTCGCGCCAAACATAAAGGTGGTTGTTGCGGCCGATGCCTTCGGCGACATCAGCGAAGGCAATCCAGGTGAGTTCCTCAAGTATCTGCCTGGCGTGACGGTCGACTACGTGGCCGCCGATGTGCGCACGGTGTCGGTTCGCGGATTTCCGTCGAACTTCACCACCGTCAGTTGGGATGGCATGCGCCTCACGAGTTCGGCTTCCGGCTCGAACAACCGCATCTTCGAATTTGAACAGGTGTCGATCAACAACACGTCGCGCACGGAGGTCGTCAAGGTGCCGACGCCCGATCTGCCTGCGGACTCCCTGGGCGGCAGCATCAACTTCGTTTCCAAGAACGCCTTTGAACGGCCGCGCGCCCAGTTCAACTTCCGCACCTACCTCAATCTGAACAGCGAGAATCTTGAGCTCAGCAAGACCGCCGGACCCGGCAACAAGAAGACATTCAAGATACTTCCGAACTTCGACTTCGACTACTCCGTTCCGATTTCCAAGACCTTCGGTCTCGTCATCACGGGCCTCTCATCCAATCAGCATGTCGAGCAGCACCGCTGGCAGCCGACCTGGAATTATGCACAGGGCGGTGGCGGAACGTCGGGCGCGGGAACGGCCACGATCCCCTCCGCGACGCCGGCCAACCCCTATCTGCAGCAGTGGCAGCTTCAGGATGGTCCAAAGACAACCAACCGTGCGTCGGTCGGCGTCAAGGCCGACTGGAAAATCACGCCGCGCCAGACTCTGTCGGTGGCCGTGCAGGACAACTACTACAAGGCGTTCTTCGGCAATCGAAACATCAATTTCAACATGGGCACGCAGGGAAATTCCACGCCCTCGGGCGGCACCCCGATCCAGTGGGGGCCGGACTTCGTGCAGAGCGCGCAGGGCCGTGGTTCGGTCACGCGTGGAAGCTCGTTCCGCGACAAGCTTGGCAACACGGCCGCGGTTAACGTCCGCTACAACTGGAACAGTGGTCCCTGGAATCTCGACGCGGGAGCGAATGCCGTCGTCTCGAAAACCTGGTATCGCGCGCTGTCACGCGGCCACTTTGCCAACGTTGGACAGACACTTCAGGGCGTGAATGTGGTCCGCGCCGAGCAGATCAATTTTCCATCGCTCACGTGGACCGCGCGCACATCCACCGGCGCCACGATCGATCCCTACACGCTTGACAATTATCGCATCACGACCGCGACGAACGATCCCCTCGACGGCAAGGCGAACATGAAATCAGCCTACGCGGACCTCCAGCGGCATTTCGACGAGTGGTCGATCCCCGTCGGCGTGAAGGTGGGCGTGGCCGTGCGTGAAGAGGGCCGCGATAACCGGCGCATCAATGAAACCTACACCCATGTTGGCGCCGATGGCATCGCAAACACCGCCGACGACATCGCGTCGCCCTACCTGGACGCCTCATACTCCTCCACAGAGGGTCCTGGATTTGGCTACCCGAAAATCCAGTGGGTGGATGCCTACAAACTGGCGGAGGAGTATCGCACCAACCCGAATCACTTCACGCTCAACACGGTCACGGCTGAAACCAACCGCATCAACAATTCCGAAAAGATCGACGAGCGCATCAGCTCGGCATATGTCCAGTTTGACACCAAGCTGATGGACAACCGGCTTCGGCTGGTTGGTGGTGTGCGCTTTGAAAAGACCGAGGACAAGGGAGAGGGTGTGTTGTCCAATCCCGATGCGGTGTGGCAGCGCGATGCGAGCGGCAACTACATTGATGGAAGCCCCACGACCCCGGGAGTCCAGCGCGTTCGTCGTGCGGATGCCGGCGCCGCCGGATCGATGGAGGAGCTTCGCCTGGTCCTGAAGGAGCGCGCCTACAAGGCCCGGCGTCAGTACGACGGCTATTATCCCAGCCTGCATGTCACCTACGATCTCACCCAGCGCTTCCTCGTTCGTTTCGCCTATGCGAAGACCATCGGCCGCCCGGACTACGCCAACATCATTCCGAGAACCGACATCAATGAGGACGACACCGACCCCGAGGCGGCCGGTCTGATCACCATCCGCAACACGGCGCTTCGTCCATGGGAGGCCGACAACTGGGACCTCTCGCTTGAATACTACGGCGACAAGGGAACGGTGTATTCAGTGGGAGGATTTCAAAAGGACATCACCGATTTCTGGACGGCCACGGCGGCGGGTGCGATTGTCACGCCCGAACTGGCGGCGCAGCTCGGATTGGATGCCCGCTATGTCGGGTGGGGTGTCAGCACGCTCACCAACAGCGGTGACGCCCGCATTTCCGGGGCTGAATTCAACCTGATCCAGCCGCTGAGCTTCCTGCCGGGCCTCGGAAGGTATTTCACCATCAAGGCCAATGGCACGCTGCTCCACCTCACCGGCGACAACACGCCCGATTTCCGCGCATTCATCTCGAAGGCCGGAAACCTCAGCGTGAGCTTCAACAAGAGCCCCTGGGTCTTCAATGTGAACTTCAACTACCGGGGACGCCAGAAGGGCACCACGATCACCAACCCCGCCGCCCAGATCGGCGCGCAGTATGGTGGTGTGGCGAACAATTTCTTCGAATACTATGAGCCACGCTACAACATTGACCTGAGCGGTGAGTACAAATTCAGCAAGAACTTCAGCCTGTTCGCCAGCGCCCGCAACATCCTGAACAAAGAGCAGGTGATCCAGCGCTACAGCGAGGCATCCGCAGCCTATGCGCGCGGCTACCGCCTCGAGGAGTTTGGCGTGAATTACAGCGTCGGCATCAAGGGGCGATTCTAGCGAGCCATTCCCTGCGCACGGAATTTCATTCCCGGTGCAAGGACTTCCGTTCCCGGAAAAATTCCGTTCCGCTTGAATTTCCGCTTCCGTTGGAGGGGCACGCTCCGTCGTGACCTGGGGACGCACGTCGCGAAACAGCGCCGGAAAAGTTTCACTCGGACCACCGGCACACCGCCAGCCACCCCCAATACCCTTGCCGTTTTTCCGACCATCCCGCAGCCTCACCTGGCCGCGATGGTTGCCGTCGGTCGACGGCCCGATCCCCATGCGCAAATGCCTCATACTTATCCTGTCGCTGCTCGGGGCGACATCTTTTCCCATCCGAATGCCGGCGGAAACCGCACCTGGCTGGGAGGATGCCAGACGGATCGAAGCGACGATCGTCGCCCCCACGTTTCCCAAGCGCGACTTTTCCATAGCTTCGTACGGAGCTGTTCCAGGCAGCGACGCCACCACCGCCATTCAGAAGACCATTGAGGCCTGCCACCTCGCGGGCGGAGGTCGCGTGGTGGTTCCACCCGGCACCTGGAATACCGGAGCGATCCATCTCCGCAGCAATGTCAACCTGCACATCAGTCGCGGGGCCACGCTCCTGTTTTCCTTCGACCTTGCCCGGTATCCACTCGTGTTCACGCGATGGGAGGGCGTGGAGTGCATGAACTATTCGCCGTTCATCTACGCCTTCGAGCAGGAGAACATCGCTGTCACCGGTGAGGGAATGCTCGATGGAGGCGCAACTCTGGAGACTTGGTGGGGATGGAACCGCAAGAGCGACGGGAAGCCTCCGCTCCAGCGGGCCGCGCGCGACAAACTCATCGCCATGGGCGAGGCGAATGTGCCGGTTGAGCAGCGCGTCTTTGGCCCGGGCTCGTGGCTCCGGCCGAATTTCATACAGCCCTACCGCTGCAAGAACGTGCTGATCGAGGGCGTGACGATCCTCCGCTCCCCCATGTGGGAGGTGCACCCGGTGCTCTGCGAAAATGTCACTGTCCGCGGACTGGCCATCCACTCGCATGGAACCAACAACGACGGCTGTGATCCGGAATCGTGTCGCAATGTGCTGATCGAAAACTGCGTTTTCGACACCGGCGACGACTGCATTGCGATCAAGTCCGGACGCAATGGCGACGGACGGCGGGTGGCGGTGCCGACGGAGAATGTCATTGTGCGCAACTGTGTGATGAAGGACGGGCACGGCGGCGTGGTTCTCGGGAGCGAGTGCACCGGCGGGATACGCAATGTGTTTGTCGAGAACTGCGAAATGGACAGCCCGCATCTCGACCGGGCGCTTCGCTTCAAGAACAATGCGGTGCGCGGCGGCGTGCTGGAGAATGTGTTCATGCGCAACGTGAGGATTGGCAGGGTGGCGGAGGCGGTGCTGACCATCGACCTATTGTACGAGGAGGGTGCCAAGGGTCCGTTCAAGCCGGTCGTGCGCAATGTTCACCTGGACAACGTCACGAGCACGCACAGCCCGCGCGTCATGTATGTGCGTGGGTTCGAGGGAGCGGTCATCGACGGCCTGCACATCAGTGATTCAACGTTCACCGGCATCACCGAATCCGAGGTTGTCGAGCACGTTGGTGTTGTCACGCTTCGCAACGTCGCCATCCTGCCAGCAAAGCCGGTCAAGGGACTCAACTCCGTGCCGGTTCCCACGACGCCATGAGTTCCCCGCTGCCCGCACCCACTCCCCCGTTTCGTTCCGCGCATGCACGCTGGGTCATCTGCGCCCTGCTGCTGTTTGCGGCGACGATCAATTACGTCGACCGGCAGGTCATCGGCATCCTCAAACCCACGCTCAGCGCGGAGTTTGGGTGGAGCGATGAGCGGATCTATGCGGCCATCGTCTTCAGCTTCCAGCTCGCGTACGCGATCGGCATGCTCATGGCCGGCCCGATCATCGATCGCATCGGCCTGCGGCGGGGATTCACGATTGCGATCTTCATCTGGAGCCTCGCCGCCGTGGGGCACGCCTTCGCGCACAAGCTGCCGGATTTCACTCTGCCGGCGCTGATCATCGATCCCAAGCTGGGACTCGCGTTTCTCACGCTCTCGGGCGCGGCCGCCGGCTTTGCGCTCATGCGTTTTCTGCTGGGTCTGGGCGAAGCGGGAAACTTTCCAGCGGCCATCAAGACCGTGGCGGAATGGTTTCCCAAACGGGAGCGCGCGCTTGCCACTGGAATCTTCAATTCAGGCACGAACATCGGCGCGCTTCTGACTCCCCTGCTGGTGCCTTGGATCACGATCCACTGGGGCTGGGAATGGGCCTTTATTTTCACCGGTGCCGCAGGCTTCCTGTGGCTCGTCTGGTGGTGGTGGTACTATCGCTCGCCTGATGAGCATCGATCGGTTTCAGCCGGGGAATTGAGCTACATTCGAAGCGATGCCCCAGAGCCTCCCCAAACCAGGGTCGCGTGGACTCGCCTGCTTGGATTCCGGCAGACTTGGGCGTTTGCGATCGGCAAGTTTCTGACGGATCCCATCTGGTGGCTCTACCTCTTTTGGATCCCCGATTTCCTGCATCGCGTTTACGGACTCGATCTCAAGACGATCGGTCTGCCTTTGGTCGTCATCTATCTGATGGCCGACGTTGGGAGCGTCGGCGGTGGCTGGATATCCTCGCGCCTGCTGAAGAAGGGGTGGACGCCCAACGGCGCGCGCAAGCTGGCGATGCTGATCTGCGCCCTCTGCGTCGTGCCCATCGTGTTTGCGACGCGCGCCGCCAATCTGTGGGTTTCGGTGATCCTTGTCGGCATCGCCGCCGCGGCCCATCAGGGGTGGTCCGCCAACATTTTCACGCTGACTTCCGACATGTTTCCCAAACGCGCGGTGGGGTCGGTTGTGGGCTTTGGCGGCATGACAGGCGCCGTGGGCGGCATGGTGCTCGCGCTGATCGTCGGCGAAGTCCTTCAGCGCACCGGCAGCTACCGCATCCTGTGGATCATGGCCGCCTCGGCCTATCTCGTGGCGCTCTTGATCATTCACATTCTCTCTCCAAAACTGGAGCCTGCCAGACTTGAATCCGCCTGAGGTCGGCTGCGACATCGCATGGCCGGCCTGGCAGCGTGGGCGGACAATCATGAACCTTCGGATGCTCGTCCCCATGATCGGCGCTGCGATTGCAATGGCGGTCGTCGCAGGCTGCTCCACGGGCAGCGCTGCATCCGTGACATGGAAACAGGTGCTGCGTCAGCCGGCCGCCTGGTATTCGACGCCGGAGGCGGCCTCTGTCGGCGAGGCGGTTCTCAGCTATCAAACGCCCTCCGGAGGCTGGCCGAAGAACTGGGACATGACGCATCCGCTGTCCGATGCCTTTCGCGCGCTCAAGGAATCCGAGCGCGCTCCCACGATCGACAACGGCGGCACGACAATCCCGATCCGCCTGCTGGCACGCATCCATTCCGCGCAAGAGAAGGTGCCGGCATTTCGCGAGGCGGTCGAGCGGGGCATCGACTACCTGCTTGCCGCCCAATACGCGTCCGGCGGCTGGCCGCAGTTTTTTCCTCTGAGAAAGGGTTACTACTCCCACATTACGTTTAACGATGGCGCCATGGTGCATGCGATGGAGATCCTGCGCGACGTCGCTGCTGGCAGGAACGAATTCGACTGGATCGATGCGGCGCGCCGGGAACGGGCCCGTGATGCCGTTGCACGCGGGGTTGCCTGCATCCTGCGATGCCAGGTGACAATTGACGGGGTGAAGTCCGCCTGGTGCGCCCAGCATGATGAGAACACCTTTGCGCCGGCACCGGCGCGCGCCTTCGAGCCCGCCTGCCTCGCGAGCGCGGAAAGCGTCGATATCCTGCGCTTCCTGATGCAGGAACCGGCGCAGACGCCGGAGCTGATTGCCGCGGTCGAAGCAGGCGTGGCCTGGCTGGAGAAAGTTAGAATCGCCGGCTTGCGCTGGCAGCGCATCAAGGCGCCGGGACTGCCGGAAGGAATCGATGCGGTGGTTGTCCCGGATCCGGCTGCGCCGCCCCTATGGGCGCGATTCTATGAGCTGCATGCGAACCGCCCCATCTTCATCGGCCGCGACGGTGTCGTTCACTTTGCGGTGTCAGAAATCGAACACGAACGCCGCATTGGCTACGCCTGGTACGTCACTTCACCCGCGAAACTGCTGGAGAAGGATCTCCCCGAATGGCGGGGCGGAAAGGCCGCCAACTAATAGGAATGTTTTGTTCGCAAAGTGGGGATTGACGGCGGAAATGAATCGAGGGCAATTCTTGAAGGCGACGGATTGCTGGGAAAAGGAGCAAGAACATCATGATCAAGGAGCCAATGGTAAGGCGTGACTTCCTCAAGGGGACGATGGCGGCAGGTGCAGCGGTCTGTTTGCTTCCCTCGATTCGTGGCACAGCGGCGACAGGGCAGTCGGGTGTTCGGGGCGACTGGTTTCGCCGAAACCCGCGCGTCTATCTGCTCGATTTCCAAATGCCGGATCCGACCGACCAGGGTGTGCCTGGGATGCCGACAAGACTGCTTCAGAACCTCGATACGAAGTCGGTCTGCGAGCAACTGGCGGCCGCGGGCGTGACAGCGATGGTGGTCCATGCCAAATGCAACCAGGGAAATGCCTATTACAACTCCAAGGTGTGCCACAAGCACTCGAGCCTGGGCGATCGGGATCTGATGGCCGAATTCTCCGGACATGGCCGCAAACTGGGGCTTGAGATCATTTACTACGTCCAGCTCTCCCGGGAACGCCGGTCATTTCTGCATGCGGAGCGCCAGGCCCGGCTGGAGAACGGTGAGCCGTTCATTCGTGAGGAAACCGACCCGCTGCTCCCTTCGCGCGAGGAAAGACCCGTCGTCTGCATGAACGGTCCCCACCGGGATTACATCAAGGCCATCGTCGGGGAACTGGCGGGCGGCTATGATTTCGACGGCCTGTGGCTCGACTGCTTCTCCTGGTGGGGAAATCTTCCGGTGTGCTACTGTGACGCTTGCCGCGGCACCTATCGCAAGGAGACCGGGAGGGATCTTCCATCGAGGGCTGGTCTGGCCAACAAGCGCGCCGGGCGCGACTACCTGCGCTGGCGGTGGTCTCTCAACAATCGAATCATCGACGACGTCATCGGCCACGTTCGCACGATCAATCCCCGGCTGACGGTCACTCACAACGGCGCGGCGGATTTTCCATCGATGGACTGGGCGTTTGTGGACGCCGATGACTACGTTTGTCGCGAGTACCATTTCAACGAGGGACTGGAAAACCTTTCGCTCAAGTGTCGCCGCAACTGGGCCAGCAAACCCAATGTTCCCTTCGAAATCGAAGTCTGGCGTTTTGCCAATCGCCTTGGGGGTGAGCGCGCCAGCAGTCGTGGCTATCAGGTGCGCCCGGTGCCGGCGCTGCTTGCCGAAATGGCCGCGGTCAAGGCCCATGGCGGTTTCCCGCAGTACTACGACCAGGTGCGCTGGGATGGCACCTTGGAGCGGCGCAGCCTCGAGCGGTTGAAGCCTTGTTTTGAGTCAATCAGGCAACGCGAGGCATGGACGGGGCGCGGTCAGCCCATTGAGTATGCGGGAATTCTCTGGTCCAAGGCATCGCAGCAGTTGATGCCTTCGGACAAGTCAAAACTCGCGCCGCTTGGCATGGAGGGGGTGCACAATGCCATGATTGAGGCGCACCTGCCCGTGTGCGTCATCACCGAGCGGGATGCGATCGCGGAAAAATGGCGCGGCATTCGCACGCTGATCATTGCGGAGGCCGAATGCCTGGCCGATGAGACCATCCGGTCACTCGAAAAGTTTGTCCATCAGGGCGGGGGGCTGGTCGTGACCGGGTCGACTTCGTTGAGCGACGGAAATGGAGATCCGCGCAAGGATTTTGGATTGGCCGATCTGCTGGGGGTGAATTTTGCAGGCTACACGAGGACGTACTACACCTTCGTGCAGCCCGAGGTGGAGCATCCGGTTACAAAGGGATTGGAATTGGGTTTCCCTGTGAGTGTCTACAAGACGCTACAGGTGAAGGCCCGCACCAGGAATCCGGGCGACGTGCTGGGCGTGATTGTCGATCCCATGCCAGGCTTCCACATGGGTTATCCGCCGTTGAACCGCACGGACTCTCCTGCGCTTGTGGCGCGTACTGTGGGGAAGGGACGCGTGGTTTACGCGGCTGCGCCACTGGGCGGAATCTATCTGGAGTACAATCATCCCGACACTCGCACGCTGATCACCAACGCAGTCACCTGGACCGCCGGCGGCCCTCCGCCCGTCACGGGCAAAGCGCCCGGAACTGTGGAAATCGTGCCCTGGCGCGACAAGGCCACGGGTGAGACGATCGTGCATGTCCTCAATCGCACCGCAGCCGGCCCGGCGCAGGGTCTCGTCGGCCCGCTGATTCACGAGACGATTCCCGTGCACGATGTCGAAGTCCGCGTCAGAAGCGATCTGGCCGGAAAGGAGGTTCGCCTGCAGCCGTCGAACCGGATTGCGCGAGCCACCAGGAACAAGAACGACGTGGTCGTGAAGATCGATCGACTGGATGAATGGGAAGTCTTGGTGTTTTCCTGAAGGTATCATCAGGTGACAGGGCGTCCCCTGCTGCCCCTCTCGCAGTTGGTCTTCGCCTCGCTTCCAGGCCTCCGATCATGCCATCAACGATGCCATTGTCAGCGCCTTGGGATCCTGGCACAGGAGGCATATAAACCGAATCGGCATCGCTGCCGGACAACAGTGTCTGTCGAGAGGCGGTGATCCTTTGGCATCTCGGTCTGCAAAATGATGTGGCTGCAGGCTTGGTTGACCTTCGAATAGGCCCACCTGACACAGAGAACCCGCGCCATATCGCGTCCATGGAGACAGCGCGGCAGCTTCTGTCGTGGCTCATCTTTGACATTCGGCAAGATGCGCAGCTCCTTGACTTACGCAACGGCCGGTAAGACGGTAAGCCATGACTTCGAAGTTGTCGAGCAAGGGACAGATTGTACTGCCCAAGAAAGTGCGAAGCCGCCTTCATTTGCGTCCTGGAGCCACATTGCTGTGCACGGTGAAAGGTGGTTCGATTGTGCTGACGCCGGAGAGCGCGGCGCTGGAGCGTCCAAAGTTTGTCACTGAACCGAAGACAGGCTTGCGAATCACGAAGTCGCCCGAACAGATCAGGGTCTCGAGCGAAGACGTGCGTGCAGCAATGCTCGATTTCCCGTGAGGTACCTGCTCGATGTAAATGTGCTGCTGGCACTGGCGCACACCGGACACACGCTTCATCCCAAGGCCATCGCTTGGTATGCCATGGTCGCAAAATCGGCGACGGGATTTCACACGTGTTCGATCACTGAGTTGGGATTTGTCAGGATCTCGGTCGTCACAGGTCTTCAGTCAGACATTGAATCCGCCAGGCAAGCTCTCGATGAACTCAAGTCATCATCCCAAGTCAGGTTCGAACTCATTTCGGATGATCTGGGTGCCAGTCAGTTGCCGAGCTTTGTGAAGAAGGTGCGGTCGATTACTGATGGCCACCTGTGTGAGCTGGCAAAGAGAAATTCAATGCAGCTTGTCACACTCGACCGAGGAATTCCAAATTCCCTGTGCATCGGGTAGCAGAGGATTTCCACGGGGCCAGTCATGCGCGTTTTGAGTTGGCCGGCACCACCGACTCCAACTCCTCCGCCGCGCTCAAACGTTGGGACCAATCCCCGTGGCTTCATCGGATGAGCGCGGGCTCCAGGCTGCATGCTTGACCAGACCGGAGGTGTGACCAAAGGTAACACCATGCCTGCATCTGCCACCATAACGCTCAAAGTTTCACTCGCGGAAAAGCGCCGCATGCAATCCGATGCCCGACGGGCAGGAAAAAGCCTCAATGCCTACCTGCTCGGCAAAGTCGCCGGCGGCGATGTGAGCCGTCAGGGGCGGGTTGACTATGAAAAGCTTACGGAGCGCATGGCGGGTCGTTTCGACGGGGAGGAACTCTGGCGGTTGATTCCCGGCCGCGAATGAGTCCCTACCTTGACACATCGGTGATGCTTTCGCTGCATCTGCGCGACGTCCACTTTCCGGCCGCCGCCGCCCTCATGCGATCGGCGCGCGGGATCGTGTGGACCCCCTGGCAAAAGCTTGAGTTCGGAAACGCGATCCGCACCCTCGTGGCCCGCGGGTTGCTCGCCCTCGCCGATGTTCGCGCGGTTGAAAACAGCATGCGCGCATCTGTCTCTGCTGGCGACATCGTTCCCCGCCATCTGCCCGCCTACACGCTCTGGCAGGAAGCCGAACGGCTGTCCCGGGCTCACACGACCGCCATCGGCGTCCGCACGCTGGACCTGCTGCACGTCGTCGCGGCCCGCAGCGTCCGCGCCACACACTTTTACACGTTCGACAAGCGACAACACGCACTCGCAAGCGCCGCCGGCCTCTCGGTCAACTGACTTTCGCGCTCGTTCTGAACCGCGCAGACAGAATCGCGTGCGCCGTCCGTTCCCCTTGTCTGAAAAAACCGGAAGTTTGATCAGCGAAAGTTCGTAAAGGGTCAGAATCAGAAACCGAATGACGCCTGGTCCGAACCCCCGGCGTCGAGCGGAGCCGCACACTCGGGGCCTTCGTTGCCTGGCTTGTTCACAAGAGTGCTCACGCGCCAGGTCGAGGCCGATCTTATTCCGGAACTTGAAGCAGTCCGCAACGGAGTGGGCGGGACACTACCACGGACGGGCGCAAACTGCTTCTGTTCCGCCGCACCGAACCAGCCAGCGACGTCGCGATTTTCCTCCATCAGCTCGGTCTGGCGCTTCCCGTTCAGCCTCCTCCCAGGATCCGCTCACCCCTCCTTCAGAAAAGCGCCTTGTAGGCCCGACTTTTCGGACCCCCGACCGATGAATCAACGACTTACAGACTCAAAACCCTCCAGTTGGCGAAGTCGGTCTAAGGCACGGTAGCCGACAGGCATGGGACTTGCCTGCCGGCCGCAACCGGCTATGCTTCCGAATATGCGCGCGACCGAGATTCCTAACTTCGACCAACTTTCAGACGAAGAGCGAGTGGCCCTCGCCGACGAAATCCTAGGGTCGCTGCGGCACTCCGATACGCTGCCGACGCCGCTGGCGCACCGCGTCGAATTGGACCGACGCTGGGCCGGCTATGAGGCGAATCCGGGCATCGCGCTTTCCCGCGAGCAATTCCGTGCCCAGGTCGCCGCGCTGAGGAAATGAGCCGGGAGCTGGCCTACCTGCCCGAGGTAGGCCGTGATTTCGTGGAGGCGGTTTCCTACTACGAAGCGCTCTCGCCGTAGGCGGCGCTGCATTTCGAGGAGGCGTTCGCCCGGGCTGAGGCGGAAGTCGCGGCGGGACTCGTCACGCACCATCGGATCTTCGAGCACTATCACCGGGTCTTCATCGGCCGTTTTCCTTACAATCTCTATTACCGTCTGCACGGCTCGCGGGCGGTGATTGTCGGCGTGCTCTACGCTCGGTTTTCGCCGCAGCGCATTGAGGGAACCTTGAGTGAGCGTGGCTCGCGTCCGGCGAGGGGTTAGGGCGTGTGCAAAATTTAATTCCCACTTTCGTTTGGCAGGAGAGTGTAGTTCCAATCCGGGGGCACAGCGAGTGACTCATAGAGGGTCAGTCCATCCGTCACTACCAGAGGGAACGCGAATGCACCCCTTGCGATGCGGGAATCAGAACCCGAATGACGCCTGGTCCGAACCCCCGGCGTCGAGCGGAGCCGCACACTCGGGGCCTTCGTTGCCTGGCTTGTTCACGAGCGTGCTCACGCGCCAGGTGGTCATTTGGTCCGCGGGAAACGTGCGGCAGAGATCGAGAAATCCCGGTTCGGAAATGGGCCCGGGGCGGATCCATTCCTTTGCGCGCTCCGATTCGAGGATAACCGGCATGCGCTCATGGGGCAGCGCGAGGAGCAGGGAGTTGGGCGCGGTGGTGAAAAGCGTGAAGGTGTCAGGACGCAGGCCTTCCACGGCGGTTTCGAAAATGCCCGCAAAGAAGAACGGACGGTGGTCGGTCAGTGTATAGTAGTTCGGGTGGCGCGGCGCCCTGCCGGTTCTTTCCTGCTTTGGCCATTCGTAGAAGCCGTCCGCCGGCACCAGGCAGCGGCGTTTCTGGATGGCCTGGCGGAAGAACGGCTTGGCAAAAGCTTCACCGCTGCGCGCATTGATGGGGGCGAGTTTGGGCTTCGATGACTTTTCCCAGAAGGGAACCAATCCCCAACGCATGGGCTTCACCTGGCATCCGGCATCCACACTGCGGTGCACGATCGCCATCGTGTCCTCCGGGTGAATGTTCCAGCGGGGCGCGGTCTCCTGCCAGACATCCTCGCCTTCGCAGATCCACTGGACCAGGCCGCGAAGCGCCTCGGGATTGGTGATCGTGTATCGCCCGCACATGCCTGAAGACTGTCATTCGCCTCATGTGGCTCTCAACCCGCCGGAGCTGCCAGGTAGTCGTGAAGGACCTCACCCGGCACCAGCGTGAACTCCCCCTTCCAGAAGTAGCCCGGTCCCGTTTCCACAACGGGCAGCAGGTGAAGCGGCGCCTGCATGTTCGGGCGGATTTCGACGGAACAAGGATCCGCCCAGCACTCCGTGATCTTCACGTCCGAGAGGCGGCGGCTCGTGATCTGGCGGATCGCGGGGCGCTCGTCGATGTGGTGCACGACCTTGTAATTCAGGTTGAGGGCGAAATCGAAGGTGAGGCGCTTGAGATCCGCGAGATCCCCGCGGTTCTGCTTGTACACCATCGTCCCCGTGAGCACGTCGATGCCATTGCGCTCCAGCGCGCCGACCACAAGGTCGCCGCGCGCCTCGACACGCGGGTTCGCCCACTTCTTCGGCTGGCCGTGAACCTCGCGTCCCTGGGCGAGTCCGCCGTCGGAGTTCAGGAAGAGAAACGGCGAGAAGCCTCCGCGTGCGCGCCCGGGAAGCTCGGCGCCGACCATGACATTGCACTCGCCATAGCGGCCGAGCCACTCGACGTCGCCCATGTTGTAGAGGTGCACGAGCACCCAGTCGCTGATCGGCTTGAGCGGCTCCGGCATGAGCCGCCGGATGGCGGCGGGTGTCGAGCGGTACGCCAGCGTGAGCACCGTGACGTCACGAAACGTGAAGGGAAACGAGGCCGACAGCGGCGCGGCCAGCGGCGTGCTCCAGGCGTGGAGCGGGTCCTTGAGGTATCCGGGGAGAAATGAAGATTCGGACATGGTGGCTAGATGCGATAACGTTCAACGACCGATTCACGCACGGTGACACCCAGTCCGGCGGTGTCACGCACGGCGATGGTGCCGTTGACAACCTGCCAGGAGTCCTCGACGAGTTCGTGCTGCATCGGATTCGGGCGGGGCTTGTGATCGAAGGTCAGTCCGTTGCTGGTCGCGGCCTGCACGGCGATGCCGGCGGCGGTGCAGAGGGCGCTGCTCCAAGTGTGGAGGGTGTAGGGTTTGTTCTCCGATTCGAGCAGGCGGGCGATCGCAAGCGTGCCGGTGATGCCCTGGCAACGCGCCGGATCCATCTGCACGATGTCGACCGCACCGTAGCGCAGAAGGCGGCGGTAACCCTCAAGGTTCCATTCCTGCTCACCGGTTCCGATGTGCTGATCGACTTGCGCGCGAAGCGCCACGTGACCTTCGAGATCGGTCGGTGGCAGTGGTTCCTCGATCCAGCGCAAACGGAACGGGGCAAGGTCGCGGCAACGCTGCACCGCGGTCTTCACATCCCAACGGGTGCGCGCGGCCAGGGCGTCGACAACGAGATCGACCTTGTCGCCGATGGCCGCGCGGCACGCGGAGACCAGGGCAATGTCGCGCTCGCGGTCCTGGCCGAAGACATTCTCGGGACGCGATCCCCATCCGCCCTTGACGTAACGATAACCCTCGGCGGCGAAGGCACGGAATTCATCGAGGTTCCACTCGAAGCGATCGAGATCGAAGTGAATGCACGCGCACGGCACGACAGCGTCGCGCACTTTTCCACCGAGAAGCGACCACACCGGCTGGCCGAGGATGCGGCCCTTGAGATCCCACAGGGCGATGTCGACCGCGCTGAGCGCCAGAGCGGCGATGCCCTGGGGTCCATACCACCAGACGTGACGTCGGAGGCGGTCATGCAGACCCAGGACATTCAGCGGATCCTGTCCGATGAGAAGCGGTGCAAAGTCCTCGGTCACCACGGCCTCCGTCGCGCGACAGGCACCGAGGAACATCGTGATGGCCTCGCCCCAGCCGACATGACCGCTGTCTGTCTCGATTCGCACGAGTGTCAGCAGACGCGGCCGGTTGTGATCGTGAGGCTCGGGGTAGCGAACAGTGAAGGGACGGACGGAGGTGATTTTCACGGGAAATGTCAGCAGGTGTGCTGGAAACCGCCGCAGACGTTGATGGTTTGCCCGGTGATGAAACCACCCCGGTCGCTGGCGAGGAATGTGATGAGATCGGCGACATCCTCGGGCGTGCCCAGGCGTCGCAGCGGGGTTGCCTGGGTCCAGCCGGCGACGAGATCGGCGGACGACTTGCCCGTCAAATTTCCGAGCTCACGGAAGCTCTCCTCCCACAGCGGCGTCAGCACGACGGCCGGACAGACCGTGTTGCAGGTGACATTGCGCGGACCGTAGGCCAGGGCGAGGGACTCGGACACGCTGGCGACCGCGGCCTTGGCAGCCGCGTAGTGGGCGGAAAGCGCGCGGCCCTTGCGCCCGGCGTTGGAGCCGAGATTGATGATTCGCGCGCCGCGCTTCGCATCGACGCGTTCCGCGAACGCGGTCCCCAGAAAAAAGAGCGCGCGCAGATCAATCTCGAGCACCTCGTCCCACTCCTCCGCGGTGATGGTGGCTGGCCTGTTGAAATGGCAGACGCCAGCGGAGTTCACCAGCACATCGAGATAGGCCGAGTGGGAAGCGGCTTCGGCTATCACGCGTTCAGCTGCCTCGGCGGGACGAAGATCGGCAACAATCGCGCGATGCGCCGGCGCGCCGGACGGGGAAGGCGGCAGCGATGCGATGACGGCGGCGAGGCTGCCGGCGTTGCGGTCGATGCCGATGACGCTCGCGCCGCCGGCGGCAAACTGCTGCGCCGAGGCGAGACCGAAGCCGCTGCCGGCACCGGTGATGACGACCGTGCGGCCGGTGAAATCGTAGGGAGTGGGCGAAGCCATGGAGGAATGTGTCAGCCAATGACGAGCGACGGGTGCCGCTGGGCGAGGGCTGGATCGTAGAGAGGCAGGACAAGATCGCTTTCGCGCGAGATGCGGGCGTAGAGGCGATGGTGCTCCTCGATGGACTCGGAAAGTCCGAGCGGGATGCGTTCCTCGTAGTTGCGGTAGTGGAAGATCGCGTCCGTGAGGGCGACGCGTCCGGCCGGGGTTGGCACGACAAAACACATGCTCGAACGGTGATGCGCGCCGCAGAACCAGGTGCGCACTCCGGGCAGCGGCTCGCTGGTCTCGTCCGGCAGGAGTGAAATCCGGGACGCGGCATCAAAGAGCAGGTGGTTGAGAACGTCCGGAGGGAAAATGATGTCGCGCGGAAGCTGGGGCACTTCAGGATCGGGGGCGTGGAAATCGATCCAGCCGCGGCGCGAAAGATGGATTCTGGCCCTGGGAAACTGATCGAGCCCGCCGGTTGCGTAGGCGGTGAGGGGTGTCACGAGCACATCGGTGATGTCGCCCGCCGCCACACCATGCGCCCGCAAGGCTGGTACAATGCGCTGCTCTGCGGCCACGACGGGGACGTGCCCAATTTCGCCGGTCGCCGCCTTGGCCCAGGTGGTCCAGTGATCATGCAGGCGCTGGAATGAAGTTCCCGTTGGAAAGCCGGTGTTGAGGAGTGCGCGACGTCCGTTTCCCTCGATGAGAAACGCCCAGAATGTGAGCGGCAGCCAGCCGGTCAGTTGGGTCATCCAGAGAACCTCGGCGGCGGGAACGTGTGTCTCGCCCATGGCGAGGGCGGTGATCCGATAGGTGGGTGAGGTGTTCATGAGGACAGGGGGTCAGAGTTGTGCGTTCCAACCACCATCGACCGAGATCGTGGCTCCATTGACGTAGCCTGATTCCACGGCAGTCAGGAAACGCACGGCGGATTTGATGTCGCCTGGCGCGCCGAGCCGCCCGACAGGGCAGTGGGCCTGCAGCCATGGATCGACGGACTTGCGATCGCGCGAAGCGGCGTCGTTGATGTCCGTGTGCATCCAGCCGGGGGCGATGCAGTTCACCGTGATGCCGTAGCGGGCGAGTTCGAGCGACATGCCTAGGGCGAGCAACTGGAGTCCGCCCTTGGTGGCGCAGTAGTGGGTCTGGGTGGAGTTGGAGCGAAAGGCACCGACACTGGTCGTGAACACGATGCGGCCGCCGCTTCCCTGGTCTTTCATGACATGCGCGGCCTCCTGGCCCACGTAGAATCCTCCGTCGAAATTGATCGCGCGATGCCGTTGCCAGTCCTCGTCGGTGAGATCGAGAAACGGGGCGAAACGACAGATGCCCGCGTTGCTCATGACAATGTCAAGTCCGCCAAGCAGGGCCGCGGCGGCCTGCACCGCGCCACGTGCAGCGGTTGGTTCGCCGACATCCGCATCGATGGCGTGGATGGCGCGTCCGGGAAACTGTTCACCGAGGCGCCTGACCTCGGCCTCCGCCTTGGCGGAGTCGCGAAAATGGTTGATGGCGACTGAGCAGCCGGCCTCGAGCAGGGCTTCCGCGCCAGCGAGTCCGAGACCGCGTGAGCCACCGGTGATGAAGGCGCGTTTTCCAAAGGGTGTCATGGGCAGTCCATCCTTTCTTTTGGACGCAGGATGCGGGAAAACTGCCCAATCGCGAGCCTCGGAAGAGGTCAGATCACGCCATTGTGAGTCCCGAATCCGCCATGGAATCGATTCGAGACACCCCCGAAGGATTTATCATCCTATTGCTCCAGTTGAGTTTAGCGGACGTCTGTGTCGTTTATCGTGGAGACCGCTTCAGAGGTATCCCTACGAATCAGGGGCACGCTCCGTCGTGCCCTGGGGACGCGCGTGGTGAAACTTCGCCGGAAGGTTAGACGCGAAGGCATGAGGACGCGAAAGAGAGGGAGTGGAAGCGGTCGGTGTGAAATTGAACCGGCGGTGTGGAGCGGGGGGGCGTTCCCTGGGCATGACAAAGCATGCCCCTCCAACGGAGGGGGGATGCAAGGACTGATGGAGGGGCACGCTCCGTCGTGACCAGTTCGAGCTCGAACGCTGCTTAACGTCTGCAAGATTCGGCGCGGTCGGCAATCGACATCGGTGGCGCGCGGTTTCACGCTGACCCTCCGTCATGAAACCAGCCGTCCCGACCCTGAACCCCTGCTTGTTGAACCGTCCCATGCGGATGACTGCCTGGCTCGCACTTCCGATTGTGTGCAGCCTCGCGCTCGCGTTCATTTCTCCACCCATCGTCCATGCCGCCGCTCCCCAGCCCAGGCATCATCAGCAACCAAACATCATCTTCATTCTGGCGGACGACCTCGGTTACGGCGAGTTGGGATGCTACGGCCAGTCCAAGATCAAGACCCCGAATCTCGATCGCATGGCCACCGAAGGAATGCGTTTCACCCAGTTTTATGCCGGAAGCACAGTTTGCGCACCGTCGCGCAGCGTGCTCATGACGGGACAGCATCTCGGCCACACGCGGGTGCGCGGCAACGCCGGTTATGGCAACTTCGCCCCGCAGACGCTGCAGGCGGACGATGTCACGATCGCGAGCATCCTCCGGAAGGCGGGCTATGCCACCGGCTTGATCGGCAAGTGGGGACTCGGTGAACTCGGCAGCACCGGCGAGCCCTCACGTCAGGGATTCGACTACCAGTTCGGATTCATCAATCAAACGCACGCCCATAACCATTACCCGGATCATGTCTGGCGGAACGGAAAGCGCGTCGAACTTCCCAACGATCTCGTCAAGGTCGGCAATGCCGAGGGCACCGGCTACTCCGTCGAGCGCAAGGTCTACATCGACGACGTCTTTGCCCAGGAATCACTCGACTTCATCACGCGCAACCAGAAGCAGCCCTTCTTCCTGTTCCTGGCGATGGTGACCCCTCACGCCAATGGCGAACGCAAGCACGAACTGGGCGATGGCAATGAAGTGCCCGACCAGGGCATCTATGCCTCCGAACCCTGGACCGACTCCAACCGCAATCACGCGGCCATGGTCACGCGCATGGATCGCGATGTTGGTGCAATTTTCGAGCACCTCAAGAAACTCGGACTCGACGATCGCACGCTCGTCATGTTCTCCAGCGACAATGGCGCCCACAAGGAGGGCGGGACACACTACGACACGGCGTTTTTCCGCGTGAGCGGTCCGTTCAGCGGACTCAAGCGCAGCCTCACCGACGGCGGCATCCGCATTCCATTCATAGCCCGCTGGCCCGGGATGATTGCCGCGGACACCGTGTCGGATCACGTCGGCTACTTTGGAGACCTGCTCGTCACCTGGGCCGAATTTGCCGGCATCGCCGTGACAACTCCCCATGATGGCATAAGCATTGTTCCAACGCTCACTGGAAAGGGCAAACAGGCCGATCATGACTACCTGTACTGGGAATTCTACGAGCAGGGGGTCAATCAGGCTGTGCTGCTCAACGGCCGCTGGAAGGCCATTCGCCTCAAGACGACGCAGTCACCCATTCATCTCTACGATCTGAAATCTGATGTGACTGAAACCAAGGATGTCGCTGCGGATCATCCGGATATCGTGAAGCGCGCAAAAGAGCTCTTCGTCACCGCCCACGTCGACAACGAGTACTGGAAGCTGAAGCCAGTGGCATCGGCCAAGTTTTAGAAGATCGGCGGGCGGGATCAGCCCGATTCCCCGGATCCTGTGATCGTCCCTGCGGGCAGAAAACTGGTCGCGAGAAAGTGCAGGGCTCCGCGCGCGTCGGAAATCACATGCTCGACCTCCCGGTCGAGTGGATTGATCCATCCCGAACCACGCTCGCCGGAGAGACCTGATGGCGTGACCACTGCGGACGAGGAAGGTTGCGAAATCGACACCGCAATCTGAGCCGGATCGTCAGCGGGCTGCAGACCGGCTCCCGTCGGAAAAGTGCGACGCACGAGCACAAGCGCCACCAAACAGGCTGCGCCAGCCAGCACGAGCCCGGGAGCTCCTCGACGAAACCAGGAGGTTCGTGCCCTGGGGTTTTCCTGCATTGCGCGCGACACTCGCGCGACAAAGAAGGGCGAGACCTCGCGCTGCGCCGGCCGGGCATCCTGGCGGAATCGTCGCGTGAGCGCCGCTTCTGCGTCCCGCTCCCGTGCAAGCGCCGGATCGCAATCGCAGGCCCGCGCAAGCCAGGCGGGCAGGGGCCTTTCGGAGACATTGTACCAGCGGATCAGAAGTTTTTTCAAATGGGCATTCATGGCTGTGACGGGCTGGGAGGCTGAAGTTTGCGAAGCTGGTGGCGGGCGCGAAAGAGCAGGATCTTCACGCCCGCCTGGGTGCGATTGAGCACCCGGGCGATATCCTGGATGGACATTTCCTCGAGATACTTGAGGACAACGACCTCCTGGTACGGAGACTTGAGCTGGCGGACATAGTGCCAGACCGTGTCGGTCTGTTCCGCCTGCTCGGCGGACGCGGCGGGTGTGTCCTCGGTGCAGGCGACATCAAAATCAAGCTCCTCGGTCCTTCGGGTGTCTCGATGATGATTGTACACCGTGCGCCGCGCAATGGTGTAGAGCCACGCGGAGAAACTGGTCCGGTGCTCGTAGCGGTGCAGGTTCCTGTATGCCTTGACGAAGGTGTCCTGGGCCAGGTCCTCCGCATCCTGACGGTTGCGCGTGTAGCGATGGAGGAAATTGCAGAGTCTGTCCTGATGCTCCACGACAAGCCGCGCAAAGGCCTCCGGATCCCCCGCAAAGTCCGGCGCCGCGCCACCGGCCGCCTCATGTGCGGATCCCGGGGGCATCATGGTTTCAGTCTCACCTGCGGCATGCATGTATTCACATGTCAGATACGAAGGCTAGGGAGCCGGGGTGGCGGCGACGGGAGGCGCGGGGGGGGCCGGGGGCGCGGGATGTGGCGTGCGCTTCTCCGCGGCCAGCGATGTCAGGAGCTTGATGGCATCCTCAGATGGAAAGGTGAGTCCTACGGAGACGGAGTGTTCCGACTGGTCAACGGTTATGCTCTGCGCCAGGCGATTGATGTTCTGGTCCTGGACCTGGACAAACGAGGCCATAGCTATGATGCCTTGGACAATCTTGCTCATGTTTGTCGACACCTCGGCGTTGGCTGTGAGCAGTGTCACGCGAGCCGCCAGATTTGCACCCATTTCCCCAAGCGCCACCTGTACACCGGTCGCCTTCTGAAGGAGCCGCGCCTGGGCGGGCATTTCCTTGAGCCGGTCGAATCCATTGGCCGATGCGATGAAAAAGAATCCCCTGCTGTTTGCCGAGGCCAGGAGCGGGTCGCTCCGTTCAATCGGAGCGATCCTGCCGTCGATCACCGAAAGCGCCTGTTCAACCTGATCAAACTGCTTGCTGATCAGGATGAGATCACGGCGTGGAAAGGTCAGGTAGACTTCATTCGCAAAGAGGTAGGTCGGGAATGACTTACCCACGACGGTCTTGAAGGGCACCTTGCCGTCATGGGAAAGCTCCTGCCCCGCAAGAAAACCCTCCACGATCGTCTGCACTTTGGGACCCGCCTGCACGAGGAGCACCGCATGATTCTGCGGATTGTTCTCAAACGAGTTTCCATACGCTGTGAGCGAGTGGATCTGCTGGATGATTCCATCGACGTCGATGGAGATATTCGACTGCCTTGACTGCTCCTTTTTGGCGATCTCGGTCTTGATGCGGTCGATGACAAAGCCGCCGATTTTCGAGGCTTTCAACCCGTCGAGATCAACATGGGCGAGCCATTTGGTGTCCTTCGCCACCTGCGCGGGATCGAAGGGCGCCGCGTTCAGAAAGGTTCCAGTGACAAGTATTCCTGCAAGCAGACTGGGGATGATTTTCATGGGATGATTTCCGTATGCCCTGTTAACCCGCGGCTGAACGCAAAGGTTACACCCTGCCTGCAATTTGTCTGGTTACCTCAGGATTCCTTCTCTGAGCCAATGCTGTACTGCTTGTTGGAAAATACGATGCATGCGACAACCACCGCGAGCACTGCCAGGATCAACAGAACGCCGGTCGATTGAAACAGCGGCCAGGACGCAAGGCCATCGGTTGCCTGTCGTGCCTCTTTAAGCAAGAACTTCGCATGTCGCGTAACCGCGAGTTGGTTGAGATTGGTCGGCAGCCGGCCGATGCCGTTCTCCACCACAAACGCATAGAAGAGCCCCATCACCATGTATTTCCCAGTGGTGACGCCAAGTGCGACTGCGATCGCGGAGAATGGCAGGATCATCGCAAACTCCACCGCGCACGTCATCGCCAGATGATCCCAGACGCCGCGGAGTCCGAAAAACCCACAGGTCGCGTGCACGACCACAGTCGCCAGAATCGCCTGCGCCGTCACAATCACCACCGTCGTCAACCATGCTGCGACAACCAGGTGATGTTTCTTCGCCGGCCTGGTCCAGAGGTACTCGATCGTGAAGGAGCGGATGGGATTGCGCAGCATGCCGCCTCCCACGACGAGACACAACAGAGGGACAAGCTTCAGCGCCACGACATCGATCATCCATCGTTCGAACTGCGCGGAATTCGCCCGCGCAACCGAAAGCTTCGTCAGCACGACCAGCCCGATCCCCACAAGGACCAGTTTCAGCCAGAATCGCGGACGCTTCCAGGAGTTCAGCTCAAGCGACAGAAATGCAAGGATGACGGAACCGAGGGGTGTTGCACCGGCTGGTGGCGCGGTGAAGGCGTCCACAATGGTCACAGGGTTTGCGGGAAGTGGCGGCGGCAAAGTGGAGTCGCTCATGGGGAGGTCCTTTCGAAGGCATTCTGGAGCGATGAGGTTCTGCTCTGCAGCTCGTGGATCCGCGCGGGACAATCCGCCAGCAGCTCCGTCCACTCATTGAAAAACCTTTCCGGCTGCCGAAGCCAGACGACGACCCGGTCATTCTCAAGGCAGTATCCCCGCAGGTGTCCGGACGTCCTCAGGCGCTCGACGACAGCCTCAGGCTGGTCGGTGCGAATGACGATCTGGCCGGGCAGGCTGGTCGAGTTCGGGTGAGCCTCATGCTGCGATCCGCCGACAATCACCCGACCCCAGTTCAGCATGAGGAATCCGCCGCACAGCGCCTCGAGTTCGTCCAGAATGTGGCTCGATATGAGAATGTGCACGCCACCGCGCTGCAGCCCGCGGAGGATTTCACCGATCTCATGACGGCCCATGGGGTCGAGACCGTTCATCGGTTCGTCAAGAATCACCAGCGCGGGCTTGTGGAGTATCGCCTGGGCCAGTTTCACCCGCTGGCGCATGCCCTTGGAATAGGTCCCGATGCGCTTGTTCCAGTGCTCCCGCGAGAGCCCAACGGCGGTCAGTGCCAGCTCGCTTCTTCGCAGCGCCTCCGCGCGCGGCACACCGGAGAGCATCGCCAGCGAACGGAGCCAGTCGGCCGGTCTCAGCTCCTGGTGCACATGCTCGTGCTCGGGGCAGTACCCAATGCGCCCGAGAACGCGCGGATTGTTCCATGGCTCCTCGCCAAAAACCGTGAGCCGCCCGGACGAGGGGCGAAGCTGTCCCGTGACCAGCTTTATCAGCGTGCTCTTGCCCGCGCCATTGGGTCCGACAAGGCCCGTGATGCCCGGCCCGATCGTGAACGAGACATTGTTCAACCCCAGCACGAGGCCGTAGAAGCAGCTCAATTCACCGGCCTGGATGACGGCACTCATTCTGATTTGACGCGTTTGCCGACCGCTAGAACAGAGAGTCCGCAGAATCCGATCAGGAACGCCAATGGAATCCAGATTTCTCCGGAAAACATCGTCAGGGCGTTCGCGGCGCCGCGCGGCAGCGTCTTGAACGCAGACTCAAAAAACGGCAGTGAATCCCTCGCCTCGGCGATCACTCCAGGCGTGTCAAGGAGCCGGCGCGTAATCTCCCGCAGGCAGTTCATCGGGCTCAGGTAGCGACCCCACGGGAACACGTGGCTCGCCGCCTCGGCCACGAATCCGGACACAAGCCAGAGCACGATCCAAAGGGCCGTCGCCGCGCCGGACCTCTTGACGAGCGAAGACACGGCGAGCGCGAAGACACTCAGCGAAACCACGGTGATTGCGGCCGCGGCGAGGGTTCGCAGCAGCGCCGGGAATCCGTGCCAGAAGAAGGACCAGTCCGGGGAGAATACATTCGACACGAACCAGATGCAGGCCAGCGGAGCAAGCAGGAGTCCGGCCAGCAGCACCAAGGCGATCCCAAACTTTCCCGCCAGATAGTCGGCGCGCGTCAGCGCCTTCGAATTGTAGATCAGAATGGCCCGGCTGGAAAGGTCCTGCGAGATGAGCCGCGGCACGAACAGCGCCACGGCGATGCAGGAAAGCGTTCCGCAGAAGAGCGACATGAACAGCAGCGTGAAGCGGAACAGGCCGTCGACCGTGATTTCCGGATAGAGGAGGATCCAGGCTGTCATGCCGTCGAGCAGCGCCTTGGCCTTTCGCCCGAAGTTCTGTGCAACGAACATCGCGAAGGCGCTGTCCGGGGAAAGCAGCTGCCCGATCAGGAAGTGAAGGGTGATCACCCCGAGCGCGCTCACCCACGCGATCGCGAACAGAGTGCGGAGCAGCCGCGACCGCCAGCACAGCCGCAGGCCGTATTGCGTGATGGTCCACCGGCGCCTCCAGATGGACGTCGAGGCCCCCCGCCAGTGCTCGTAGCCGGATTTCCGGTTGTTCATGGTGCAGCGCCTTGGTTCCGCAGCGCCTGAAGGAAGAACTCCTGCAGTGCGTTGGGGCTGGCCTTGATTTCAAGCGGAGCCACGCGCCGCTCGCGCAGAAACGCGATCATCGGATTGAGCGAATCCATGCCGTGTGAAACGCGAATGCGGCCATTTCCCAGCAGCTCGCTCGGCCAGCCGTTTCGCGAAAATGCCTCGGTCAGTTCCCGCGCTCCCGCCTGGACCGCGAGCTCGGCGACGGGCTTGCGGCGGCGCTTCAGCTCCTGGAGGTGATCGTGAACCACGATCCGCCCGCGCGCCACGATGACAATCTGCTCGCAGATGCGGTCGACGTCCGGAAGCAGGTGCGAGGACAGCACCACGCTGATGCCCGACTCCTTCCAGATGCGTGCGATCAGATCGAGGATGTGCGCCTGGCCCTCCGGATCGAGGCCGTTCGTCGGTTCATCCAGAAACACCAGCTCCGGATCGTGCACGATCGCCTGGGCGATCTTGATGCGCTGCTTCATGCCCGTCGAGTAGGTGTCCACCAGGCGGTATCGCTCCTGCCCCATTCCCACAAAATCCAGCATCTCGTGCGCCCGCTGGCGCGCCGCCGCAAACGGCAGGCCGGACAACTGCGCGCAGTACGTGACATACTCGCATCCAGCCATGCCGGGAATGTGGCAGTCCTGCTCCGGCGCATAGCCCACCCGCTTCCGAACCTCGCGACCGTGCACGTCGATGTCCTGCTCCAGCAGCGACGCTTTTCCCGCATCCTTCCCATCAAGCTGCAGCAGACACCGGATCAAGGTAGACTTGCCCGCTCCATTGGGGCCGAGCAGTCCGATGGTGCCTGGCTCAATGTGCAGATCGATCCCATCCAATGCCTGATGACTGCCGAAGCGCTTGCTCAGGCCCTTGGTTTCGATGATTGCAGCCATGTGTGGAACAGGCTCAATACACGAATTGGGGCACCGAGGTTACGCTATAATCGAGGAAAGTCGTTTTCGTGCGCATCTTGGCAGGCTCAATCCTGCGGTCGCTCAAGGAGCAGGTCACTCCATTCTCCCATCACGCGACTGTCGATCCGCCAGCCGGGTGCGGTGGTTGAAAACACTGTCCGCACCTCGGCGTTTTCAGAGGCCAGAATGCCGCTGAGAACGAGCTGGCCGCCGGGTGCCACCGCCTGAACCAGGCTGCCTGCGAACGCCATCAGGACATCGGCCTGGATATTGGCCAGCACGAGGTCCGCGCGTCTTCCCGCCAGACCCGAGACGAGATCGGCCGTGGAAAACTCGACCAGGCCCGCCATGTCGTTGAGCTCCGCGTTCTCCCCGCTCACGCGCACCGCCTCCGGATCGTTGTCAAAACCGGAGACCCGGGAGAATCCCAGCCTGGCCGCCGACAATGCCAGGATTCCCGAACCGCAGCCGGCATCGATGACCACCTCCGGCCGGCCGCCGCGCTCCGTCCGGGCACGGGATAGCGCGAAGGCCGCGAGCCGCTCACAGCAGAGCCGCGTCGTCTCATGATTCCCCGTTCCAAAGGCAAGGCCCGGATCCAGCCAGATGACCGCATGTCCGGGTGGCGGGACAAAGGTGTCGCGCTCCCAGACCGGCACCCAGTGCAGGCGACCGAATGTCCAGGCCTTGAAGTGCGTCTTGTAGCTGTCGCGCCAGTCCTGATCAGCAAGCTCCCGTGTCTGCGCCTCTCCTCGTTTCCATTCGGAAGGCAGGATCTCGTTCAGACGGGAAAGTCCCGCCGCCATCTCATCACGATTCTCAAAATAGCCCGCAACCCAGGCGCGGGAGGACGGCTTGTCTTCAAGCAGCATCAATCGCCCGTCCTCCAGGATGGCGATCGTTTCCTCAACTTCGCCTGCGACATCGGATCCGACTTCCAGCTTGAGCTCAAACAGCGGCATGAGGCTAGTGTTCTGTCGCGGAAATGACTATACATATATCATGCGGCCTTCTTGCGCGGCTTTCGCCGGGTGCAACCGGGCTGGATGGCCTCGAGCCGGCGACGACAGCGTTCGATCCTGGCAAGGATGTCCTCCGCCTTGGCGGTCCAAACAAATGGCGTGGGCTCCTGGTTCCATTGCTCGATGAAGCGGGTGATCGAGTTGATCAGATCGGGAACACTGGAGAAGCTGCCGCGACGCACCGCCTTGCCGGTGAGTTCGGCAAACCAGCGCTCCACCAGATTGAGCCAGCTCGAACTGGTGGGAATGAAGTGCAGTTTGAAGCGTGGACGCCGGGCGAGCCAGCGCTGCACCCGCTCGTGTTTGTGGGTGCCGTAATTGTCGACGATAAGATGGAGCTCGTCCGCCTCGGCATATTCCGCGTCGATTTGTCGCAGGAACTTCAGGAACTCGATGTGCCGGTGGCGCGGGAAGCAGTGGCCGCTGATCTTGCCGGCGGCCACGTTCAATGCGGCAAACAGCGTGGTCGTGCCATGGCGCACGTAGTCGTGCGTCCAGGTGCCGCAGCGACCGCGCTTCAGCGGCAGGCCTGGTTGCGTGCGATCCAGCGCCTGAATCTGGCTTTTCTCGTCCACGCAGAGCACCACCGCGTTTTGCGGTGGGTTGAGGTAAACGCCCACCACATCGAGCAGTTTGGGCACAAACTGTGGATCGCGGGAGAGTTTGAACGTCTCCTGTCGGTGCGGCTGCAACCCATGCTCCTGCCAGATACGCGCGACTGTGCTCGCATGCACGCCCTGCGCCTTCGCCAGGGTTCGCGCGCTCCAGTGCGTCCGCCCCGGCGGCTTCGTGTGCAGCGTCGCTTCGACGATCCTTTTCGCCAGCCCTCGGCGCGGCTTGCGCCCGCGGCCATTCGCCACGTCCCACAATCCTTGCGGACCTGCGGACACAAAGCGCTGGCGCCACAGCCGGCAGGTGTGCCGGTTCACCTCCAGCTCCTCCGCAATCGTGGCATCGTCCAGCCCTTCGGCCTTGCGCAAAATGATCCGGCAGCGCTTCACCACCTGCTGGGGCGTACCGTGCGCGCCCACCCAGCGCTCCAAAACGCCACGTTGGTCTGCCGTGACCGTCAGAATCGTCGGTTTCCTGCTCATGCTTGCAGGTTGAACGATAACGACTTTTAAGTCTAGTCATTTCAGCAACAGAACACTAGGCCTAAACGCGGATGCGTGGCCGGCGGCGAGAAGAAATTGTCCTCCGCCCCTATTCCTGCTCGATCACCGTCCGCAGCACGCGGGCGAGGTCGGCTATGCGATACGGCTTGGCAACAACGCCCTTGAATCCGTGCGCCCGGTGGTTTGCCAGCACGGGATCGCTGGAATAGCCGCTGGAAACAACCGCCCGCACATCGGAGTCGATCTTGAGCAGTTCCTCCATCGCCTGTCGGCCTCCCATGCCGCCCGGCACCGTCAGATCCATCACCACCACACGGAACGGCTGTCCATTCGCCAGCGCCTCCGCGTAGGAGCTCACCGCCGCCGCGCCATCGGAAACCGTCACCACCTCGAACCCGAGGCGAACCAGCAGGGCCTGCGCCATGTGGCGTATGGTTTCCTCGTCGTCCATGAAGAGCACGCGGCCGGCGAGCTTCTCCGGCAGCGCGCCTCCGGCGGGCGTGGGCGCCGGAGCGCTCGTTGCGGCCGGCAGCCAGAACTGGAACGTCGTGCCCCTGCCAGGCTCGGACGCCACCTCGATGTGCCCCTGATGCTTGCGGATGATCGAATACACCGTCGCAAGCCCCAGGCCGCTGCCGTTCTTCTTTGTGGAAAAGTAGGGATCGAAGATCCGCCCCAGGTGCTCCGGAGGAATGCCCGTGCCCGTATCGGAAATGCTGATACAAATGAACCGGCCGTCATGGAGCGGCGCGTCGCCGTTGGGGCCCACCGGTCCCTTGTGGTTTCTCAGGCGCGCATGGATCCTGCCGCCATCCGGCATCGCCTGCACCGCGTTGATCACGAGATTTTGAACCACCTGGCCGATCTGGCCCTTGTCGATGTCGGCCGGCCAGAGATCCGGCGTGACATCGACCTCGCAGCTCACCTTCGAGCCATGCAGCGCAAACGCCGCGGAATCCCGGACGACTTCGGGGAGCAGCACCGCACTCCTGACGGGGTCGCCGCCCTTCGCAAAGGTGAGCAGCTGCTGCGTGAGGTCGCGCGCGCGCAACGCGCCCTTCTCCGCCTCGGCCAGCCATCGTCCGGTCTTGCTGTTCGGAGCGGTGTCGAGCTGCGCAAGGGTCAGGTTGCCCATGACCACCGTGAGGATGTTGTTGAAATCATGGGCGATCCCGCCGGCCAGAATGCCGACCGACTCCAGCTTGGAGGCGCGCAGGATCTCGTTCTCCAGGCGCGCCCGCTCACCGATGTCCCGCACCACCAGCACCACGCCCATGGGCTCGTCCTTGTCATCGAACATCGGCGCGCACCGGCCCTCCACGAGCCGCGCCGCCCCCTGCCGGTCCAGCAGCGTCGTGTGCTGGGGAAGGTCCACCACCTTGTGCTCGAGCAATGCCTCGCGGTGGGGCACGCCGACGGCGGCCAGGGTGTTCTGATGGCGCATCATGGCGACATCCTCGATTCGCTGGCCGATCGCGCTGCCGAATCTCCAGCCCACGAGCTCCTCGGCGGCATGATTGATGAACTGGATCCTTCCGTCTGTATCGGCGGTCACCACCCCCTCGGCCATCGCCCGCAGGGTGACACTCAGGCGCTCGCGCTCGGTTGCGAGAGCCGCCTCGGCCCGCTTGGTGCCCGTCAGGTCGACGAGCATCAACTGCGTCCATTCGAAGTCGAGCTTGCCTCCGCGGACGGGCAGCCACCAGCGATAGTAGACAAGACGCGGCGTGCCGTCGATTGCGCGCAGGGTGAACTCGCCCTCGATCTGGTTGACCCCCTTCCAGATCGCCACAAACGCGCGCTGCCGCGCGAGGTAGGCGTCCTCCGCGAAAATCCAGTCAATGCGGTCCGCCACCTCCTGCTTGGAGCGCCCGCCAACGAGTTTCACCACCGCCTCGTTCATCCCCGCGGGCACGATCTGATGCAGCGAATTCGACAGCGCCGCGGGATTCTCCGCCATGTGCTTCTCGAGATCCTCGACTCCCGCGGCGCGCAGGTCGTTGATCCAGGCGCCCACGGACCGGTAGTCGTACTCCACAATGGCCACCGGCGAATGCTCGAACAGCACCCGGTAGCGCTCCTCGCTCGCGCGCAGCGCCGACTCCGCGCTGCGCCGCTCCGTTATGTCGGAGACAAATCCCTGGAGGTACATCAGCTCCCCCTTGCCGTCGCGCACAGCCCTCACGTTTTCAGAAATCCATTTGGTTGACCCGTCCGCGCAGACGGCCTCCGACTGAAAGTCCGCAACGACGTCGCTCGTCCCCAGCGCCTCCAGAAACTCGCGGCGCCGTCCCCTGTGACGGTAGACGCCCCGGCCGTTGCCGACTGTCTCAATCATCTCCGCCGGGCTCGCGTGACCCAGCATGCGCGCGAGGGCGGGGTTGACCGCCCGGTAGGTGCCGTCGGCCGTGCACTCGTAGACGCCCTCCACCGCGCTTTCAAAAAGCGTCCGGAATCGCGCCTCGCTGACTCGAAGGCGTTCCTCGGTGAGATGGCGCTCCGTGACATCCTGGGCGAGCACCACGACGGCGGGCGCCTGCGAGAACTGGTACCGGTGCAGATTGATGCTCATGTACAGCATCGAGCCATCCTTGCGGAGATGCCGCCAGACGCCGGCGAGCGTCTGGATGTTCTCATCGACTCCCCGGGTTTCAAGAGCCTGCTTGAGGCGTTCCTGCTCATCGGGCGGACGGATGTCCATGATGGACATCTGCAGGAACTCCGCGCGCGTGTACCCATAGGTCTTCTGAGCAGCCGTGTTCACCTCAAGGAATCGCAGCGTGATGAGGTCGTAGAGCCACATCGGCGACGGATTCGATTCAAAGAGCAGACGGTAGCGCGCCTCGCTCTCCCGCAGCGCCTGCTCGGCCTCCTTCTGCTCCGAAATGTCCGTGTGCGCACCCACGATCCGCCTCGGACGGCCGTCGTCATCGAACAATGCCTGGCCGCGCGACATCACCCACAGGTAGCTCCCGTCCTTGCAGCGCACGCGCACCTCGGCGCTGTAGTAGGGAACGACATGCTCGACATGCGCGCGCATCGCCGCGAGCGCGCGGTCCCTGTCGTCAGGATGCAGGCGGGACCAGAATTCCTCACGGCTGGCGGTCAGTTCTCCCGATCTGAAGCCGAGCATTTCCTTCCAGCGATCGGAGAAGAATGCACGGTCGGTTTCGAAATCATACTCCCACAACCCGACATTGAGCCCGCGCACCGCAAGCTCCCAGCGGTCCTCACTCTGCCTCAGCCTCGCCTCGGCGCGCCTCTGCTCCGTGAGGTCGGATATCGTCGCCACCGTGCGCGCCCAGTCCGGATGACCGTCTGGAGACACTATCACCGTCCATTGCATGAGGCTCTGGCGGGTCACACCCTGGGCATCCGTCAACTCGAGATCGCAGGACATTGATCGCCGGTTGGCCCAGATGCTCTCGAATATCCGTCGCATCGCCTGCTGCAGGCCTGGAGCGGTCAGCGTCGGAAAGAACTTTGCCAGCGCACCGACATCGGGCACGCCCATGAATCTCAAGGCGCGTTCGTTGCATCCCGTGACCTTGACCAGGGAGATGCACTCGCCCACCAGACCGGGATTTTCGTTGAGGTGGGCCGCCAGCTCGATCACGCCCGACGCCTTGCAGGCGTGCAGACGGTGGAGCACGCCGGTGAAATCCAGCTCAACGGTTGCAACGGGGAGGTTCTGGAAAACCTCGCGAAATCTGTTCTCCGAACGCCTGAACGCCGTGGTGTGCTGCTCAACGAGCCGCTGGAGGCGGATGTTCCAGATGACTATTCCCGCACCGATCAATCCGAGCACGCCGAGTCCGATCGCCGCCCACTGGAGCACGGCGCCCGTCACATTGAACTTTGCAGGAGGCGAGAAGACGAATCCCTCCAGGCGTTTTGTGTTCCTGGTCAGACCAAGCGCGACAAATTGGCGGGCGATTTCGTCCCAGCGTTCCGTGTTGACGTGGCCGATCTCAACCAGGCCTGGCACGACAAGTTCGCGGACGGCGGATGCCTCCTCCGCGAGCCGCGCCCTGGTTTGGCCGGGCTGGGGCCCGGGCGCATTGGCGATGATGTAGTCGATTATGAAATTGGGGTCTGCCATCGCATATGCCCAGCCCCTGTTCACTGCGGAGCGCATCCGTGCCACACGGTCCGGGTTGCGCGCCGCCTCCTGTTCACTCGTGAACAGGCCATCCCCGTAAAAATCGACCCCATACGCGGCCGGTTGCAGAACGCGGTAGTCCGCATCGTCCAGCTGCAACTGGGGGCGATTTGCGAAATAGATCGCCATGGCATCCGCATCGCCATCGCGAATCTCGTTTGTGCCGGGATAGGTCGGAACCACCTCAATACCGTCGCGACGCACGCCTTCCAGCAGCATCATTGTCCACAGCTCAATGTCGCGCGGCAGGGCGGCAATCGCCACCCGTCGCGCCGAAAGGTCGCTGGGCGTCCGGATCGGTGAGCTGCCCGCGATGGCGATTCCGAGTGCGGAATGCTGGAAAATGGCGGAGACCAGAACCACAGGCCTTCCGTTCAAGCGTTCAAGGAGAACCTCGGAGCCCGCTATGCCATAGACTGCCCGGCCGGAAACGACGTCAGAGACCGGAGATGATCCCGGGCGCGCAGGATCGAGGCGGACCTCGAGGCCGGCTTCACGAAAGTATCCTTTTGCCTGCGCCGCATAATAGCCTGCGAATCGAAAGCCGTGGGCATCGGGCAGGCTGACAACGATGGATTGGGCGGCGGGTGGCTTGGATGAATCCGCGCGGAGGCGTGCCTGTGCTTCGACCAGCAGGAGGAGCGAAAGATACAGGCAAGTCCAGCGCAGTAACCGGGGCAAAAACCGTGGACTCATCGGAAGACGTCTTTTTACGCAACGGGCCTCACCCGCATTTGTCGAGCGAATCGATCCTCCGGGAATATCCCCAGATGTCATTTTCACCTGGCTTTAACGTTGGCAAAAGCTTCGGGTTACCCCAAAGTGAGCCATGGCCACCCCTCCAGCAGATGTTGTTTGGGTGTTCCCGCCGCTGGAGGGGGGACGCAGGCAACACTGGAGGGGCACGCTTCGTCGTGCCCGGTTCGACTTCGCCACCCCCAGGCGAATTTTCAGAATTCAACCCGTGTCTTATTCAATGGGAATTCTTCAGCCTCGTGAATCCTCACGCAACCCCGGCAATGACCATGCATGCTCAATCGACTCTCGCACAGCTCGTTGATGTGCTCGGATTGACTGAGGTGCGATCCTTGGTCGAATTGTACCTCGATCACACGGCCGCGGAACTCCAGCGGCTCGCTGCTCTTCCGGTCGACAAGCAAATCATGACCGTGCATGCGATCAAAGGCAGTTCCTCCCAACTCGGCGCAAAGGTATTTGCCGCCCAATGCCGCGCCATGGAGATGCAGCTTCGCGACACCCGCCAGGCCTTGACCAGCGTTGAGTTGGAAGCTCTGCAACAGGAGTTCTCAACGGCCGGCGAGTCGTTCCGCGTGTGGCTGCGGGAAACCAACCCGCAGGACCCATGATTGCACGGTACCGGCCGAACCTCACCGTCCCGCAGCCATTCCAGGAAAACGCGCCAGACCGATGGCGCGGCGGTCAGACCTTGATCAGTCCCTGCTGAACACACCAGCGAACAAGGCTGGCGACCTCGCGGACCTCCACCTTGTCCATAATGTTGGCGCGATGCTTTTCGACTGTGCGTACGGACAGATTGAGCTTGGACGCGAGCTCCTTGGAGGAAAGACCCGAGGCTACGCCGATGGCGACCTCCAGTTCGCGCGGTGTCAGAGGATTTTTCAGTGGTACCGGGGCGACTGCCGGCAGGGGGGACAGGGGAGGTTTGGCCGGAGTGCTCGAGGAGAAGAACATCCCGCCCGCCAGTACTTTTTCAACCGCCTCCAAGACCACCTTGAGCGGTTCGGTTTTAGCCACAAATCCGTGCACGCCCATCTCAATCAGCTGCGCAGGCAAACGTTCTTCGGCGTGACTCGTCAGCACGAGGATGCGTGTGCCGGGAAGCTTCGATCGCACTTCCTTCGCGATGTCGATGCCATGCATGCTCGGCAGGAAGAGGTCAACCACCAGCAAATCAGGCTTGTCCCGAAGACAGGCTTCAAGCCCATCCCTTCCGTCGAAGAAATCTCCCACCACCGTCACCTTCGGCATTTGGCGAAATGCCATTGTCATCAATTCGCGAAAGACGGTTTCGTCTTCGATGATCACAATCCGGTGCTTGTTCATGGGATCCGGGTAAGTAGAACTACTCCCCTGCCCAGAGTAAAGCTTTCGCTCATGGGGCATTTGTTCGAGTACGCGCATGTAGCCAAAGGAATCGGCGCAAACTGCGGAAGTCTTCAGGCAGAAAGCACATCGGATCGGAATCAAAGGGAATTGAATTGGCAGGTGCCCAGGATGCTGTGAGCAGACGAGCGTGTTCTTCCGCTGACAAACGCACCGTCCATGGGCAATCTACACACGGGGAGCCACTTAAGCGTGCCCGTGCCGCCGTGGGGTTCTGGCGTTTGCAGCGGCCATCCGCTGTTTGCTGGCGATAAGAATTCCGGCAGACAGTGATTTCCGGGTAGACGCAGGCCTTGAAGAGCTGTCCGACCGCCACCTTCAGCAAAGTCATTGCCTGTGACTTGCCGCCGCCAACAGCCTGCCCCGTCGCATCAGTCGCAGACTTTCCCTTGTCAGGATCGGTGCCGGCAAACGATCTCAGGACGCGCTCGGTCCAATCTGGCAATTCCGGCAATTCCGTGTCTGTCGCTTCACGCTCCGCGCCGCGACTCAGCGGCTGGGGCCAGCCATGGGCGTCGACGATGTTCCATATTGCCCCGCAGCACTGGCGAAGCGGCTCGGGATCCAGCTCGATCCCGGCGTTGGAGCGCACATAACGGGCGAGGCAGCGGGCTGACAACAACTGAAAGCACTCCCGGACACCGCCGCCCGCAAGAGACAGGCTGTGGCGGAATTCCACCCATTCCGAGTCAGACAATTGGACGGTACTCATGAGTGGTTGAGCTGTTTCGAGATCGATTGAGCAATCACCAGGCCTGGCAGTGGATTTGTATTGAGTACTCGGCAAAACATGCGTGGCCACTTATGGCGGTGGCAGAATTCGGCGGCAACGTGTTGAACCCTCTTCAGGACACTTCCTGAATCCATCCAGGGCTTCTTCCAGACAAACCTGCATGTGAGTGTGAGCAAGAATGCGGCGCAGGACCCAGTGAGAGATCAAAGTGAGGCGCAAGGTTGGAAATTCGATGCCGGCCGACACAAACTTCCACCTGCCATGCTGGTGCTGACCGGAGCATCATTGAGAATCAATTGTGCGCCCAAGGAATAGGATCCGATTCTCCTCCATTTCAAATTCCTGAATTTCTTTGCAATGACGGGCAAACGCCTCGCGAAACCAGCCTCGTGTGTGCCATTCCGGCAAGGGAGAGGCTCCATGTTCGGCCCAAAGTTCGGATGGCATGAATTCAAAAAGCAGAAAACCCGAGGATAGCGCTGTGAGCTGATCCAGGACAGCATGGACATTGTACTTCTGGTCCAGCAGGAGGAGATGCGATTGCCCCAGGACAACCACTGCATCGACCCGCAGTCGGTCCGCCTGTGGAATACCCAGCACTGATGGCAGTGGGGCCATGAAATCGCTGGAGATGGTGTGAATCTTTGGATGCCCGCTCCGCAGCCTTCGATAGGCAAGATCCAGTGCACGGTGGTCCGCATCAAGCGACAGCACCCTGTCCACAGCGGGCAGCTTCGAGAGCAACAGGGAAAATTCATTTTCACTGCCGCCAATGTTCATGACGGTCCTGACCCGCAGGGAACCGACCAGGTCCAGAATCTTCCCTGCGCGAGCGGCGGACTGAACATTGTGATCCGCCCGGTCACGGCTGCATCGGGCAGCGTGCCGCCTCTCCGGTTCAATCAATTCAATGGCTCTCCGCAACTGCTGCACCCGGGTGGACTTGAATGGCGGAATCCTTGCCCTTCGCATCCAGTTGAATGCTCCGCCCAGGGCTCGACCATGCTTCTCCACCATTTCCTTTTCTGAGGCTTGCTGGGCGAAGACATACATCCCCAGGATTCGTGCCAGCATTCTTGAAGCCCTCTTTGGCGGGAATCGAAGCACCGGGAATCTGAGACGCAGGGCGGCGTCATCACTGATCACTTCTCCCCCCAGGATCAGCCGCCGCGCAAGAAAGGCGCCCTGACTTCTCCAAATCCGCAGTGTGGTCAGGAAAAAATTCCTGAACTCACGTTCAGCCACCCAGCCGACGGAGTCCGGCGATCTCCTGACGAAGCTGCCAATGTCGACAAACACCGGCGTGCAGCCCGAGAACACAATGTTGTATCCGTGGGCATCCTTGAGTTCGTACCCATGGTCGGAAGCGTGTTCGGCCACCTTCAGCACATGAAGCCCCGCGTCCTTGATCATGGAGAACGACCATTCGACGGGATAGGTTGCGAAAGGAATCTCGTCGTGCTCGAGAACCGTGCCCCCGCGGGCGGTCTGCAGGCTGGTGATCCGCGTGGCGGGGGCCCATCCCTTCTCGACAAGGCCCTGCCACAGCCCGCTGGCCCAGAAATCCTCAAACTCCCGCTGAATCGACCTGTTCAACTCGCGCAGGAACCGCCCCCGCCAGCGAAAAACCGTTCCAAAGTCATCGCTGCGCGAAAGCGGATGGGGAACCGCCTCGGAGTCTGGAATGATCATCGTCATCAGCAGTTCGCACCGATTTCCCCTTCCCCAATCAAAAGGGGTCAAACCTCACTATTACAACTTTTCCAGTCTGCGCAGCAGTTTTGCGGCATCGGGGCGCAGGCCCCTGTGGCATTCCGCGACATAGCGCGACAAGGCGTTTGGCGCTCCCATCGCCAGAGCCTGCGCAAGCCACGGATTTGATGCCGTGGTCGTTCGCCGCAGATGGGCGGCGATCGCCACCTTCCAGTTCGCCGCCTTGGCCGCTTTCGGAGCCTCCCGCTCCCTGCGACCCAGTGCCGCCAGAGCGCGCCCAAGCGATCTGTTCCAACCCATCTGCCTGAATTCCGACGCATCGGTCTCCGCCTGAATCTCTTTTCCCAGCTTCCTGTGGTCGTCCAGCAGCCCTTGCTTGAACTCAGCGCCTCCGAGAGCCCACCCCTTGCACATCTTGTCGAAAGCCAGGCCCTTTTGCGCAGTTTCCTCTTCGGACAGCCAAGCCAGGTAATTGTGATAGCTTCTCCATCCCTCGGGTTTGTCGGGCAGGGTGCCAGCCGCACTTAGAATCGCCTCGAACGAAAGACTTGCCGGGCGCTTCGTCTTCTTCGTCAGGTACCAGTAGCTGCTGTGACGATAGCTCGCAAGCGTCTCCATCGTCAGGAATTTCGCCCGCACCGGATTCAAGTGGATGTAATGTCCAACCGCTCCAAGCACCGGCATGTCCTCCAGCAGCAGCGCCTGGTAGCGCCCTTGGAACACATGCCCCCGCTCTCCCCTGAACCTGTTGAACCGATTGGCGTACGTCGACTGCAGCCACTTCATTCCAGCCACAAGATTCGCATCGGGCGTTTCCAGCGCCAGATGGTAGTGGTTCCTCATGATGATGAACGCATGCACCCGCCACGCGGCCTTCGCCGCCGCCTCGAACAGGCACCCCTCGAACGCATCCTTCGCCCCGTCCTCCTCAAAGATGTCCCCCCTGTAGTTTCCACGATTGAAAACGTGATACATCGCCCCTGCGTACTCCAGTCTCAGCTTCCTTGCCATCCCAGCACGCTTCCGCAGGGAGCATAGCCAGGTCAATGTGAAAAGTGAGGTTTGACCCCTTTGGCTTGGGGATTGGAGTTTTTGGGTTTTATCCAAGTTGGGCTTTGACCGGGGGAATGGGCGCGATTCGGTTGTGGGGACAGACTGTTCGGGGCTGTGGGTGGCATCTTTGCCGATCGGCGGGAATCGGGGAAAGAGTCGAGTGGCGTAAATGCATGCGCCGGTTTGGCGGGAATGGCGGGCGGGTGCCGGCAGGCCTTCCGGGCAGCAGATCGATCTTTCGCGATTTGCGTGATTGATGGCTGGCAAGAGTCACTAAATGAAAGCGGCAAATGCCTTGATCATTGAGATTTACAGATCATCCACGTCTCGGGAGGATCTTCCGCGCACGATTACGCAACATGCGGCAACCCTTGATGTCCCAGCTTATTGTCATGCATGCTTCTTTTACTACCCGTCTCGCGGCCCTTGCCGCGGTCACTTCTCTCATCCTCCTGGCTGCGGGTTGCAGCACGTTCGACAGCAGATCCAAGGAAAAGTCCGAGGTCTTCAACGCGCTCGATTCCCACACCCAGCAGCGTCTCAAGAAGGGCGAGATTGCGCTGGGTGACACCGCCGACCTGGTCTACATCGCCCTCGGAAATCCCGACGAGCGCAAGAGTTCAACCACGAAGGCGGGCGAAAAGCTGACGTGGATCTACAACGTCTACTGGCAGGAATACGCCGGCACCGTTCATACGGGATATCGTCGCATCGTCATCTACGATCCGCAGTCCAAGCGCTATTTCGTCTATCTCGAGCCGGTGCAGACCGACGTCTATCGCCAGCGGTCCGAGGAGCGGATTCGTGTGGAGTTCCTCAACGGGCGCGTCACCTCCGTCGAGCAGACCAAACCCTGATTTCGCCGGCATCCCGCCCCACACGCAGACCTGCGACCCGCTTTCACCCGCGGGCGGTTTGTCCATAATAGGCGCCCGCCCCGTGCTTTCGGGTGAAATGCTTCCGCAGCAGCTCCGGTTCGATCGGCGTGAGTCCGGGCGCCAGTTGCAGGCTGACCCACGCAAGGTGCGCCACGCATTCCATGGCAACCGCCACCTCGACCGCCGTCATCACGTTCTCCGCCCAGGCAAAGGGTCCGTGCCGAATCACCAGCGCGCCAGGGCAGGCCAGCGGCTTCAGCGTCAATCGCTCAAGGCATTCGAGCATCACCGCGCCGGTGTTCCACTCGTAGTCGCCCGCAATCTCCCCCGGCGTCATGTGCCGCGTGACGGGGATGTCGCACGAAAAATAGTCGGCGTGCGTCGTTCCCAGAATGGGAATGGACCTGCCCGCCTGCGCGAAGGCCGTGGCATGCGTTGAGTGCGTATGCACCACACCTCCAATGTTCGAAAAACCCAGGTAGAGCCGGCGGTGCGTGGGTGTGTCCGACGACGGACGCAGCACTCCCTCGACAACTCTCCCATCGAGATCGACAACCACCATGTCCTCCGCCCGCAGGTCGTCGTAGGCAACTCCACTGGGCTTGATCGCGAACACACCGCGGCTTCGATCGACCGCACTTGCGTTTCCAAACGTCAGATTGATCAGCCCTTTCCGCGGAAGCTGGCGATTCGCCTCGAAGGCTTCGTGCTTCAGGGAGTGATAGGATGAGGCCATGTCGGGGAGGACGGTGCGTTTGGGCCAGTATTGTGATGATGCACGACTGAAGATCCTAGGCCCGAAAACCCTGCGCCAGGTGGCAATACACTTCGTTGTTGCGCAATGTCTGCTTGAAGTCAGCCAGTCGCGTTGTCGCATCGATCGTCACGAGCTCGACACCCGCAATCGTCGCAAAGTCTTCGAGCATTTCCGTTGTCACCGCCTGGCTGTATCCCGTGTGGTGGGCGCCTCCCGCCAGTATCCATGCGGCGCACGCGGTCTTGAAATCCGGTTTGCACTCCCACACCGCGCGCGCCACCGGCAGCCGAGGCAGGCGCGGCGGTCTGATTGCAGTGACTTCATTGACAATCAATCGGAAACGATGGCCCAGATCCACCAGCGAGGCATTCAGCGCCGGACCGGCCGCTCCGTCGAAGACGAGTCGCACGGGATCCTCCTTCCCTCCGATTCCCAGCGGATGGATTTCCAGCGATGGCTTTCCCGCGGCGATCGTGCTGCAGATTTCAAGCATGTGCGCGCCGAGCACCTGGTGACCCTTCGGCGAAAGATGATACGTGTAGTCCTCCATGAAGGAAGTGCCGCCCTTCAACCCATGCGCCATCACCTTCATCGCGCGCACCAGCACCGCTGTTTTCCAGTCGCCTTCGCCGGCGAATCCGTACCCATCCGCCATCAGGCGCTGCGGCGCGAGGCCCGGCAACTGTCTCAGTCCGTGAAGATCCTCGAAAGTCGTTGTGAATCCCTTGAAGCCGCCTTCCTCCAGAAACGCACGGATCCCCAGTTCAAGCCGCGCTCCGTAAAGCAGAGCGTCGTGGCGCGATCCGCGCTTTCTGAGTGCCGGGGCGACCCTGTACGCACGCTCATATTCCGCGCAGAGCGCCGAAGCATCCGCTGAAGCGACGGCGTTCACCCTGGCCGCGAGATCGCCGACGCCATGTGTGTTCACCGAAAAACCAAACCGCATCTCCGCGGAAACCTTGTCGCCCTCCGTCACCGCCACCTCGCGCATGTTGTCGCCAAACCGCACAAAACGCGCGCCCTGCATGTCATGCCAGGCATGCGCCGCGCGCATCCACGCCGCGATTCGCGCCTGGACCTCCGCGTCGCTCCAGTGTCCCACCACCACCTTGCGTCCGAGTCGCAGACGCGTGTGGATGAAACCGGCCTCACGATCCCCGTGCGCCGCCTGGTTGAGGTTCATGAAATCCATGTCGATGGATCCCCAGGGCAGGTCGCGGTTGAACTGCGTGTGCAGGTGCAGGAAGGGCTTCTTCAGCAGCGTGAGCCCCCTGATCCACATCTTTGATGGCGAGAACGTGTGCATCCACACCACCAGCCCGGCGCAGTCCGAAGAGGAGTTGGCATCGATGCAAAGCTGTGTGATCTCATCCGGCGTTGTCAGCAGCGCCTTGTACTCCAGCGGCAGGGGCAGTCTCCGGGAAACCGTGAGTCCGTCGACAACCGCCGCTGCGTTGGCCGCAACCTGCCGAAGCGGCCCTTCGCCATAGAGGTGCTGCGATCCACAAACAAACCAGATGCGGGGAGTCGTGAGCGCTTTCATGGGAATCGCCCTATTTGCTGCGGGCAACCCGACTCTGGGCCGTGTCCTTGATTTCCAGCAGCCGCTTCATCACGCCGGAAAAATCCGCCGCACGGTTCACGCCTCCGAAGCCATCGTGGAGCACGCGATACTGTTCGTACAACTGATCGTAGACCTTTTTTGCCGGTGGCTTCGGCCGGTGGGAAACCTTCTTCAAGGATGTCATGCGCCTTTGCGCCGACGAAAAATCCGGATGCGCTCCGGCCAGCACGGCTGCGGAAATCGCGGCCCCGAGCGCGCAGGCCTGGCTCGATCCGGCGAGCAGCATGGTGCAGCCGGTGACGTCGGCGTAGATCTGCATGAGCAGCGGATTTTTCTCCGCAATGCCTCCGGCGCAGACGATGCGGTCAATGCGCACGCCGTACTCGCGGATCCGTTCGATGATCGCACGGGCGCCAAAGGCTGTGCCCTCGATGAGCGCACGATAGATTTCGGCCTTTGTGCTGTACAGTGTCTGGCCGACGAGGAGGCCGGTGAGAAGCTGGTCGACCAGGACCGTGCGGTTTCCATTGTTCCAGTCGAGCGCGAGCAGCCCGCTCTCCCCCGGCTTCAAACGTGACGCCTCTTTTGTCAGCGACGCATGAAGCCTGACATCCCCCAGCACGCCTTCCACGAACCATTTGAAGATGTCGCCCACCGCGGACTGCCCCGCCTCAATCCCGTAGTGCCCCGGGAGGATCGCTCCCTTGACGATGCCGCAGATTCCCGGGATGTCGGGCACGGTCCTGTCAGCGCGAACGACGGCGCAGTCGCACGCCGATGTGCCGATGACTTTGACGACCGTGCCCTCCGCCACGCCGCTGCCGATCGCGCCGTAGTGCACGTCCATTTCTCCGATGGCGATGGGAATGCCGGGCTTCAGGCCCAGGCGGCGCGCCCATTCCTGGCACAGCCCTCCAGCGGCGCGGCTCGCATCCCAGGCCTGTTCGTAAAGCCGGTCCCGCAGGTCCGCGAGCGCTGGGTCGAGCCGTGCAAGAAACTCCTTGTCGGGCAGCCCGCCCCAGTCATCCGCGTAGAGCGCCTTGTGTCCGGCACAGCACACGCCGCGCTGGATCTCCCGCGGATCCGAAATCCCGGCGAGGATCGACGGGATCCAGTCAGCCAGCTCCACCCACGAATATGCCGCGCGAAACACCGCGGGGTCCTCGCGCAGACAGTGCAGAATCTTCGACCAGAACCATTCCGACGAGTAGGTGTTGCCGCATTTGGCGATGTACTGCGGCCGCATCTCCGCGGCGAGCCGTGTGATTTCCGCCGCCTCGCGGTGGCCGGTGTGATCCTTCCAGAGCCAGCACTGCGCATTGGGATTCCGCTTCCAGCGGGAACTGAAGGCGAGCGGCACGTTTCGCTCATCGACCGGCATCGGGCTCGAACCCGTGGTGTCGACACCGATGCCAACGACCTTGTCGGCATCGAAACCCTTCCTCCGTTTCGCCTGCGCCAGTGCACCGCGCACGCATTTCTCCAGACCGTAAATATAGTCAGCCGGATTCTGGCGCGCCAGATGGTGGTTTCTCGGATCCAGCAGGACGCCCTGAGTTCCGCTCGGGTAGTTGACAACCTCCACGCCAAATTCGGCGCCGTCGGAACACCGCACAATCAGGGCGCGAACCGAGTTCGTTCCATAGTCAATGCCAAGGGAGTATGCCATAGTTCGAGCCGCCAGACCAATCCCGCCGCGTTCCCGGCGCAACCGCTAATCACGACTGGCTTCAAGCTGCAGCCCCTCACGTCTTGTTCATGGGATCATTGCAGGACTCATGCATGTTTTTTTGCGCATCACCGCGGTTCAACGTTTCTGCGTTGCCAAATTGCCGCTTGCGGTGCCACCGAGTTTTCCGTCTCTGGATCCGTGACCCTGCGGGCATCCACCAGAGCCGCCGTTTTCCCGGCGCTGCTTCTACTTTTTGCCGGCGTTTGGGCGCTTCGTCGTCCGGATGCCTTCACCAATCCTCAGTTCTGGGCGGAGGATTTCATGTTCCTGCAGGAGGCGGAAACAAACCTGTTCGCCAGCTTTCTGCAGCCGATGGCTGGATACCTGCATCTGCTTCCCCGCGCCATTGCCTTCCTGGGTGTCTACCTCGATCCGGCAATGCAGCCAGGCTGGTATCTTGCCGCCTGCCTCATGATCACCGCGGTGGTCGGGAACACCTGCCTGTCGGAACGTAATCCAATGGCGTGCAGATACCTCCTGCCACTGGTGATTGCAGTCATACCTCACACCGGGGAGGTTCCTCTCAATCCAACCAATCTGCAATGGATCACCGCACTGGGCCTGCTGGTCACTGCGGTAAAAGACGACCCCTGCACAATCATGCAATGGGTGTCGGATGTATTCTTTGTGGTGATCGTTGGGCTCACCGGCCCATTCATCCTTTTCGTCGTGCCTCTGCTGGTGTTTCGTTCCATTGCGCGCCGCACGCTGCGTTCACATGTCCTGCTCGGACTCGGGATCATGGTCTCCCTGGCCCAGATCTGGTTTCTCTACTCCACCCTGGCGAGATCAGAGGGACCGCAGACGGTTGACGCGCTCAAGGTGTTTGCCGTGGTTTCGAAGCGACTTTTCGCCTGCACGCTGCTGGGTCCGGCGTCCGCCGGCATGAATGAACATGCCGCGATTCTCGCCGGGGCTGCCATGCTGGCCTACCTGATGGTCTCAATCCACAGGATGCGGAGCGGACGCACGGTGTATTTTCTCCTATTGGCCACCATGATGGCCATCGTCCTGGCGTCCGGATTCACGAAACGATTCGATGTCTGGGACCTCATGGACACCCAAAACGGAGACCGCTACTTTTTCATCCCAAAGGTGGTCATGGTGTGGATCATGATCGGCATCATCGCCCGAGGATCCCAACCCTGGGTCTATCTGCCCAGCATGGCGCTGATTTCCACGGGACTCCTCCTCAACATCGGCAACTTCCGTTTCGCTCCGTATCGGAACGATGGATGGTACGAAGCATGCAAGGACATCAGGCAATTCAAGGAAGTGTCCGTTACCATCAATCCGGACTGGACCTTCAACTACACACGGCGGGCCCCAATCATGTTTCCACGTCACTCATGGCCTGCACAGCGTCAGTGACTGCACGGGAATGGCTGCACTGATCAATGGAGCCGCGGGAGGCGCTCAGGCGACAATCCGGAACCTGCGTTTCGTCTTTGTGCGGTATTGCACGCCATTCTTCAGCGAGAGCGCGAGTCCAAGGGTTGCCGATTCGCCCCGGGCGACTCCCAAGTCACTCACAGGGATGGTGAATCCGGTGCGCTCGGTCTGAGGGATGCCCAGAACGGTCGATACGTCCGACCTTTCATACAGCACGTCGGTCTCACCAACCAACCGGCCGTCGGCGACGATTTGGACGCTCCTGATCTCCTCCTTCAGCTTCGGGAACCATATCCACCCGTGAACTATGACCCCCTTTGAGCTTGCTTCACCATCCTCCTTGGGGCTGTCGATGTAGGCGTGATTCTCGGGTTCAATCGCATCGACGATAACCCCCTCGAATGGATCGTCGCCCGTGTTCTTCAGGATTGCGACTGATTGCCCGAGCGTGCCGGTGCCTGATACGATTCCGCCGTTTTCGAACCGGACATCGCTCGTCAGGGGAATGTAATTCTCGTCGCCGTCGAATATCTTCAACAGCCCCAGTCCGGCGTGCTTCGCCCAGGCGGCTATTCCGTCACGCGAGACGAATTGATTGAGATGCTTGTCCGGACGGATATCCTCCACTGAAACGCGAAACTGATGCCAGTGGGACGGTATCCGAAATTCCAGGAACGACATCACCATGATGCCGCCCCTGCGGAGCGTGCGGCGCGCTTCGAGGAAGTACTTGAAGGTTTCCTCGTGTGTGAGGTGGGTGAACACGGAGAAGAAGCACACGAAATCCGCCGATGCGTCTCCTGCCGGAATCCCAATGCCGTTGGTGTGTTCAAACCGCCAATCCGGTCGCTTGCAGAGCGACGCGGCATGTTCCAGCAATTCAGGCACGACGTCGCAACCCAGGTAGGACATGCCCCGATACGGCGCCAATTGGAACGCGAGCCTGCCGCTGCCGCAGCCAACATCAATGACCGCATGATCTTCCTTTAAACCGAGGCTGATCAAGAGGTCCTTCTCGAGCTTGCCGATGGCGGAAAACTCGCCACCGACAGCCTGGGAGTAAATTGTATCGTCACCGTGCTTCTTTGCCAGGGTGTCGAAGTGTTCCCGGTACTCTTCGAGTGACTGCGATTTTTCATGTGTCATGGTAATCCTGTATGCGTGCCGGCGGAGATTGGCCTGCTCGACAGCCTCAATCCGTCTGCGACAACACCTTCCGCAGCACGGGTCTCACTTTGCGTGCGAGCACACGGTTGGCGTAACCAATCCAAGCCACGGGCGACGTTGTGTCCAGCGGACACTTCAGGGGCCGGCCTGACGGACCTTCCACGACGCGGCGCAGGCCGGCGGCCTGCCGGGCGCGGGCAGCCGTCACGGCGGCATGAATGTCGTCGTGGAGGCCTCCCAACAGGCGTCGTGCGAGCAGGAAATCGGCGCGGGTCATATACGCGGGATTGAACCCACGAAGCCCTATCAGATCAATCCGCTGCAAGGCTGAAAGTGCCCGTCATCGGCAAAAAATGCGGCCCTTTTCGCGGCCTTGCACTCATCCTCCGGGGCATCAAGCTGATGCGCTCATGTCCAACCCCACGCCTCCGTCGTCAGACGAAACGGTGCACAGCGATTCGTTTCTTCGCACACTCATGCGCCGGCAACTCCAGCTCTCCGTGGCATGCGCCGCGGCGTTTCTTGTCCTGTTGATCGGACTTCCGCTCGCCAATTACCTTGCTCCGGGCCTGATGGCGACGCGTGTCGCGGGATTCACTCTGAGCTGGCTGATCCTTGGGGTGCTGTTCTTCCCGTTTGTCTGGGTGATCTCCTATGTCTTCATCCGACGCTCGATCGCCCTCGAGGAGGATGAAGTGACGGCTGTCAGGACCTCAAACCGTCGCTGATCCATGTCGACACACATGCTTTCCCCTGGCGGCTGTGGACTCCCCGTGGCGTTTCTCGGCGGCGTCGATCCGTGGATCTTTGCGTTCTCGTTCGTCACCGTCGTTGTGACGATTTGGATGGGCTTTCGCTCGGCGAAAACCTCCAAGACCGCCAGCGACTTCTTTGTCGCCGGTCGCTCGGTTTCGGTCGGCTGGAATGCCTCCGCCATTTCCGGCGAGTACCTTTCAGCCGCCTCGTTCATGGGCATTGCCGGCATGGTGATGTCGTCGGGCTACGACGCCCTGTGGTATCCGGTGTGCTACGCCTGCGGGTACCTCTTTCTGCTGCTTTTCATTGCCGGACCTCTTCGCCGTTTTGGAGCCTACACGATTCCGGACTTCGCGGAGGGCAGGTTCGACTCGCCGCTCTTTCGCAAGATCGCCGTCTGCTTCGTCCTTTTTATCGGGTTCTTCTACACGATGCCGCAGATGAAGGGTGCGGGCACCACGCTGGCCTACATTTTTCCCGGAATGCACTACTCCATCGGGGTCATTCTCGTGGGTGCGGTGATCACGCTCAATGTCGCCCTTGGCGGCATGAAGGGCATCACCATCGTGCAGGCCTTCCAGTACTGGGCGAAGATGTTCGCGATAAGCGTGCCGGTGTTCGTGCTGATGTCGGTCTACGGCTTCTACGGCACGCATCTCGGCGCAAATTCCATTTCGACACCCGGGGCCGCGCCAGCCGCGGCGATTTCCAGCCTGGCTGCGACGGCGCAGGCGGCGCATGAAGTGAATCGGAAGCCGTTGGTTGAAAAAGCGCCTGGGGACGCGGGCTGGCTGGCGCCGTTTGGTCCGCTCACCACAAAGGCGGCGAAGGCCGCGGGGCTCAGCCAGGAGGAGTCCAGGCCGTACTCGCTGATCTACACCTATTCGCTGATCATCGCGCTCGTGTGCGGCACCGCCGGCCTGCCGCACATTCTCGTCCGTTTCTACACCAATCCCGACGGAGCCGCCGCCAAGCGGACCACCATGTGGGTCATGATCCTGATCGGCGTCTTCTATGTGTTTCCGCCGATTTTCGGCGTGCTGGGGCGGAATCTGCTTCCCGAGCTCTATGCCGGCGCCGGAGCGAAAGGCACCGACAAGATCGTCCTGGAACTGCCGCGTCTGCTCAATGAGCGCGGGGGTGTCTGGGGAAGCGTGCTGAGCGGCATCACCTGCGCGGGAGCCTTTGCCGCCTTCATGAGCACCTTCAGCGGACTGCTCGTTTCAATGACGGGGGCAGTCGCCCACGACATCTATGGCCGCATCCTGCGACCGCAGGCGACGCCCGCCCAGCGCCTCCGGATGTTCAAGTTTGCCGCGATCGGGATCGGGGGGATTTCAATCCTGCTCGGATGTCAGGTCGAGGCGCTCCAGATCAATTTCATGGTTGGCCAGGCCTTCGCCATCGCCGCGGCCAGCTATTTCCCGCTGCTCTTCATGAGCGTCTGGTGGCGGGGGATGACGATGAAGGGTGCCGCAGTTGGCATGCTTGGAGGCGGTGTCGCCGCGCTTTTCTGCACGACCATCATCAACCTCAGCGATCTGAAGATGGTCAGCATGACCGCTTTCTGGACAGCCAATCCGCTGATTCGAATTCTCTGCGAACAGCCGGCAATCTGGACCGTGCCGCTTGCCATTGTGCTGATGATCGTCGTTTCGAAGGCGACCGCCAGGGAAGCGCCGTCCGACGTGCGCATGAAGATGCTCGTTCTCCACGCCCCGGAAAAGCTCGGTCTCAAGCAGGAGTACATCCAGGAACACCAGGCTGGGATGGGCCACTGATCGCGGCAGCGGTCCCATGTGGCCACGGATGGTCCGGACGCAAGCCGGATGACGGACATGCCGAATCCGCACTGGAGCCAACCCAAACACCTCAATGGAGGGGCGCGCTCCGTCGTGTCCTGGGATCGTGAGTTCGACTCCGACCTCTCGAATCTTGAAATTTCGAGTCGTGCGCCCAAGGCGCACCATGCCTTCTGCCTCAATCCGTCGCAGCCGCTGCCAGCCGCTTTCGCCGCGCCCGTGTCAGCAACGGCGCCGCCTTGCTGAAATCGATGTCCTGCTCCCAGTCGGCGATGACGAACATGCCGACCGCGTTGCCGATGAAATTGGTGATCGCGCGGCATTCCGACATGAACCGATCCACGCCGAGGATCAGTGCCAGTCCCTCCACGGGAATGCTCCTCGTCGCCGCAAGGGTCGCCGCAAGCGTTACAAAACCGCTGCCCGTGACGCCCGCCGCGCCTTTTGATGTCAGCAACAGAATGCCCAGCAGCCCGATCTCCTGGACGAGGGAAAGATCCGTATTCGTCGCCTGGGCGATGAAGATCGCGGCCATTGTCAGATAGATCGAGGTTCCGTCGAGATTGAACGAATAGCCCGCTGGAATCACGATCCCCACCGACGACCTCGAACAGCCCGCCGCTTCCAGCTTGGTCATCAGCCCGGGCAGGGCTGACTCCGAGGACGACGTGCCCAGCACGATCAGCAGCTCCTCACGGATGTACACGAGGATGCGCCACAGGCTGAATCCGCGCGAATGGGCGATGATGCCGAGGACAACAAGGACAAAAAGCGCACTCGTGAGGTAGACGCAGGCGAGCAGCTTGCCGAGGGAGAGGAGCGTCGCGATGCCGTATTTTCCTATCGTGAAACCTATCGCGCCAAATGCGCCGATGGGGGCGAGCTTGGTCACGATGCCCACCATGGCAAAAAACGCCTGCGCCACATGGTTGATCAGCGTCGTCACCGCCTCCCCCGCGGGCCCCATGTGAGCCAGGCCAAAGCCGAAAAGGATGGAGATGAGCAGCACCTGGAGAATCTCGCCATGCGCAAAGGCCCCCAAAAACGCGTCGGGGATGATGTGGAGCAGAAACTCCACCGTGCTCTGCGATGCGGCCGCCTTGGTGTAGCTCGAGACCGCGCTGGCATCGAGTGTGGTCACGTCCGCATTGATGCCTGCACCGGGCTTCAGGAGGTTTGCCACCAGCAGGCCGATCGCCAGGGCGAAAGTCGTAACGACTTCGAAATAGAGCAGAGCTTTGCCACCGAGTCGCCCGATTTTCTTGAGGTCCCCCATGCCGGCGATCCCCGACACGATCGTGCAGAAGATGATTGGTGCGATCAGCATCTTCACCAGCTTGATGAAGCCGTCGCCCAAGGGCTTCAATTTCACCCCCAGTCCGGGATCCAACCAGCCCACAAGCACGCCCAGACCGATCGCCAGAAGTACTTGGAAATAGAGATGCTTGAAATATTTCATGCAGGCGGCGGACTAAGGGGCCATCGGCGTGGCGGTCATGCTGGCATCCCTGGTTGGCAGCCTGCCTGAAGCAACCGGACTATCGCTTCTGATGAGCGAGTTTGATCTTCAAGTTGCGCACGATCTCAGCGTGCACGGCGAGGTACTCAAAATAGGCGTTGAATCCCTCCATTTCGGACTCGTCCGTCGACAGGGCCTGCGAGGGAAACTTCAGATTCGCCTTGAGAATGCCCTCACGCGTATCGCCCCCCGTGATCTGGCGCCACCGCAGCACTTCGTTGTCATAGGCCATCCTGGCGGGGGTGCGCTTGCCGATGATGCGTGCGGCCGTTTCGGCATATTTTCGAAAAGTGGTCATGAACGCTTGTTTTCGGACACCGCCGGGAAGTCAAACGAAGAGATGGCCTCACCCTCTCCACACGCGAAGAAACTGACACTTCGACTCGCAGAACCGCAGGGTTTCCCTTGGACACCGTCCCGTGGACGTCAAAGGCAGGAGAACTCCGGATCGGGTTCCTGGCCGCCAGCGCAATGGCCCTAGTGTTCTGTTGCTGAAATGACTAGACTTAAAAGTCGTTATCGTTCAACCTGCAAGCATGAGCAGGAAACCGACGATTCTGACGGTCACGGCAGACCAACGTGGCGTTTTGGAGCGCTGGGTGGGCGCGCACGGTACGCCCCAGCAGGTGGTGAAGCGCTGCCGGATCATTTTGCGCAAGGCCGAAGGGCTGGACGATGCCACGATTGCGGAGGAGCTGGAGGTGAACCGGCACACCTGCCGGCTGTGGCGCCAGCGCTTGTGTCCGCAGGTCCAAGGATTGTGGGACGTGGCGAATGGCCGCGGGCGCAAGCCGCGCCGAGGGCTGGCGAAAGGATCGTCGAAGCGACGCTGCACACGAAGCCGCCGGGGCGGACGCACTGGAGCGCGCGAACCACGGCGAAGGCGCAGGGCGTGCGCGAGCACAGTCGCGCGTATCTGGCAGGAGCATGGGTTGCAGCCGCACCGACAGGGAGACGTTCAAACTCTCCCGCGATCCACAGTTTGTGCCCAAACTGCCTGATGTAGTGGGCGTTTATCTCAACCCACCGCAAAACGCGGTGGTGCTCTGCGTGGACGAGAAAAGCCAGATTCAGGCGCTGGATCGCACGCAACCAGACCTGCCGCTGAAGCGCGGTCGCTGCGGCACCGGACGGCGACTACGTGCGCCATGGCACGACCACGCTGTTTGCCGCATTGAACGTGGCCGCCGGCAAGATCAGCGGCCACTGCTTCCCGCGCCACCGGCACATCGAGTTCTGAAGTTCCTGCGACAAATCGACGCGGAATATGCCGAGGCGGACGAGCTCCATCTTATCGTCGACAATTACGGCACCCACAAACACGAGCGGGTGCAGCGTTGGCTCGCCCGGCGTCCACGCTTCAAACTGCACTTCATTCCCACCAGTTCGAGCTGGCTCAATCTGGTGGAGCGCTGGTTTGCCGAACTCACCGGCAAGGCGGTGCGTCGCGGCAGCTTCTCCAGTGTTCCCGATCTGATCAACCTCGATCACCCGCTTCATCGAGCAATGGAACCGGAGCCCACGCCATTTGTTTGGACCGCCAAGGCGGAGGACATCCTTGCCAGGATCGAACGCTGTCGTCGCCGGCTCGAGGCCATCCAGCCCGGTTGCACCCGGCGAAAGCCGCGCAAGAAGGCCGCATGATATATGTATAGTCATTTCCGCGACAGAACACTAGATGAAATTCAACGGATCGAACTTCTGACCGAGAATCTTGTCGGCAGGACAATCCAGCCAGCGGTTGAGAACGGTTGAATAAATCTGGCGAAAATCGGTGCTGAACGTGAGGTCTTGGTTGACGGGAAGATCGAGCTTTGGGGATGTGCCATGCAGGCTTCCCTTGATTTTCGAACCCATCACAAAAAGAGGTGCGGCGGTGCCGTGATCGGTGCCGTTGCTCTTGTTCTCGCTCGGACGGCGGCCGAATTCCGAGAAGGTCATCGTGAGCACCTGCGGGCCGAGCCCCTTGGCGTCGATGTCATGCTGAAACGCCGCCATTCCCTCGGACAGCGTCGTGAGCAGGCGCTCGTGGGTGGACTGCTGGCCGGCATGGGTGTCGAAGCTGCCAAGCGACACGAAATACACGCGTGTGGAAAGGCCTGCGGCGATGAGCGCGGCGACATTCTTCAGAGACTGGGCGAACTGGGACGCCGGATACTTGGATTCGGTTTTGTAGCGGCCGAGGAGCGCCTGGATGCGCTGTTCGGTGACGAGGGCGTCCATCATTGTGGCCCGCAGGAAACCCTCATTCGTTTCCATTCCCGCGTGATCGGATTCCGCGAGGCGCTTGAGCAGTGAAAGGTTGTTTCCATCGCGTCTGCCGGCGCGTCTCAGATTGCCCGAGAGGGTGAATGTCGGATGAGGATTCTCGCCAAGGAAGGACTGCGGCACTTCATTGCCGGAGTTCACCGCCACGGGGTCGCCTCCCTTGGCATCCGGCCGGCCTGCGCAGGTGTTGTCGAGGTAGCGTCCGATCCAGCCGGTGGCGTCGTTCTTGTCGGAATCGCTGGCGGATTCCCAAATTTCGGTGGATCGGAAGTGGCTGCGGTTGGGATTCGGGTAGCCGACATTCTGGACGATGCCGAGTTTGCCTTCCGTCACAAGTTTGCCCAGCGGCGCGCAACTGGGATGGAAACCGAGGAGGTCGTTGATGGGCAGCACGTCCTTCTTCTTCAGTCCAAGCGTGGGGCGCAGCCGGTAGTAGTTGGCGTCCTCATAGGGCACGACGGTGTTGAGGCCGTCATTTCCGCCGGCGAGCTGAATGAGCACGAGGATGGTGCGGTCCTTCTCGGGTGCGGGCGCGGCGTTGAGCGAGGATTGGACAAGGAATGCCGGCGCAAAGCGGCTGAACGCGAGCAGGCCGATTCCGCTTCCTCCCATGCGGAGAAATTCACGACGGGTGGCGGGCAGTTTTGAGGAAAGCGTGTTGTTCATGACTGTTGGGAATAGTCCGGATTGACGGGAGGGTTGCGTTGTCAGCAGAGCTGATATTCCGGTGTCTCGAGGATCGCAATGGTTGCTCCGCGAATGCGACCGACACCGGACGGACCCTTGAGGAAACTCCGGAGAGCCGCATGGTATTCCTTGTCCGGCACCGTGGGAAGAAAGCGCGCGGCAAGGCGATTCACCGTGGCATCGACATCGGGCGCCTCGAATTTGCGCAGATAATCCTCGTCCACCGTGAAGCGCGAATAACCCGCTGCGCGGGCGGCCTTCAGCGCCGCCTTGTCGTCGGCATTGATGCGATCCTCGTCGAGCGGAGCGAACAGAAACTGCACGAGCAGCCGTCGCGCGGCGAGGGTTGAGGAGTTGATCCAGAGCTTGCCGCCCACCCAGCCGCGGACATTCGGGGGATTGAACGGCTGCTGCCCCATCTGCCGCAGCGGAAGCAGCGTCGTGCGAGCCATTGGTGCGACGTCGAGCTGCAGATCCTGCAGCAGCCCCAGTTGATAGTGGATGGGGCTCTTGATGTAATTGGCCCGGTAGGCGGGGTGATAAAAAACGGCCGATGAAAAATACCGGTGGCAGAGATCCCGGAGGTTGTATTTGCGCTCCTTCCACCAGGCGCCGAGCGGAGCAAAAAACGCCGCGTCGGGAACCTCGTCGGTGAGGTAGAATCGCGTCATTTCGCGCGGAAGGAAAGTCCCGGCGGCCGGCTGGCCGTAGATGAGATCGATGACATCGTCGCCATTGAACCGCCCGGTATGGCCGAAAATTGTCTTGGGTCCGTCGTCGTGCTGTTTGCGATCGAATCGGAATTCCTCGCGGGCCATCCGGTAGCCGGTGAAGGCCCGCGCAGCCTGCTTGATGTCCGTTTCGGTGTAGTTGCCCTGGCCGAGGGTGAAGAGCTCCATGAGCTCGCGGGCGAAATTCTCGTTTGGCGCCTGCCTGACGCTGCGCTGGAGGTCGAGGTAGATGATCATCGCGACCGAGCGCGAGACCGCCTTCGTCAGCGCGGGCGCCGGGCCGAGCGCGCCCTGCCGGAGCGTGTCATAGTGGTCGAAGATGAGGCTGGCGCCCCTCACCTTTTCGACGCCGACGACGTAGACATCCCCGAGGAAAAGGAGCCACTTCTCAAACGCGGAGTTGGCCGGGGTGGCGGCCTGCTGGAGCCAGGCCAGGGACAGCTCGATGTTGGCCAGGCGGGAAACCTCCCGATGTTCGCGCGCAATCTCGCGCCGCTGCATTTCGGTCGGCGCAGCCTTGGCCCGCTCACGAAAATCAGTCGCGCGTTCACGCTCATCCCGGACCAGTCTGGGTCTTTCAAAAGCCGGCGGCTTCGCGGGGAAAAGGCGATCCAGCGTGCCCGCGAGCCCCTCGCTCACCGCCCTCGCGACCGCCTCCGGGTGGGCGCTCCATCCTGCGCGGCGGAGCAGATGGCGGGCGGTTTCTTCATTCCATTGGGACTTCGGAAGAGGCTCCCAGGCCTGGGTGGGTGACAGGGGCGGTTGCATGGGAAGTTGGATGATCTTCAGGGATATGACGCCGGAGGTGGCGGCGGGTTACAGACCGGCCGACCTGCACAGCCTTGCAGTCTGCATGCGGGCTGCAATCCCGTAGCAGGCTTTGGCGCCCGCCTATTCGGACATACATGTCCAGATAAGCACGAGCCATGCGGAGCCCGCGCGATTTCCGCCATGAAATCCGGATTCGCCCGGTTCAGCGGTGCTGCGTCGAGGCCCGCTCTCCCTGCCCCGTGGGCTGACCGCGCTGGTAGAGCGCGATCTGATCCGTGCCTGGAATTCTTGTCTCGGGAATCCCTGCGCCTGGACGTTCGACAAGCCGGTACCAGAGCTGCGGCGCGTGTGCGGTGCCCAGTGCACCCCAGTGGCCGAGTCGCTTGTAGAAGGTGTCGACGTTGCTCACGAGATAGTCGCGGCAGTTTTCGATGGTGAACAGGGAATAGCCGCGCGAGGCCATGATATTGCCGGAGAGCCCGAATATGCGTATGTTCTCGCACTGCCTCATCGTGAGCACGCCAAAATCGCCCTCCGTCCTCATCGAATAGACCTCGATGTTCCGGGCGTCGTGGTACTCCATCAATGTCGTGCCCCGGCCGTGTTCGGCTTCCAGCATGTAGAATGACAGGGGTTCCCGCGTGCCCTCAATGCGCAGGTGCCGGTAGTCGGGCCCCTGGGACCACCAATGCAGCAGCACCGTCGTGAACCAGCGCCCGCCTCCCGAGCCCTCGATGCGCACCATGGGGTGATTCATTGGTGGCGCATGCGGATGCCATTTCTCGCGGATGGGATAGACGCTTCTGACAATCGATCGTCGGCCAGCCCGCCAGCGGAGGGCATAGACGCAGGGATTGCGAACCGGCACCAGCAGCCGCACGAAAGCCAGCACGGTTTCGGCTGAGGCATCGTCATCGGTTTCAACCAGGGGAGCGGGATTGTCAGGGTCGCCGAAAGCCACTGATTCAGGCAATGCCGTGATGGTCGCCTGAATGTTGCCCACGCCGATCAGCTTCGTCCGGGGATGCAACCGCAGGGGCTTGGACACGGCATAGACGCCCTGCGGGAGAAAAACGATCTCATGCGCATCGATGGCCGCCTGCAATGCGGGGCCGTCGTCGTGCCTGCCGTCTCCTCTGGCTCCAAACGGAGCGGCCATGACGTTCACCGCACCAGGCGTCGTCCGGGAGGGAAACGGCTGGGACCACAGGTGCCGCCGCCAAAGCGCCTCGCGATCGGGCGGTTCGTCGAGCGGCCGGGCCTTCGTCGCCAGCGCACTCCTGACGCCATCGATCCAGACTTCGTCGGTGTGCATGCCCTTGCCCGCGAGGGAGTGCAGCGGCAGGGTGGCGGGTGCGGCGAGTTCCTCGATGTGCAGCCACCCGCGCTCTCGGCCAGGCAGCTTCACCGCATTCTGGACCTCCACGGCAACCGCCGCGTTGGCGATCCAGACATTTGAAATCACAACCGTACGATTCGCACGAATCGCCGGCCCAGGCCGCGAGAGTTCAATCGCGACATCGACCAGATTGATTGCGCCGTTGGAACTCTCCGGCACCGGCACATCGACCCGAATGCCCGCGCCCACAATCGTCGCCCCCACAACGGTGAGCGGACCGCGTCCATCGTAGAGGATGGCCTCCTCCGTCTGCCCGTTCAGCCGCAATCCACTCATGACCGGGCTGGGCTGACTGGCCCGCATGCCCGTGTTTGTCTCGCGAACAAACATGCCATAGCGCCCGCCTTGGATGGCTACCCCGTGAATGCCGCCTCCCGATCCCGGCGCGGTCTGGATGCCAGCAAACGCCCCCGTTGCATCTATGGACACATCCTCGATCACGGAGCCCTCCGCGCCTTCATGATGAATGGCCACAGCGCCTGGATTGCCGCGGCCGAGTTCGAAATCCACGTCGACGATCATCTGGTTGAAATTGATGCTCGGCTGGGGCTTGCCCTTGAACGTCTCATCCCACGCCCGAGCCCACAGGTGAACCAAGGGCTTGGGCTTTTCCGGATTGGAGAATCCCTTGGACCCATTGGCCAGAACCAGCACAGCGCGCCTTCCTTCCGCCGGTCCGCGCAGCACGCAGGGATACTCAAACGACGCCGTTGCCACCCAGGCATCCGCAAAACCCTCGTAGGGCCAGGAATCCCAGGCCACCTCGCCTTGAACGCCCTCTATTGTATCTGAGACGAGATAGCGCCCCGCCGGGAGATGGGCGATCAGCTGGGCGTCGCGCGCATCCTTGACAGCCTGCTGGAGTGCGGCGGTCGAATCGCGATGGCCGGTGGGATCCGCCGAATAGGGCGCGGCGGTGACGTCCAGCAATCCGAGGGCGAGAAGCTCCTTGTTGCCCGCCCGTTCCCGTACATGGCGACCGGTCGCCTCGACAACGCTGACCGTGCGTCTGAATGCGTCCTGCGGCGATGGGGGCTGCGCGATCAGTCCGCCCCCAGGCATGCAAAGGATCGCCGCAAGGCCTTGAATCAACCAACGGAGCCTTCCGGGCATTGCGTGCAACACGGATGAGCGACTGAGCAACGATGAATATCTCGGTGTCATTGGGAGAGGATGAGTGTCACGGGGAGCGGGTGCGGAGCTGCATTTGGAAACGTCACACGCGGGTTGCGCGGTGGGTTCGTTTCGGCATTGGCATCAAACGCCGGCACTTTAGCTCGCGATCCACCCCGCAACCATCCCCGAAAACACGTGGGATGCCACTGTGCGAGCTCAATCAATCCGTCGATCGGTAGTCCGACGGCGAGCGGGCATGGAGTGTGCGCAGGGCGCGGGTGAGGCCCTTTGCGCCGCCAAAGCCACACGCGTAGCCGACCTCCTTCACGCTCATCCGGCTTTCGCGGAGCATGACGATGGCGCGCTGGGTGCGGCACCAGCGAATCTCCGCCGATGGGCTGCGTTCGTGGGCGGTTGAAAAGTGCCGCTCCAGCGTTCGCAGGGCGGTGCCGGTCTCTCGTGCGACAGCTGCGGCGTCGATCGGCCGGTGACAATTCAACCAGATGAATTCGAGCGCCTGATCCACCGATGGCTGGCCGGTCGCGGCGGGCCCGGCTGGATCGTCGTTCGTGGCACGGTCCTCAAGCGCATGGGCCAGCACCTCAAACACCCGGCTTTCCACGAGCAGGCTGTTCCTTTCCGCAGTCGCACGCAGCCGGGTCAGCGCGCGCTGGCAGGCCGCCGGATCGCCCAGGCGGCGCAGGCATGCGGAGCGGGGGAAAATTCCCTTTGCGCGCAGGCGATGCAGGTATTCGCCGTTGATCGTGCACCATGCCTCCGCCCACCCGGTACCGCGTCCCGGCCGGTAGCGGTGCCACTGCCCCGGCGGAAGCAGCAGCACCTCTCCCGCACGCCAGGGAAGCCGGCCCAGCCGCCGATCCTCATACTCACCCTCGCCGCGCGAGATGAGGACAACGGCAAAGTCCCCCAGTACACGGCCGCGTTCCCAATGAAAATCATAGTCCTCCGGGTGGCCTGGATGCGGGTAGGTTTCGCCCGGGTCGTAGTCAGCCACTCCCCAACCGGTGACATAAAGTTCTCTTCGAATATCGGCACCGGCCAGCGGCAGGTAGGCGAATTCGTTGCGACGGACGCGAGGCATTCTGCTCGGGAGAATTGCGGTTTTCCCTGCAGGAGCACGTCCGAAATCGATCCGGGATTGGGAGGATTGGAAAAGGAAGGGAAAGCGTGAAGTTGGGATGGAGATTGAATGCAGAATGAACCGGCGCGGCGACGCGGTGGCCGAACCCTGGGCATGACAAAGCATGCCCCTGCTATGAAGCCGAAATGGGCAAGCGAAAAAAGCTACGCCCTTCGCACGCTGTGGACGTGCGTTGAAAAAGGAATTGGGATTGTGGCGCCGGGGACGTTCTCCGCCGCTGACACGTCAGCGCAACTGACGGTCCAACCTGCTATCAAAGCGCGTGATGTGCGCCGTTAAGATGACTTATGCGGAAAGAGTAGTGGCGGAGACAAAGCGGCTCGATCTCAAGACAGGGTTCACCAAGGGCATGACGAACACACTCCGCCCCGCCACCAAAGTCCCATTTAGGCGCTCAACCCACTTTCAGGCCCAGCTGTTCGGGCGTGCAGCGACCGGTGTGGATGCGCCATAAATCGATTGCGAGCCGTCGCGCGACTGCGACCACGGCTCGTTTGCGTGCACGGGCGCCGAGCGCCCGGCGCAGTTTTTCAGCGGAGGGTAGTCGGGCTGCCAGCGCAGCAGACGCCGAGCGGCCTCGACGAGCAGGTGACGCATTCGAGGGTTTCCGTGCTTGGAGATGCTGCCCTGACGGCGACGTGTCCCCGTCGAGTACTCACTCGGGCACAATCCGCTGTACCCTCCCACCTTCGACGACCGCCAAAGCGGGCCCAATCACACCTCCATTCCAGGAGTGTGTTCGTGAGCAGACCCAGTCCTTTCACCAGAATCTGTTTCTCGCCCATACTCTCAACCCGCTTGGTCCACGCTTCTATCTCGGATTCAAAATGCAGCGCTTGACGCTGCGGGTCTCTATCCGTGCGCGCAGCTCCGGCGGCAATGTCTTCGCCAGCTCACTCCGGTGCCTTGGGATGCCACCAGTCTGGATCCGCCTGCACACCGGCGGTCAGCATCAAGCCGTGACCCCGCACCACACAGCGCTGGCGCTCCTTCACCAGCATTCCCCGTTGCCGACCCAACGCTCGAGTCTCTTCCTGTTCCTCCGTCGGAACGTACACCACCGAAAAGGCAGTGGTGCTGCCTCGCAGGTATCGGTCCAGCGCATCACAGATCTCCCGGGCATCCCTGCGATCAGTCTTCACACGCCTGCCTTCCGCGTCCCATTTCGAGGCACGATCACCCGATTGCGCGCTCCCATCTGGATCAACTTGCGATGCAACCCGTATCCGCACGGTCCGGCCTCGTAGCAACTCTCCACACGGTGTCCTGCGGCGATCAGCCCCGCAACCAGATCCAGCAACTCTTTGTGCGTCATTCTGCACACTGCTATGAAGCCGAAATGGCAATCAAGCGAAAAGTGCGCCTTCGCACGCTGTGGACGTGCGTTGAAAAGGGAATTGGGATTGTGGCGCCGGGGACGTTCTCCGCCGCTGACACGTCAGCGCAACTGACGGTCCAACCTGCTATCCAAAGCGCGTGATGTGCGCCGTTAAGATGACTTATGCGGAAGAGTAGTGGCGGAGACAAAGCGGCTCGATCTCGGAGACGGGGTTCACCAAGGGGCATGACGAACACACTCCGCCCCGCCACCAAAGTCCCATTTAGGCGCTCAACCCACTTTCAGGCCCAGCTGTTCGGGCGTGCAGCGACCGGTGTGGATGCGCCATCAAATCGATTGCGAGCCGTCGCGCGACTGCGACCACGGCTCGTTTGCGTGCGGGCGCCGAGCGCCTGGCGCAGATTTTTTCAGCGGAGGGTAGTCGGGCTGCCAGCGCAGCAGACGCCGGGCGGCCTCGACGAGCAGGTGACGCATTCGAGGGTTTCCGTGCTTGGGATGCTGCCCTGACGGCGACGTGTCCCCGTCGAGTACTCCACTCGGCGCAATCCGCTGTACCCTCCACCTTTCGACGACCGCCAAGCGGGCCCAATCGCACACCTCCATTCCAGGGTGTGTTCGTGAGCAGACCCAGTCCTTTCACCAGAATCTGTTTCTCGCCCATACTCTCAACCCGCTTGGTCCACGCTTCTATCTCGGATTCAAAATGCAGCGCTTGACGCTGCCGGTCTCTATCCGTGCGCGCAGCTCCGGCGGCAATGTCTTCGCCAGCTCACCCAGGCCTTGGGATGCCACCAGTCTGGATCCGCCTGCACACCGGCGGTCAGCATCAGGCCGTGACCCCGCACCACACAGCGCTGGCGCTCCTTCACCAGCATTCCCCGCTGCCGACCCAACGCTCGAGGTCTCTTCCTGTTCCTCCGTCGGAACGTACACACCGAAAAGGCAGTGGTGCTGCCTCGCAGGTATCGGTCCAGCGCATCACAGAGATCCCGGGCATCCCTGCGATCAGTTTTCACACGCCTGCCTTCCGCGTCCCATTTCCGAGGCACGATCACCCGATTGCGCGCTCCCATCTGGATCAACTTGCGATGCAACCCGTATCCGCACGGTCCGGCCTCGTAGCAACTCTCCACACGGTGTCCTGCAGCGATCAGCCCCGCAACCAGATCCAGCAACTCTTTGTGCGTCATTCTGCACACTGGCTTCGGCTGCTGCCCGTCATTCTGACGGCAGACCACCACATCCCTGGCGTGCAGATCCAGCCCCAACTTAACCGTCATCGCCATCTCGACAGCGACACGCTCACCATCTATTTTATGTATGTTATTATTCATAACGCCGACAGGTTGGCTGCTTTTCAGCCGCCTGTCGGCTACATGTCATCTCCAGCGGAGGGGGCAGTACCAGGGGAGGGATGCCAACAAATATTGGAGGGGCACGCTCCGTCGTGACCTTGGGATGTACGATGAAATCGGAAGAGTTTCACGCGGAGACGCGGAGGACGCGGAGAAGAATTTTGTGTAGTTTGGAGGGGCACGCTCCGTCGTGACCGGATTGGTAGGATTGGAAGCGAATGGGAGAACGTGAGGAGGACCACGTATCTTTTGACGGGTGACTCCAGATTGTGCACGATTCTTCCATGGATGCTGTTCCTGCGCATACTGCTGATGTTCTTGCCAATGTTGGCAGGTTCATTGCACGCCATCGACCGAGGCCTGAGATCCGCGATCAGCTTGATTTTCGCGCGGATGTCAGCGGATCCGAAGTGATATTATCCGAGGTGAGACCGAACTGGAAGGATCCCACAATAGTCAGGGCTTTTCCTTTTGCAAAATTGAAGTGGGTGAAGTCCCGGAGGTTCTGGAAACTATATTGGAAGCGTGCCTCTGGAAAATGGGAGCCCTATGTTCCGGAGCCAAGCTTCCCGTCGATCGAGGCGGCACTCGCGGTCATCTCTGCGGATGAGTACGGATGTTTCTTCGGATGAGCGGTGCGGGGAGGGTTTTGAAGCGCACATGTGCGCTCGTGATCCGGTGATCCCGGTCGTCCACCAGCCGACTGCACACGCATGACAGCGCGCCAGCTTCTTGTTCCGGCGGTGGCGATGGCCGCCATCGTGCTTTTGTCGAACTGGCTGGTGCAGTTTCCGCTCAACGCCTGGCTCACGTGGGGCGCCTTTTCCTATCCGGTCGCTTACTTTGTGTCCGATGTCTGCAACCGCCTCCATGGTCCGCAGGCGGCGCGTCGGATCGCATGGGTGGGATTTGCCGCCGGGCTGGTCAGTTCGGCGATGCTTGCACCCCTTCGGATTGCCGTGGCGTCGGGCACGGCGTTCATCGTCTCGCAGTTGCTGGATGTTGCGATCTTCAACCGGTTGAGGAAAAGGACCTGGTGGCAGGCGCCGCTGCTTGGATCATGTGCTGCGTCGATCATTGATACCGCGATTTTTTTCAGTCTGGCCTTTGCGGGCACCGCGATCAGCTGGCTGCATCTGGCAACAGGCGATCTGGGCATCAAACTCGCCATGGCGTTCGTCCTGCTGCCGCCGTACCGAATGTTGATCAATCGCGTGCTCCCCAAGGGCTGATCAAGACCCCTGATTCCAGAAGGATTGGGGGCGGCAGGAGCATCGAGGGAGCGGCGATCCCAACCTGCCCCTGTGTTCCCATGACTTCTGCACGCTGGGGCCTGGCGAAGCCGGAAAAGGGACAGGTTGTTTCCAGACAAGGATTCGTGTGCTCCAGGAAGTGTGCTGTCACCCTTGCGCAGGGGCCTCAGGCACACCTGCGCAGGGGTGGCGGTTCATCCGAAATAGGGGCGCAGGTGGCCTCTCGTTTCGTGCATTTGCGATGTGGGTATTTCATCTCTCCCGCCCCACGGTGCCTCCATGCCTTCATCGCTGTCCCAATCCGCCGCCGCTTCACAGCGCTGGCTGTCTGCGTCGGCTGCGAGTGACACGGTGGCGGCGCTGGAAGCGGAGGCGGGGCCGGAACGGCCGTGGGTAGTGGGGATATTCCTCGGCCTGTTGATGGCGGGAGTGGCTGCGTTGGTGACAATCCGGGTGGATGTGACGGTCCGCACTTGGGGAATCGTGCGGACGCGTACGGAGAATGCCGAATTGCGCAGTCCGGCCACCGCCTCCGTGGACAGCGTGTATGTTCGGACGGGCGACCGGGTTGTCGCCGGTCAGCCGCTGGTCGAGCTGGCCAATCCCGCATTGAAGGCGCGACGGGACGCCCTGACCGCCGAATGCGATGCGTATCGGTTTCAGGCCCAGGAATGGATCACTTTCTCCGAAGGCCTCGAAGGGAATGACCGCGATACCCAGCGCGAAAGCCTGGGCTTTCATACTTCCTGGGCGAGGCGGCTTTGGGATGAGTGGGTCGCCAGTGATGCCGCATTGGTCGCGTCCGCAGCCCAGTCGGCCCGCGAATTGGAACGGATTGAAAAGCTCGCGGCGCGGGGGCTCGTCAGCGACAGGGAGCGGGATGCGGCCAGAAGCGCGGCTGAGTCGGATGAACGCGCTCGTTCCCTTGCGCGCCATCGGCAGGCCGCTTCAGCGACGGCGCAGAGAAGGGATGCGGAGCAACGCGGGCGATCCCTGGAGGGGGAGTTGAAACAGGTGGAGGAGGAGTTGAGGACTCTTGTGCTTCGAGCTCCGGTGGGAGGTTTTTTGATGGATCTTGCGCCACTGCGGCCGGGTGCTGTCGTGGTCGCCTCGCAGGTGCTCGGCTCAATTTCCACGGACGACGATTTCCGGGTTGAAGGTCGTGTGCCGCCGCGAGTGTGCGCCTTGGTGCAGCCCGGGCAGCGGGCGAGAATGAGCGTGACGGCGCTTCCGGCAACCGAATGGGGGCTGATGGACGCCGAGGTGGAGGAACTCGCGCCGGACGTTTCTCCCGGGACTTCCGAACCATCGTATCGGATCGTGCTCAAACCGCAGCAATCGGCGCTTCGCACTCGCGATGGACGGGTCGCCCGATTGCGCAAGGGCTTTGTCGCGGAGGTTCGGTTCGATCTGGGCCGTGCAAGCCTGCTCACGCTGCTGCGCCGCAATGTGGCTGACTGGATCTCGGGGGATGCGGTTCAACCCGACCAAGGACCGCCCAGCCACCAGGCACTCAGACGCATTTCTTCAAATCCGGCCCACGCTTTGTGAGGTCGGGTGAAACTGAAGATTGAACCCAAATGACCAAAATAAAATGAAAGCTGTTCCTATGTCAGATCTGGCCGCCATTCATGGCGGATTTGCGCCGCTCAATGACGAGCTATTCCCTCCCGGCATCAGCCCTCGGGCTGATTTGGGAGTGAGAGAAGTCTTCACGCCATACTCAATGGGGGAGTTTCTTGAAGCCTATGGATTGGTGGCAGACATCTAGGCGGACCGCGGCAGGGCGGACTCTCGAATCATTGGACCTGGCCACGTTTCCTTGAAGCAACGCGACCAGAGCGATTGTGGTCCGACCTGCCTCGCCTACCTGTGCCGGCGCTATCGGCGACCCCAGGCGGTTGCACAGCTCCGCCAATGGAGCGGCACCGGGAGATCCGGTACAACGGCCCTCGGTCTCGTGCAGGCCGGAGAGAAGGCCGGGCTGAGTGTCGCAGGAGTGCGGACGTCACCCGCGGACCTTGGGAACCTGCCGCTTCCTGTCGTGGCTCATGTCGTCCTTCCGTCGCACCTGCATCACTACGTTGTTCTTGAAAAGGTGAACGGAAGGAACGTTCGGGTGATGGATCCGGCGGTGGGCTCCTCCTGCCGGTGGCCGCGGGAGAAGCTCACCGGAATGAGCAGTGGAGTCTTTCTGCTGGTTTCACCGAAGCCAGGGGAAATTGTGAAGGGCGACCCCGGGGCGGCAGCCGAATCTCCCTGGAGCCGTCTTGCCAGACTTCTCCATCCTCACCGGTCTCTGCTCCTGCAGGCCGGTCTCGGGGCGGCTCTGGCGACAGTTCTGGGGCTGGCGATGTCGCTGTATGTCGAAAAGCTGCTCGACTCGGTTCTTCCCGATCAGGACAGCCGCATGCTGGTGCTTCTGGGCGCGGGCATGCTGGGAGTGATTGCCGCGCGGGTAGTGCTCACCTGGCTTCAGGGACGCATAGGCTTGAGGCTCGCCCAGAGGATCGATGCTGTGCTCATGCTTGGCTATTATCGACACCTGCTCAGGCTTCCCCGTGCCTTTCATGACGGCATGCGTGTTGGAGAGATGCTATCGCGCGTGGGTGACGCCGCCCGCATACGCACCTTCATAAACCAGACGCTCGTCAGTCTGCTTCTCAATCCGCTGATTGTAGCAGCGTCGTTGACGGGATTGTTTTTCTACGACTGGCGCCTCGGCGCGCTGGCTGGAGGACTGATTGTTCTGCAGGGCATGATGTATCCCGTTGCGAATGTGGTAAACCGGCGGGCGCAGCGGCTGCTCATGGTGCGGGCGGCCGAATGGCAGGGCCATCTGGCCGAGTCGCTCCAGACCCACCTGACGGTGCGCGCCATGAACCTTGAGGATAGGGAAGCGGAGCGGGGAGAGCAGCAGCTTGTGAGACTGCTACGTGCGCATCGCGGGGCTGTGACTGCGGGACTCTGGCTCGGGGTTTTCAACCAGGCTTCAACGCAGCTTTATACGCTGGGAACTCTTTGGATCGGAGGATGGCTTGTTCTGCAGCAGCACCTTTCAATGGGTGAGCTGATGAGCGCGTACACGCTGGCGGGTTATCTTGTTGGCCCGGCGTCGTCGCTGGTATCGCTGAACTCCTCCGTGCAGGAGGCCATGGTTGCGACCGACCGGCTCTTTGAAATCGTCGATCTTCAGCCGGAACCGACAGGGGGAGTGAGAATGCTGAACCCGGAAACAATGGGAGACATTGAATGGGAAAGCGTCACGGTGCAGCACCCGGGCCGGCTGCCTGTGCTGCGCGAGTTTTCCGCGGTGTTCCGAAGGGGAACGCTGACGGTGCTCGTTGGGGCATCAGGCTGCGGAAAGAGCACCATACTGGCTGTGTTGCAGGCGAGCCAGGACATCACTCAAGGCCGGGTCTCAATCGGAGGTGTTGGACTCGAGCATTTTTCCCTTGATGGATTGCGAAGGGGCCTGGCCGTGATGCCCCAGCGGGTGGAGCTGTTTTCGGGCTCGGTCATGGACAACCTGATTCCCGACGGTGGCCCACCCGATGTCGCCCGCCTCCTGGAGGCATGCCGCGATGCGAATGTGCTCGGTTGGATAGAGTCGCTCCCCGACAAGTTTGGCACCTGGCTGCAGGAAGGCGGGGCAAATCTTTCAGGAGGTCAGCGGCAGCGGCTTGCCCTTGCCCGGGCATTCTATCGGAGTGGACCCCTTTTGCTGCTGGATGAGCCCACGTCTGCACTTGAGGATGAATCGGAACAGCATGTCGTGGCGGCGATTCGACGCCGCGTGGGCGCCGGGATCACTGCAATTGTCGCCTGTCATCGCCAGGCATTCTGCCATTGTGCGGATCAGATTATCCGGTTGTAGCGCGCTGAAGGGCCCGCGCCTGGTGGCTGAAGTAGTGATCGCTTAGCAGGGGATGGAGATCGAAGAGGCGGTCGAGCAGATGCGCGAGCAGTTCGCCAAGACTTGATCTTGCTGAGTCTGCGGAGCTCTCCTGCGTCTTTCGCGCCCGAAAAAAGTCCTGGATTGGCAGTTCGCGCAGAAACCGGAGCAGCTCGTCCACAGCTGCGACGACGGCCTCATCCTGCTCCTGGGGAGTGCTCGTGGCGACGACGCGCACGCTGCGCCGGATCCGCTGAAGATTGTACATGAGGCTGCGCGGTACGTTTTCCTGCACTAGAAAAAGCGCTGTCACCAAACCCGGCTGGCTGGCCGACTGGTAGAGGCGCCGGTAGGCGTCCTGGGAACCCAGCATGCGAAGAAGTGCGGACAGTTCGGGAGCATCGCCGGACCGGGCTCGCGCGACAAGTTCGGGGGTTCCCTGACCGGCGGCGAGGTCGTCAAGTTTGCCCAGGATCGGGCGCAGCGCGCTGCAGGCCATGATGGCCCGCTCCAGGTGGCATCCCATGAGAAAAAACTCCCAGCCTGCATCCATCAACATCGTGCGTTCGGCGGTGGCAATGAACGCGTTCACATCCGTGAGAACCAGGTTCATCGCCTGCGACGCGTTTTTCCGCTTTCTGCCGGGAGTCAGATGGCCCTGCTGAAGCGAATTGATCTTGTTCGCAAGTCGGCTGAGCAGGACCCATGCCTCCGGGCTGATGAAGTCGCGCAACTGGCGCCCGTTCTCCGCTGCAACCGCGATTGATGACGCGATCGAGCTGGGGTGCTCGGGTGAGAGCGTCATGCGCCAGTGGAGATCGCTGCTCAGCACCTGAAGGGGGTTGGCCGGGGGGGAGATGGATTCCTGGGAATGCCCGGTGGCCTCGAGCAAACCTCGCCAGATCGGAATCCAGTAACGACGGTCGCGGGCTGGAATTTCCTCGAGGGCGACGTCCTCAAAAATCACGAGCATGCGAGCCGTCGCTTCAGCCCGCTCGAGGTATCGCCCGAGCCAGAACAGCGTTTCGGCGGCGCGCGATCCAAGGGCGTGCGGCCGATGCGGTTCGGATGGGCGGTCGACATCGGGGCCCTCGTCGACGCTGACCGTGTCACCCTGCAGTACCAGGGTGTCCGCGCAAGCGCCTATGCGGTCGATGGGGAGGGAGGTGTTGCCCGGGCGCGCGAGTCCGCCCGGAAGCACCGAATAGGCGCCTTTGTGCGACAGCACGAAGGCGCTGAGATGAAACGAATCCGATGCTGGTGTTTCTGGCGATGCGGCACCGAGCCAGGGCTGGCGACGGGCGACGTAGCCGTATGGATTCTCGCGAACCTCCCTGGCGAGGCCGTTCTTGTCGAGCAGGGGGCCCCTCAGCGCAACCAGACGCGGGTCACCGGCCCGATGGTCGTGATTGGGCAGCACCGCCATTTCCTCCGAGGATTCCAGGATTTCGTCGAGCTGGTCGGTGTCGCCGCAGGTCAGAGTCGGAACAGATGGGATCAACGGACGCTCACCCAGGTAAAACCGCATCAGTTGAGGAAGATAGGCATCGAGGGCGCGGCTGTCGGCCACCCCGCTGCCAATGCTGTTGGCGACGGCGACATTGCCGCGACGGATGCATTGCATCAGGCCGGGCACACCGGCGGTTTCGCGGTCGGTGGAAAACACCACGGGATCAATATGGGCGTCGTTCAGCCGGCGGTAGATCACGTCGACGCGTTCGAGCCCGTTGATGGTCTTGAAATAGACCCAGTTGTCCAGCACGAGCAGGTCGTCTCCGCGGGCGAGCGGAAGGCCCATCTTGCGGGCCAGAAAACTGTGTTCCAAATAGAAGGGCTCGTGCGGGCCTGCGGTAAGGACGACGATGCTCGGCGCGGGATTGGAATGGGGTGCAAGCTGGCGCAGGCTCTCGAGGAGATTTAGCGGGAAGTTGATGATCGAGTGATAGTCGGGCAGTTTTCCGTAGATGTCGGAGGCTTCCTGGGAGAGGAACCGTCGATTCTGCACGGCGAAGCCCAGGCCTGCGGGCGAGTCGGCGTGGGTTCCGGAAAACTGCCAGCCGCGGGACGTGTGGATCAGGTCGAATCTCAGAAGGGTTGCGGGCTGATTCCGCTCGGCTTCGAGGTGCAGGCAGGGACGCCGGTAACAAGGGTCGGAAAGGATGATTTCGGGTGGCAGCAGTTTTTGAATCAGGACCTGCTGCCGGCTGTAGATATCGACCAGAAATGCGTTCACGAACCGTGCGCGCTGAATCAGACCTGCTTCCAGTTGCGTCCATTCCGTTGGTTCGATCACTCTGGGAACGGGATCGAGGTCCCAGAAAAGCCCCTCACTCCGATGCTGGCGTTCGGATAGGATGCCACTCAACCCGGCTTCCCGGATGGATATTCGCAGGCGGCTCCGCAGGTTCTCCAACTGCCATGCGGACAGGAGGGGTACGGGAGGGAGGTGAGTGACGGCAGGCATTCCGGCGATAGAGCGATAGGAGCGGGCGGAGTGGTCGCAAGCCTGCGCTCGTGTGGCTACCGAGTGCCCCGTTCCGGCTGAGATGGGCGGCGAGGGGGCATTTTTTCGGGATAGTCACGACGGGTTTGCCAAGTGGCGCGGGGCCTTTCACAACAATCGCCGTGATCTGGTTTCTCGGCATCGATGGTGGCGGGACGCACACGCGGGCATTGATCGCGGATGCCAACGGGGCGCTACTTGGCATGGGTGAATCAGGAAGCTCCAACTATCACAGCGTCGGGGTTGCCATGGCGGTTGAGGCGGTGAGCGAGGCGGTTGCGATGGCGAGGGCGGAGGCGGGTGTTTTCGGCAGGGCGGCGGGCGCGTTTCTTGGTCTTGCGGGAGTGAAGTCGCTGGTGGATCACCAGGCGCTGCGGGAGCCCTTGTGCGCACTGAATTTGGTCGAAGGAGCGGGAAGCCTCGGGCTGGATCACGATCTGCGTATTGCGCTGGCGGGAGGATGTGGAGATCTGCCAGGCATCGTGGTTGTCGCCGGTACGGGTTCCGCTGCATACGGCCGCGACCAGGAGGGTCATACTGCGCAGACGGGAGGCTGGGGCTGGCTGATGGATGATCAGGGCGGCGGCGTATGGCTGGCTCTACAAGGCTTGCGGAGGATTTTTGAAGCTGCCGATGGGCGGGCGCCCGCGACACATCTCGAACCGGCGCTGTTTGCCGAGCTTGGCGTAACGACACCTCGCGAGGCGATGCAATGGGCCCTTCGCCCGGAAAGATCCCGTTCTCAGCTTGCGGCCCTGGCATCAACAGTTGTTGCAACGGCGGCGGATGATGATGCCGCCCGGGAAATCGTGCGCGAAGGGGCTCACCAACTGTCCCGCCTCGTGGTGGCGCTTCTTGAGCGGCTCAATTTTGGCGACGGCGACGTCAATGTCGTTCCGTTTGGCGGATTGCTGGGTAATGAGGTCTATCTTGAGGCCTTTCGGCAGGCTGTTGCGCGCGCGGCTCCGCAGGTGAGGATAATTGTTGCGCCCTCCCCGGCAATCATTGGCGCCGTGGTGCTGGCTGCGCAGAGCGCAGGGAAGCCGCTGCGTCCGGAGGCGATGGAACGGCTGACATCGGAGCTGAAGAAGCGTGGGCGTGGGAAATCCTGAGAGGTCGCGTCGTCACGCGCGATTCGACCCGGTTTGAGCCGGCATTGCTGCGTGCGTGGCGTGATGCGTTATCGATGGCATTTTGCCAATAGGCCGCTTTCAGGCGTGATTGCTCTGCGCGGCATGTTGGAAACGGTCTGAATCAGGGGTGGATCGCCGTGACTTCCCGCTTGCGGCACGAAGTGCGGCGGCCAACCCTCTCCGAAATCCACGTCCATGCCCAAGCGCAACGATCTCAAGTCCATCCTCATCATTGGTGCCGGTCCCATCGTGATCGGACAGGCGTGCGAGTTTGACTACTCCGGCACGCAGGCGTGCAAGGCGCTGAAGGAGGAGGGCTACCGGGTCGTTCTCGTGAATTCCAATCCGGCGACGATCATGACGGATCCGGAGTTTGCGGATGTGACCTACATCGAGCCTCTGACCGTGGAGTTTCTCGAAAAGATCATCGAGGCGGAGCGCCCGTCCGCGCTTCTTCCCACTCTGGGCGGCCAGACGGCGCTGAATCTGTCGATGGAACTGCACAAGCAGGGCATCCTCGCGAAATACGGTGTGGAGATGATCGGCGCCAAGCCGGATGCGATTGCGAAGGGTGAGGACCGCGAGCTTTTCAAGCAGGCCATGCTGAAGATCGGCCTGGATGTCGCCCGCTCACGGACCGTCAAGACGCTGGACGAGGCGCGCGCAGCTGCGGATGCGCTGGGCAGTTTTCCCCTGATCATCCGGCCCTCGTTCACGCTTGGCGGGTCGGGAGGGGGCATCGCCTACAATCGCGAGGAATTCGAGCGCATCTGCGCCAACGGGCTCGATCTTTCCCCGGTGCATGAGGTTCTCGTCGAGGAGTGCCTGCTGGGCTGGAAGGAGTACGAGATGGAGGTCATGCGCGATCACAAGGATCAGTGCGTCGTGATCTGCTCGATCGAGAATTTCGATCCCATGGGCGTGCATACCGGAGACTCGATCACGGTGGCGCCGACAATGACGCTTTCGGACAAGGAGTTTCAGGTGATGCGCGACGCCTCGTTTGCGGTGATCCGCGAGATCGGCGTGGAGACGGGCGGATCGAACATCCAGTTCTCGGTGGATCCGCAGTCGGGCCGCATGGTGGTGATCGAGATGAATCCGCGCGTGTCGCGGTCCTCGGCGCTGGCTTCCAAGGCGACGGGATTTCCGATCGCCAAGATCGCAGCGAAACTCGCCGTCGGTTATTCGCTCGACGAGCTCCGCAACGACATCACGCGGCTCACGCCCGCGTCCTTCGAGCCGACGATCGACTACGTGGTGACGAAGATTCCGCGTTTCACGTTCGAGAAATTTCCCAATGCGGATCCGACGCTGACGTCCGCCATGAAATCCGTGGGGGAGGCCATGGCGATCGGCCGCACGTTCAAGGAGTCGATCCAGAAGGCGCTGCGATCGCTTGAAATCGGTGCGCGCGGATTCGGAGGCGGCGGCAAGTGGGGAGGGGATGAGATTCCGGACCGAAAGGCGATTGTGGCGCGGCTTGGCACTCCCAATGCCGAGCGCATCTTCTTCATCCGCTACGCGTTTCTTGCCGGCTTCACCGAGGAGGAAATTTTTGATCTCACGAAAATCGACCCCTGGTTCATCCGTCAGCTTCGCGAAATCTTCGAGATGGAGCAGGCCCTGCGCGGCTATGGTCTGCCTGGAACCGGCGGACTGGCTGGACAGCCCAAACCGCTGACCGCGGTCCTTCTGAAGCGCGCGAAGCAGTTTGGATTCTCGGATGCGCAGCTGGCGCACATCCTGGGGACCGACCTTGCGTCGATGACTGCTGCGCGCAAGCAGCTTGGGGTGAACACGACCTATCGCCTGGTCGACACCTGTGCGGCCGAGTTTGAGGCGTTCACGCCCTATTATTATTCGAGTTACGGCGACGAGAATGAGGTGATGCCCGCGACCGGGAAGAAGAAGATCATGATTCTTGGAGGCGGACCCAACAGGATTGGGCAGGGCATTGAGTTCGACTACTGCTGCGTGCACGCGAGTTTCGCGCTGCGCGAGGCGGGTTTTGAGACCGTGATGGTGAACTCGAATCCGGAGACGGTCTCCACGGACTACGACACGTCGGACCGCCTGTACTTCGAGCCGCTCACGCTCGAGGACGTACTCGAAGTTTACCGGCAGGAGAATTGCTCCGGGGCGATCGTCCAGTTCGGCGGGCAGACTCCGCTGAATCTTGCAACGGCGCTCAAGGCGAACGGGGTCAACATCATTGGCACCTCGCCCGAGAGCATCGACGCCGCGGAGGACCGCAAGCTCTTCGCCAGGATTCTCGACAGACTCGGACTCAAGCAGCCGGCCAACCGCACAGCGATGACGGAGGCGGATGCACTGCAGTGCGCTCAGGAAATCGGCTTCCCGGTTCTCCTGCGTCCATCGTTCGTTCTTGGCGGACGCGGCATGTTCATCGTCTACACCGAGGAGGAATTCAGAAACGTTGTTCGGCAGGCTTTCGAGGTCATGCCGGACAAACCGGTGTTGATCGACGACTTTCTCGAGGATGCGATCGAACTCGACGTCGACTGCATTGCGGATGGCGAGACCAGCGTGATCGGAGGAATGCTCGAGCACATTGAGTTTGCGGGCGTGCACTCGGGTGATGCGGCGATGGTGATGCCCCCGCACACGCTGTCGAAGGCCATGCTGGACACCGTCAGGGCGGCGACGCATGCCCTTGCCCGCGAGTTGAAGGTGATCGGCCTGATGAACGTGCAGTTCGCGATCAAGGACAACCAGCTCTATGTGCTGGAGGTCAATCCACGGGCGTCGCGCACGGTTCCCTTTGTGGCCAAGGCGATCGGTGTTCCCCTGGCCAAACTCGCGGCCAAGGTGATGACGGGGATGAAGCTGAAGGAACTGGGGTTCACCCGTGAGCAGACGCCGAAGCACTGGTGCGTGAAGGAGGCGGTGTTCCCCTTTGTGCGGTTTCCCGGTGCGACGATTGTGCTGGGGCCGGAAATGCGGTCCACGGGCGAAGTCATGGGACTTGATGAGGACCTTGGCGTGGCGTTTGCCAAGGCCCAGGCTGCGGCGAAACCCGGACTGCCGACGGGCGGCAATGTGTTCCTCTCGGTCAAGGATGCCGACAAGCCCCGTGCGGTGAAGCTGGCGCGCGATCTCGAATCGCTGGGCTTTGCGCTCTACTCAACCGGCGGCACGGCAAAAGTGCTGACCGAAAACGGCATCAAGGTGTCAAAGCTGGCCAAGATCGAGGAGGGGCGCCCCACCGCGGTTGATCTGATCAAGAACGGCCAGATCCAGATGGTGATCAACACGCCGGCCGGCATGATACCGCGACAGGATGAAAACAAGATTCGTGCGGCGGCCTACGCCCACAGCGTCTGCATCATGACGACCCTCACGGGGGCAAAGGCGGCCATCGATGGCATCAAGGCGCTCAAGCGGGAACGCATCGGGGTGCGACCGATTCAGAAATACCTCGGCAACGTAAACGTGCTCTGATTCCCGATGGCGAGCATTGTAGCCCTGCTTCACGGACCGGACCAGCGCGGCCTCGTCGCGCGGGTCTCCGGCTGGATCTTTGAGCGAGGAGGAAACATCCTGCATGCGGATCAACATCGTGATCGCGAAGCGGGCATTTTTTTCCAGCGCGTGGAATGGGAGCCGGCGGCCGGCAGCCAGTCCTCGGACACGGCGGCATTTTCTGCGTTTGCGGCGGAGCTGGGCATGCAGGCCCGCGTGGTGGAGTCGTCGCGCCGGACCCGCGTGGCGCTGTTTGTCTCGAAGGCCGATCACTGCTTTCACGACCTTGTCCTGCGTTCGCGCGCAGGGGATTACACGGCCGATTTTGCGCTGGTTCTGTCAAATCACCGTGATCTTGCCGCTGCGGCGGAAGGTTATGGCCTGCTCTTCAAGCACGTACCGGTCACGGGTGACACCAAACCTGCGGCGGAAGCGGCGCAGCTGGCGTTGCTGAGGGAGCACAACATCGAGCTGGTGATCCTTGCCCGCTACATGCAGGTCCTTTCCTCGGATTTTCTCGATCGTTTCGGCAGGCCCGTGATCAACATCCATCACTCGTTTCTGCCGGCGTTTGCCGGCGGACGCCCCTACCATCAGGCGCATTCGCGAGGAGTGAAGCTGATCGGCGCGACGGCGCATTATGCGACACGGGACCTGGATGAAGGGCCGATCATTCAGCAGGATGTGGCGCGTGTCACCCACCGCCACAGTGTGGATGATCTCGTGCGCCGGGGGCGCGATCTTGAAAGAACGGTGCTTGCCCAAGCAGTTCGATGGCACCTGGAGAACCGGGTGCTGGTGTATGGCAACAAGACCGTGGTTTTCGACTGATCCGGCAGATTAACTCCTTCCTTTACGCGATTGGGCCGGTCTGCTTAGGTCTCGCCTTTCACCACCTTGAACATGGCTTCATCACTACCGCCCTCTCGTCCTGGTTCCGCGGGCGATGCTCCCTCCGCTGGCGCGCCGGCACCGGTGGCCGAAGTTCCCTTTGATGAGAAGCTGCGCCAGTTCTGGACGCGCAACCGTGCGATCATCATCGTGGCATGTGTCGTCGTGCTCGGGGCCATTGTTGGCAAGGGCGTTTGGGAAATCATTCAGGAACAACGTGAGAAGGGAGTCGCCGCAGACTATGCGAAGGCGACGTCAAACGACCAGTTGAAGGCGTTTGCTGCATCCCATGAGCATCACCTGCTCGGCGGGGTGGCCTATCTGAGGCTGGCGGATGAAGCCTACACAGCGGGCAGGTATTCCGAGGCAATTCCTCTTTACGCCAAGGCGGTTCCAGCCCTTGGGACAAGTATCTTGTCGCATCGTGCCATCATGGGAGGAGCGGTATCCAAGTTGCTCTCCGGCGATCGCGCCGGCGGCGAGGCAGCCTTGAAGTCCATAGTGGCCGATCTGGGACAACCGGTGTCAACGCGGGCGGAAGCGACCTATCAACTGGCGGTGCTTGCTTCTGTGGCTGGCGATTCGACCGGCCTCCAAGGTTATGTGACCCAACTCAATGCGCTTAGCCCACAAAGCATTTGGGCGCAGCGCGTGGTGACTTTGAGTGCTGAAAGTGGAATGTCGGAGTCTTCGGCGACGACGAAGCCGGCAGGAGCGCTTCCAGCCGACAGCGAAGCTCCAAAAGTGACTTTTCCCTCGCCGAAGTAGCGACTGCGGTAGCGCATACGCGCGCGAATCGGAATCCCTGAAACGCGCTGCTGGGCAGCCCTGCGAGTACAACGAGCTTGCCAACGTGGTGTGGATTGCATGCTCGCTGCAGTGCATACCCCGAGCGGATTGAATTGGCTTTGCTTCGCCCTGTGTCTTGGCATTGCAGCGGAAGCTGCGGCTGAAGTTGTCAAGGTCTCCGACCGGGCATTTACGCCGGAGGAAAGGGCTCAAGGTTTCACCAACAGGGCCATTCTTGCGGTGCCCAAACAGTCGGCATCCGAACAGAGCCTGACGGCGGCTGAAGGGCGGGAGAAGACGCGGACTTCCCGGCGATTTTCCCGATTTGACGGGTTGCGGGTCATTGAAGTGCCTCCCGGGGAGAGTGTAACTCGTTTGATCACCCGGCTTCAGGAGACCGGGCTTTATTCGCAGGTTGAACCGGATCGCCTGCTCCGGGCTCATGCGCTGCCATCCGATCCGGAATTCCTATCGGGAGCGCAGTGGGCCTTGCAGAATACCGGCCAGTCAGGCGGGAAGGCGGGGGCGGATATCCATGCCGTTGAAGGCTGGGATGTGGCGACGGACGCTTCCGGTGTGGTTGTCGCAGTCATCGATTCAGGAGTCTATCCCGATCATCCCGACCTTGCTGGCAACCTCTGGCGGAACCCGGGAGAGTCGGGCAATGGAAAGGAAAGCAACGGGATCGACGATGATGGAAACGGCTACATCGACGACGTGTTCGGCATCAATGCCACCGTAGCCCGCAAGGATCCCGCCAGCGGCAGTCCTCTGGATGACGATGGTTTTGGGCACGGCACGGCGGTTGCGGGTGTCATTGGTGCGGTGGGCAACAATGGGGTTGGACTCGCCGGGGTAGCTTGGAAAGCGCGCATCATGGCGCTGAAATTCCTCACGAGCGATGGCTATGGAGCCACTTCGGATCAATCTGGCTCGTGCCCTGATGGCCGGCTCCGCACCTTTCAATGACGCCTTCGCTGACGCTGCCATTCTGACTGGGGGGTTTGTCCGGGTTCGCACGGCGAACAATGGAGCGGGGAGGGAAACCGGGGAGCCCGCCCATGGAGGGGTGCCGGCTTCGCATTCGTTGTGGTGGAGCTGGACTGCTCCTGAAACCATGAAAGTCGCCTTCGACACCGCTGGCAGTCTCCTGGATACGGCCCTTGCGGTTTACACCGGAAGTCGGGTGGACAGTCTGGTGGAGGTGGTGTCGAACGACAACATCGGAGGCCAGATGACGAGTCTGGTGGAGTTCACGGCAACCCAGGGCACGACCTACCACATTGTGGTCGATGGAAAAGTCGGCCAGGAGGGCATGGTTCTGCTCAACCTTCGCGCGCCGCCGGGCAATGACGATTTTGCCTCGGCTCAGGAATTGTCCGGGTTGAGCTTTCGAACGACCCAAAGCAACATTGGAGCGACGCTTCAGACAGGCGAGCCACGGATAGACAACATGGTTGGAGGGCGGTCGGTGTGGTTTCGATGGAACGCACCTCAGGATGGCCCGTTTACGGCATCGGTGCACAGTGATGCGGTTGACACGCTTCTTGGCGTTTACCAAGGGAGTGCCATTGCGGCGTTGAAGCTGGTGGCCGAGAATGACGATGCCCTTGGTCTGCTTCCTGACCCAACGGTGACGTTTCAAGCCAAGGCTGGCGAAACGTATTTCTTCTCGGTCGACAGTCTGACGGATGGCGGCAGGTTTGATTTGTGGTTGGTGGATTCCGAGTGGCAGGAACTGTCGATAGGGGAGGTGAATGCGCCACCTGCGGCAGGTGCCGATGGAACGATCTACTTCTCAAGCGCACTTGGCTATCTGGAGGCTATGAGCCCGTCGGGAGAGGGGCGGTGGACAAAGTTTCTCTCATCCTACGGCACGTATTCCAGCCCTGCGGTGAACTCGGAAGGCACCATCGTCATCGGCGATGAGGCGGGAACACTGACTGCACTTTCGCCTGCAGGGGCAATTCTTTGGGAACGGGACCTGGGCGATGCCATGCATGCTTCGGTGGCTCTCTCCTTGGATGGCACCGTTTACGCGAAAGCTGAGGCCGGTGATCTGCATGCCATAAGCAAACAGGGTGACGTCAAAGGGAAGTATCCGATCACCGGCGAGTCCTATTCCTCCCCTGGCATGAGTGGGGATGGCACGATCTACATTGGCTCCACGGATCACAAACTTTACGCGCTGACTCCGGACATGACCGTCCGATGGACCTTTGATGCGGGAGATGAAATCTATGCGTCACCCACCATTGATCAGCAAGGCAACGTGTACGTGGGCGCGTTGAATGGGGATTTCTTTGCGGTGGATCGGAATGGGGTCAAAAAGTGGATCTACCGCGCGGGCTCGGGATTGTCCTCATCCGCCGCGATCGGGGTGGATGGCACGCTGTATTTCGGCACCTACGATGGCAAACTGCATGCCGTCAGTCGTGATGGCGTGTTGCGATGGGCGGCACAGGTGGGGGCCGAGATACGGACCTCTTCGCCTGCCGTGGACAGCGCGGGCGTGATCTACATCGGAACGCTCGACGGAAAGCTTGTGGCGGTGAATGCGGATGGATCGATCAAGCGCACCTACCACTTTGGAGGACCGGTTCGGTCGTCACCGCTGCTGCACAATGGCATGCTCTACATCGGGTGGTGGTCAGGCCGAGAAGACGCTCATTGTGGGATTTGTCGTTGAAGGCGGAGCCAAGACGCTGCTTGCGCGCGCGGTGGGTCCGTCGCTCGCCAATTATGGTGTGCAGGCGTTCCTTCCGGATCCTGCGATCGAACTGTTGAAGGATAAGCAGATTGTTGGGCGGAACGACAATTGGCGCGCCCAGGATGCGTCCGTTTTCAATTCGATAGGTGCGTTTTCCCTTGATGCCGGATCGAAGGACTCCGCCCTGCTGACACCTGTACTGCCGGGCGCGTACACGGCCCAGGTGAAGGCGGAGGCGTCGGGCGTCGCGCTGGTTGAGCTCTATGACATGGATGGACCGATTGCCACCGGTGGACCGCGGCTGATCAATGTGTCCGCACGTGCGGATGTCGGCACGGGAGGAGACCTCCTTATCGCCGGCTTCGTGATTTCAGGCGGCGGGACAAAACGGGTGCTCATTCGCGCAGTCGGTCCCCAGCTCTCCGAGTTTGGAGTGGGAGGCGTCTTGAACGACCCCCAGCTCGAACTCTATCGCGGGACGACATCCATTGCATCCAATGACAACTGGTCCACGGATGATGGCAGGGCTCGCGGGGCTTTTCCGCTCAAGGAGGGAGGCAAGGACGCCGTCTTGATCGTCAACCTTGAGCCGGGCAGCTACACTGCAAACGTCTCCGGAGTCGGCGGCACGACCGGGGTTGCCCTGGTCGAAGTGTACGAGTGGTAGGCGGCTGCAACCGCGCCCTATTTGATCATCGACAGTTTCTCGATGAAGGGCGCCGGTCCACCCGGCTCATAACCGAGGTCGGCGAGGCGTTTTCCATCGGCGGAGAAAACGATCACTGTCGGAAAACCGTTCACGCGAAACCGCTTCGCGAGTGCCTGGTTTTGCGCGACAAGATCTTCGGGTTGCTGGGTGCTCTTGGGAAAATCAACCTTGAGCAGCACGAAGCGTTCGGGCGCGAAGCGGGCGAATTGGGGTGTTGAGAGGACCTCAGCCTCGAGTCGCTTGCACCAAACGCACCAGTCGGAGCCAGTGAAAAACATGAAAACCTTGCGGTCCGTTTCCTTGGCCAGGTTGATTGCCTCGGGAAAACTTTCCGTCCATCGCAACTCCGGCGGTGAAGCGGGAATGCCCTGTGGGGGTTGCGGCTTGACCGCCGGTGCTGCGGACCTGCCTACGCCGCGGATGGACACCACGACACCTTTTTCGAGGCGGATCTCCTGATCGCTGTACTTCAGGATCTGAACCGAGCCTGAATTCAATTTGCCGGAGGGGGCGCCTTTTTCGCTGATGACCGAGTCGTAGGAATCCCCGCGCTCAACCGCAGCCAGCGGAGCGGCTGCAATCAGGCCGGCGAAAAGAAGCGGTGGGATGAGGTTGCTCATGCCAAAGTATCGGAGCGATTTCGTTCAAGCTTCAGCCAAATGTGCCGACGTGCGCTTGATCCGGGCCACCTGCACGCCCAGAGACCGCAGGGAGCGACCCTCTGGATTCTAGTCCTGAATCGACCAGTTGTTCGTCGGCTCGGTGGGAATTTCCGGATGGGACTGAACCCAGTCCACGATGAGATCGCGGATCTCCGTGCTCGAGCGCTGGAGCACCGGGGCGTCGCTGAACATCGTGTAACCGCCGCCGCCGTTGAGGCGATAGTTGTTGATTGCGACTCGAAAGTGGCGCGAGGGATCGAGGGGTTCGCCATTGAACTTCAGATCGACAATGCGATCGCCGGGAGTACGGCGCAGATCGATGATGTAGCTGACACCCTCCGCCAGATCAAAGTTGTAGCCTGGAATCGATGGATCGATGAGTTGCGCCGCTGATTTGCCGGCGTCATGGGGACGGAAATAGCGCGCCGAATGTTCGAGAGCTTCCTTGATCTGGGCGCCGGTGAGATCGATCGTCACCAGGGTGTTGTCATAAACATACAGGCCGGCGATGTCCCTAACGGTCACCGGGCCCTTGGGGAGGCGGGCGTTAAGAGTGAAGCTGGAGGCGAATGACACATCCGCTTTCCCGGCATCGAGCTGCACTCTCTGGATCAGGTCCATGATGGCGGTGTCCCGAAGCCGCGATTCAGCCGAAGAAAGAGCCTTGGTGCTGTGTCCGATGGGTCGTGAAAGCCAGGCTTGAGTTTCCTCATGGTAGGGCTTTGCGAGCGAGAGGACCTCGGGATCGGGCCTGGTGGCGGCCTCCACCGGAATACAGGTGGAGGATTTCGCCACAATCCGCCAGGCTGAAGCGCCATCGCTGCGCTCGAGATACACATCGGCGCGGCTCAGGTGGTCGCCCCAGCGCCCGGCCTGCGTGAGCAAGGCGGTGCCGACTGCGAGGCTGGGGACCGTGCGGTGGGTGTGTCCCATGAAGAGAACGTCGATACCGCGCACGGAACGGACGATTTTCAACGCCGCGTTCTCGTTGGGAACCTGGCTGGAGGAAATGATGCCCGTCGCGAGATTCTCCTCGAGCCCCATGTGCATCGCGAGGACCACGACATCGACTTTCTCCCTGGTCTTCAGCTCCGAGATGCCGCGCCGCGCCGCATCGACCGGATCGGTGAAACGAAGGCCGGCGTAGTTTCCCTTGTCCTCCCAATACGGAATCCCGGGGGTTGTCAGCCCGAGCACTCCCACGCGGACGCCGCGGACGGTCTTGACGACATAGGCGTCGAATGCGGGCGTGGCGTCAGCGGTGTGTTCGGTGTTCGCCGAGAGCCACGGAAATTGCGCTTCGCGACGCGCCTTCTGAAGAACCGCGAGTCCGAAATTGTACTCGTGATTGCCGACGACCATCGCGTCATAACCGAGTGCATTCATCACCAGCATCATGGGATCCGGCGGAGTGTTGTTGATGCGGTTGTGATGATAGACCAGCGGAGTGCCCTGGATCGTGTCGCCGCAGTCCACAAGCACGATTTCACCCTCAGCGGCGCGCACCTTTCTGATGAGCGTGGCGACCTTTGCGAGACCCACGTTGGAGGGTGAGTTTGTAGCGTAGTCGATGGGCAGAATGTGACCGTGCAGGTCGGTCGTTGAAAGCAGCGTGACCTGCGTTCGCTCAGGTGCCGCCGCTGAAAAATTCGCCAAAATTAGAAAAATCAATGAGAGCGCGTAACGGCTGTCGGCGAGTCTTTGCATGCGGAATGGGTGAGCGTTGAAAAGCGAAGCCTGCAAGCTTCGGAAATCAAGGACCTTGCGAGGAAAACATTTCGACAGCGTGGATGCCGGTTGTCACGAGTCATGGCGATGGAACAAAGTGGGGGCTTGCGCCCGAGGGAAAGAGTGGGGGAAACCCCGATAGGCAGGGCGCGCGACCGGGTTCATGGTATTGGGCATGGTCACAATGGCATCGACTATTGCGCGAAAGGATTCCATGGACGCGGAGCCCCTGCTCATCGTGTGCTGCGGGTGCAAGCGCCTGCGGGTGGGGCCGATGGAGTTTGTCGAAATGGATCCGTACGAACTGTGGCAGAAGCGCAACTCCATCTCGCACACGCTGTGTCCCGAATGCGCAAACCACCACTACGGCTTCAGCCGAAAGCAGTACGCGAGCATCGCCTGCCGGAGCGGCTGAGCTGCGATTTCGACTCCGGTAAGAGTCCGCTCTTTCACTACGCCGACGGACGCCACACCACAGCTTGGGAGCGCTGCTGCCGATAGATGGAGGGACTGTTGCCGACATAGTGCTTGAAGTTACGGCTGAAAAGGGCGAGTGAGCCAAATCCCGACGCGGACGCGATTTCCGTCAGAGTTTTTTCCGAGTTGATCAGAAGAGTCTTCGCCATTTCCAGGCGTACGGTGCGCAGGTAGTCAAAGACAGTCTGGCCGGTCACGCGTCGAAACACCCGCGCGAGGTGCTCCTCACTCTTTCTCACCGACCACGCCACCTCTCCCAAGGTCAGCTCTCGTGCGTGATTGCGGATCAGGTACTCCTTTGCCTGAACCACCACCGCTCCCGCCCCTGATCCCATCGCCGACGCATGGGGAGCGGAGATCGGCTCATGCAGCCGGCGAGCCACGTGCACAACCAGATTGGTGCACAAGGCCCGCACGCGGTGACGGATCCCGGGTCCGTGGTGTTCAGTCTCATGCCGGATCGCACGGAGAATCTCCTGGATCGCGGCTGTCTGCGCACCGCGGAGGTAGCGGATTTGCCGGAAATGATGCTGGACGAAGGCCGTCAGATCCGCCTCGGGATCACCAAGCCCTTCCGTCGGCACCGGCCTTGCGCCCTTCGCTGGAAGCGGAGGCAAGGAAAAGAGGATCTTCAGCGCATGCAACTGGGCCGCGCCTCCCTGTCCCGCCCGGTATCGCTGGACACACCGCCGCGGCACGACCAGGACATCCCCTGCTTCGACCGCGAATTCACCCTCCCCCTCAATCACGAGCCTGCATCGCGCCTTCAGGTAGAACACGATCTTGTGCTCCACGTTGCTCAGGTTGATTTCACTTCCCGTGGGGATGACAAAGCCCACCTCCGACACGGAAGCGTAGGGAGCGCCCAACCGTTCGACCGAGTGAAAAGTCATCGCCATGAAAGGATCAATTTCAGACAAACATTATCAGAGGCAACTATAGACGGTGCTCGAACGAAGATTTATTGTTGGGAAACGAACCTGGGCTCATCCCGCATCATGCCAGGTCAATCTTAGGCAAGCATCTCCACTTTCATCCTCACGTTACTCCCATGAATGTCACGTCTTTCCCTCCCGCGATCAGGTCCATCCTCGCGTCTGTGCTCCACTGCCTCCCTGTGCGCGCCATGGTTGTTTCCGGACTTGGCCTCTGGGTTCACCTTTGCGTGGCCCAGACCAAAACGGCCGGCCGCACTGCCACACCTGCCGCGAGTGAACCCGCCATTGAACTCTCTCCCTTTGTTGTGGGTGCCAGCGCCGATGTCGGTTACCAGGCCACGGAATCGCTCGCGGGCACCGGTCTAAAGACCAAGCTGACCGACATCGGCGCGTCGGTCTCGGTGATCAACTCCAAGTTTCTCGAAGACACCGGTTCAACCAACCTGCGCGATCTGCTGGTCTACCAGACCAATATGGAAACCACTGGATTCGGTGGCAATCTCTCTGGAGCGGAGCCAGCTCCCGGAGGAGTGGCGGGGGAACCCAGTCTGAGCGCCGGTTCGCCTGGCACGCGCGTCCGCGGCCTGGCGGAAGCAACTCTGGCCAGGAATTTTTTCCGGAGCTTCATTCCGATGGACAGCTATAATACGGAGCGCGTGGAGATCAACCGCGGAGCCAATGCCCTGCTCTTCGGAGTGGGCAGCCCGGCCGGAATCATCAATACCACCACGCTCGGTGCCGATCTGCACAAGCAGGCGGGCAGCGTCGAGGTCTCCGGCAACAATCACGGCGGCTACCGCAGTGTGCTCAAGTACAATCATGTGATATTGCCAAATGAACTGGCGATCCGCGTTGGTGCCGTGCATGCGCGTGAGAAGTTTCAGCAGAAGTTCGCCTTCACTGACACCGACCGACAGTATGTCGCTGGTGCCTGGGATGTCCGCCGGCTGCGCAATCGAGGCCTCCTCTCATCCACCACGCTTCGCGCCTCCTACGAACAGGGCGAGATTGAATCGAATCGTCCTCGTACGCTGACTCCGTCGGATCGCCTCTCCTCGTGGTTCTCATCGACGCTGCCCGATGATCTGGAGGCGCTGGGAGCCCGGGAAAAAGTCTCGTATGACCCCACCCGCGGTCCATTCAACGTCTTCAATCTCGCCAATCGGAACGCCAGTATCGGCGTCATTGAAAACGTCAACCGTTCACCCACGCTCTTTTTTCAGGACGTCAATTCCGTCTCGCCCAGGGACAATGTACCGGTCAACGGCGCAGGCCAGTCGGTCATTGGACGTCCAATGGTCTCGAATAATGTGTTTTATCCCTCGACCGGGCTGACCGGGATCGCAGTCGCCGCCTATTCGCGGGAGATGAGCCGTCTCCGATCCGACTACGGCCTCCCGGACGGAGCGTTCTACACGTCAGAGAACCTGAGAGACCCGACTATCTTCGATTTTTTCAACAACACCTTGATTGGTCCCAATTCCGAAGGACTCGCCAATCTCAAGGCGCTCGATCTTTCGCTGGAACAACTGGTATGGGATCGCAAGGCTGGTTTCGAGGTCGCATTCAGTCGTCAGGCTTGGGATGAAGGTCTGCAGAGCCTGATGCCGCAGTCGGCGCCCTACATTTCTATCGACGTCAACACGCGTATGTGGACGGGGGAGGCCAACCCCAATTACGGTCGGCCCTTCGTCTCGACTGCCGGCCGCGCGACCTACAATGATGTCGAGGCTGAAACGACTCGCGCCAAGGCCTTTTTCGAGATCGATCTCAGGGGGCGGCAACGTCGTTGGCTCGGCTGGCTGCTCGGCCGGCACATTGTCTCGAGTCTGGTGCAGAAGGAGACACTGACTACCGAAAATCGCGGTGGGGGATCCACCCACTACACGCCGGACTTCTGGACCAATGGCAACAACCAGTCGCGCGGCGCCGGCCAGAGCAAACAGATCGTCACCTGGGTTTACCTTGGTCCGTCGCTTGCCGGTGCCAGCAGTCCAAGCGGAGCCGGGCTGTCCGGTCTCCAGAAGAACCTGCTGAATTTCCAGGACACTCTGACCAGTCAGAACGTCATCATCCAGCGTGTTCCCGCGCCCTCGGCGGCGGTGGCTGGCCAGGCCCAATACCAGCCGACCCATGGCCCGCTGACCATCCTGCGTGAAAACCGCGAGGTCACGAACACAGCCGGCTATGCCAACCTCAACCAACGCACGCTTGATTCGCAGGCGATCTCAATGCAGAGCTACCTGCTCGGTGAGCTCGTCGTGGGAACGGCGGGCTGGCGCAAGGAGAAGTCCTCGATTCTCGGCGCCAATGCGCCGTTTGCCCCGGGTGGCGAAGGCTATGTGCTGGTTGACAGCCCCAATTATTCATTGAAGAACCCGGACTTGGTTCCCCAGAAATTTCAGCAGACGCTCTTTGCCTGGAGCGCGGTTGGAAAGACGCCCGAGCGCTGGATACGGCGCATACCAGTCCTTTCGGCCCTCAACCTCTACTACGGAGAGTCCGAGAACTTCAGTCCTCCTGAGACGCGCACCTTCGATGCCTTCCGCAACGAGATTCCTCCCCCGCGCGGGTTGACGGAGGAGGGCGGGATCTATCTCGAAGCCTTCGACGGTCGCATTGCCCTGCGTATCAACTCGTTCAAGACCACCCAGACCGGCAGCTTCAACACCGTGGTCAGCGCCATTCCTGCCACGATCGTGAGCCTCCACAACACCGTCTTCAACATGGTACGGTCCGGACTGGTTTCCAATGGCGGCAATGGTTTTCCCAGCGGCTATGTCCCGCCTCCGGATGAATTGCTCCGCACCTTCTCCGTTCAGGTTCAACCCAGCGGATTCATCTCATCGACGAATCCCGGGGTGCGTGACACCAGTGACTTCGTCACCGAGGGCAAGGAGATCGAACTCTCCTTCCGGCCCACCCGCGGCCTCTCCTTCGTTCTCAATGTCGCCCAGCAGCAATCCGTCCGCAGCAATACCGGCCGGGCGGTCCGTCGTCTCCTGTTCGATACGCCGACTTCCACGGGCGATTCGCTGGCCGCAGAATGGTTGAAGCCTTGGGCTCGCCAGATCCCGCTCAATGCCGGCGCTCTTGGCAAGGAGGGCTCGAACGACATCAATCTGCTGGGCAACAATTTTCTGATCAATGCGCTCAATCGCTACAATGTCGCCGCCTCCGGGGACGGAGCACCGGTGCAGGAGCTGCGTGAGTGGCGCGTGAATTTTGTCGGGAACTACCAGTTTCAAACCGGGCGCTTGAAGGGGTGGGGCGTCGGTGCTGGCGTTCGCTGGCAGGACAGGGCCGCCATCGGATTTCCCGTGGCCACGTTCGAATCCGACATGAGCCCGTCGGACGGCATCCCCGAGCTCAGCGATCTTCGCATATCCGATGTGCACCATCCCTATTTCGGCCCCACGGAAACGCGCTACGATGCGTGGTTGTCTTATGGCACCAGGATCTTCCGGAACCGCGTTCCGCTCAAGCTCCAGCTCAATGTGCGAAATCTGTTCACCCATGACCAGCTGGTTCCGGCGGTGGCCAATCCCGACGGCACCATTCCGGTATGGTCCATCGCCGAAGGCCGGAAGATTACGCTTTCCGCAAAGTTCTCATTCTGATTGTGGCCCATGTTCCATGCGATGAGGCTTCGTTTCTTCCTGCATTGTCTGTTGGCACCTGTCTGGATCGCGCTGGCCGCTATGGAGGGCCTTGCAGCGTCGGCTTCTGCGGCACGTTTCGAGCGTGCCGGTGTCGTGCGCCTCGCGACGACCACGGAGGGGGCGGCGATCGACCTCGCCTTGGTCGATCTCGCCGCTGATCTGGAACGCGTGCTCGGCACCCGCGGCGTGCGGACGCCTGCCGCGCAGGCCGACGTGGTCGTGAGTGTCGATCCCCGCCTCGGAGGCGCCGAGGCCTGGCACATCGAGATTTCACCCGAACGCGTGGTCATTTCGGGAGGAGACCTACTCGGGGCCGTGCACGGCATCTATGCCTTCAGCGAACGCGCCCTTGGTGTGGATCCCTTGTGGTTTTGGAAAGGCATGCCTTCAGAGGGGCGGGAACGGATCGCACTGGCGGCGCAGACCTGGATGTCCCCGGCCGCGAAGTTCCGGTACCGGGGCTGGTTCATCAACGACGAGGACCTCCTGACCGAGTTCGGCACCAGCGGCGGACCGCGGCACATCGACTATCCGTTCTATTCGCGGGTGATCGACTATGCGATCGCCGACCGGATTTTCGAATGTCTGCTGCGCCTGGGTGGCAACCTCATCATCCCGGCCTCGTTCGTCAACATCCTCAACCCTCCGGAGGCTGAACTGGTACGGCGCGCGGCTGACCGCGGGCTTTATGTGTCGCAGCATCACGTCGAGCCAATGGGCGTAAGCCACTTTGGGTTCGAGAATTTCTGGCGCGAGCGGGGGCAGGAAAAGAAATTCAGTTACTCGACGGATCCAGAGGCGGTGCGCACAGTCTGGCGCGCGCACGCGAAACGCTGGCGCGAGATTGCCGGCGATCGCGTCATCTGGCAGCTCGGCATGCGCGGCCGCGGAGACCGGCCGATCTGGATCGACGACAAGAACATCCGGCCCGAGACCGGTGGTGAATTTATCTCGCGTGCCATGGCCGACCAGGCGGCGATTGTCCGCGAGGTCGATCCGCGGGACCGGCCTCCGATGACGGCAACCTTGTTCCTGGAGGGTGCCGAGCTCATGGCGAGCGGGGCGCTCCGTTTTCCGGACGGCCTGACCGTCGTGTTCGCCGATCATGGCCCCACTCAGGAGTTGCAGCGTGATTTCGAGACCGCCCCGAGGCTGCCCGATTACACTTACGGAGTATATTACCACGTGGCGTTTTGGCGGCAAGGCCCGCATCTTGTGCAAGGCGTCGCGCCGTCGCGCATCGTGCGCACGCTTCGGCAGCTCGAAGAGCGTGGCGACACCGCCTATGCGATCGTGAATGTCTCGAACATTCGCGAGCACGCGCTCGGCGCTCACGTTTTCATCCGTGCGGCCCTGCATAGCACGGAACGGCCGCTCGCCGAAACGCTGGTGGAGTTCGCCCCCGCCGCAACCCTGCCGTTCATGAACGCATTCCACGCCGCGCTGCCGAAACGGGCCGATGGGGTGTGGATCCAGGACGGCGATTGCGTGGAGATTGCGGAGAGTTTCCTGCGCGCATCGAGCCGGGAGGCCGCGCTGCAGGCGATGGAGCGCCTTGTTCCGGCGGAACAGCTGGAGGCGGCCGCCAGGGCGCTCGACGCCGTCGGACAGGCGGGTGATCTCTCCGTCCTGTCGGCTCGCTGGCGCGGCTGGACGCGCGACTACTACCTCACGCAGGCCGCCTATCTCGCGGAGCTTTACCGCATGTCGGCCGCGCTGCGTCGCAACGACGTGCCCGGCGCGATTCGCCATCTCGAAAGTTCCCTCGCCGTGCGGGCCCCGCTCGCCACGGGTCCGTGGGAGGGCTGGTATGTCGGAGACCGCAAGGCCAACTGGCCCGGCATCTTCCAACGTCTCCGCCAGCTCGATGCGTCCCCGCCTTGATTTTATGAGCATACCTTCAATCCGTCTCCTCCTCGCGACCGGAGCTATCGCCGCCGGGGCGATCGTGCTTTCCGCCCAGGAAGTCCTTCCGACGACTGGCATCTCCCTCTCCGTCCTGGGAAAGATTGCCCCTCGTTCGGCTGCCGCAATCCATGATTCTCCGTGGTCGATCGGTGCAGAGACCATGGATCGCGACTTCACCGTCTATGACAACTTCAAGCGTTTTCTCGGGCCACTTGGAGCGAAGGGCGTTCGCCTGCAGGCTGGCTGGGCCAAGTGCGAGAAGGCCAAGGGTGTCTACTCCTGGGCATGGCTCGATGCGATCGTCGATGACGCCACCGCGCAGGGGGTGAAACCGTGGCTGGAGTTCAGCTACGGCAATCCGGTTTATCCGGGCGGAGGTGACACTGGACTGGGCGGCGGGTTTCCGTCTTCTCCTGAGGCACTGGCCGCTTGGGACGCCTGGGTGCGCGTCTTGGTGCTCCGCTATCGGGACCGGGTGGACCAGTGGGAGGTGTGGAATGAACCGGACCTCAACAGCAAAGGCACAGCGACCGCGGAAGCCTACGTCGACCTCTATATCCGCACCGCTACGATCGTCCGCCAGTTGCAGCCTTCCGGAAAGATTTGGGCTCTCGCACTGGCCCACGTCACCACCTATGCGGACCAATTTCTGGCGGGCATGAAGGCCAAGGGTAGGCTGGGGCTGGTTGATGCCATCACATTTCACGGCTACCCGCGCAATCCAGATGACATGAGAACACTCGACCAACTTCATGCCGTGGTCGTCAAATACGGACGCCCGATCGAACTGCGTCAGGGTGAGACCGGAGCTCCTTCCCGCTACCAGGACAACTTCGCCCTGCGTCAGATTTCCTTCACCGAAACCACCCAGGCCAAGTGGGACCTGCGCCGGCTGCTCGCATATCGCGCCCGCGATGTTCCCATGAATCTTTTCACGCTGTGTGACATGCACTACACGCAGGAGAGCAACCAAGGCGGGGCCGACGGTGTGCTTCGCATGAACCACAAGGGTCTGCTCGCCACGCGGCTGGATCAAACGGTCGACCATGTGAAGCCAGCCTACAGCGCGGTTCAGGGTGTATTCACAATATTCGATTCCACCGTGGAGAGGATCTCTGCCTATCCGTACACGGCGTCGGCACTCCGTGGCATCAGTCTGACCGGCTACCGCGACAAGAAATCGGGAGACCAGGTGGCGGCGTTCTGGTTCAACGATGCCCCTCCGGCAGATGGCAATGGGGTGGATCAGATGCAGCTTAGCCTGCCGTCCGGGCATTTCACTGAGCCAGTGTTGGTGGACCTTCGCACCAGCACCGTCTACGCGCTCGCGAAAAACCAGTGGACCGTGGACGCGACGGGAATTCATCTCCGCAACGTGCCAGTCTATGACTCGCCGCTGCTGCTGGCTGAGCGATCGCTCGTCCCGGTGCAACCCCTTCCACGTTGAGGGCGATCGACCTCGGCTGCCTCTGCCACCCATGATCCTGGCCGATTTCCTGCCTGCCCGACGCGACCGGTCGTGGGACTACGCCCTTCAGGCCGGGGTGTCGCATGCCATCGTGCGATGCCATCCCCGGGACACCGATCTGCCTCCTCCTTACGAAATCGACACGCTGCGAAAGATTCAGCGAAATTTTGCCGATGCAGGGATCACTGTCTGCGGACTCGAGGGGGACGAGTTTGACATGCAACGCATCAAGCTCGGACGGCCGGGTCGGGACGAGGACCTTGAACGGTACCAGCGGATGCTGCATCATCTGGGGGAACTCGGCATTCCCCTGCTCTGCTATAATTTCATGGCAAGCATCGGGTGGTGCCGCACGCACACCCAGGTGCCAATCCGGGGCGGCGCCCTCACCAACCGTTTTCAACTGTCCGCCCTCCCATCGCAACCCGTGGAGGAGGCCGATCGCATATCAACGGAGCAACTGTGGACAAACTACATCGTCTTCTTGAATGCCGTGCTGCCCGCCGCGGAACGAGCCGGCGTGCGGCTCGGCCTGCATCCGGACGATCCTCCATTGTCACCGCTGCGAGGCGTGGCCCGCATCTTCAGCACCGTGGCGGATTTTGATCGGGCACTGGCATTGAGCAGTTCCCCCAGCCATGCTGTGACCTTTTGCCAGGCGAACTTTCGCCTGATGGGTGCCGACCTTGCCGCGACGGCGCGGCGCTGGGCTCCACGACTGGCGTTTCTACACTTTCGTGATGTCGAAGGAACGGCAACGGATTTCACCGAGACCTTTCATGATGCCGGGCCCACGGACATGCCGGCCCTGCTGCGTCACTACCACGAGATCGGCTTTCGCGGCCCCATCCGGGTAGACCATGTGCCCTCGCTCGCGGGAGAGGCCGGGTTACCGCATGGATATGCGCACCTGGGCCGTCTCTTCGCCCTCGGCTACATGAAGGGCATTCTCGACTCCTTCCACATTCCCTACAGCTGAAATCCCGTGACCAAATCCGACATGAACACCTCAACCGAAGATGAAGGCCTCCTCCAGAAAGAGGCGAAGATGATGAAGCTGGAGCGGCTGATCGCCACCCGGGAGGCGATCTCCACGCGCCCGTTTCCCATCCCGGAGGCTGAACTGCTGGCACGCTATGAACAGCTTTACACCGGTGCCATCAGCGACGTCCTGCGCGAGCATGCCCTTCTCGACCAGGCGATCGGGCAACTCATTCCCCTGCGGCCGGAACGGACCGTCGCCGGCATTGCCTTCACCGTAAAGAGCGCTCCAAGCGTGAAGGTCACTGGCGAGATGACCTACCGCACCCGGATGCTCGAGGACATGCGAGCCGACTCCTTTGTGGTCTGGGACACGAGCAACGACGAAAAGGCAACCTTGTGGGGTGGAGTGATGACCGCCACGGCTGCAGCCAAAGGCATCCGCGGCGCGCTGATTGATGGAGGCATTCGTGACACCCATCAGATCCTGGAGAAGGACTTTCCCGTTTTCTACAGGTATCGCATTCCGAACGGGAGTCTCGGACGCTGCCTTATCACTCACTACCAAGTTCCCATCCTCATCCGCGGCGTGGTGATCAAGCCGGGTGATGTGATTCTCGGTGACATCGATGGTGTTGTTGTGGTGCCGCGGGACCTTGCCTTCGAGATTCTGGTCCGGGCTGAAGAGATCCGAAGCAACGAGAAGAAGATCTTTTCCTGGGTGGCGGAGGGCAGGAGTGTGCGCCAGATCACCGACAAGGGCGGGTACTTTTGATGCGCCCCGAACGACTACGGTGGTTGCTGCTGCTCCTGCTCTTTTTGTCGACGGTGATCAACTACGTCGACCGGCAGTCCCTGTCGGTCCTTATGCCGACACTCCGGACCGAACTAGGATTGTCAGCGGCCGACTACGGCCTTGTCACAACGGTGTTTCTGCTTGCCTACACCGTGGGCCAGCTGGCCGCGGGGGTATGGATTGACCGTGTTGGCACCCGGATTGGTTTCGCGGTGTTCGCCGCAGTTTGGTCAGTGGCTGCGGTGCTGCACGCGTTCACCGCCGGCGTGCTCACGCTCGTTGCCTTTCGCCTCCTGCTCGGTCTGGCTGAAGCGGGCAACTGGCCGGCCGGCACCAAGGCGATTGCGCAGTGGCTCCCGCAAAAGCGGCGGGCGTTTGCCATGGCCGTTTTTGACGGAGGGTCGGCGGTTGGTGCCATTCTGGCGCCGCCACTCGTGGCGTTGCTGGCGCTGCAGTTCAACTGGCGGGTGGCCTTCTTGGTCACCGGCGTGCTCGGCTTCATCTGGGTTGTCGGCTGGCTGACGATTTATGAGACGCCGGACCGTCATCGCTGGCTGGGGAAGGAGGACCGGGTCAGGGTTGCGGTGGAATCAGGTGCCTTGGGCGGTCACACACCTCTCGGGAGCGCGCTGGCGCGTCTGCTTCGCACGCGGGCACTTTGGGGTCTGATGCTGACCCGGTTGCTCGCCACGCCGGTCTGGTGGTTTTACGTGTTCTGGCTGCCCGACTATCTGAGCGAGGCCCGGGGATTCTCGCTCAAAGACATCGGACTCTACGCCTGGATCCCCTATGTCACGGTTGATTTGGGGAAGATGCTCGGCGGTGCGGTCTCCGATCGCCTCCTCTCCCGGGGGCACAACGCGACGTTTGCGCGCAAGAGTATCATGGTGTTCGGAGCGCTGCTCATGGTCGGCGGCGTGAAGGTCGCCGGAGCGGAAAACGCTGCAGTGGCCATCATGTGGGTTTGCATTGCCACATTCGGTTTTGGCTGCTGGAGCGCCAACATCCTCGCTTTGCATGCGGACATCTTCCCGTCCGACAACATGGCCTCTGCGGTTGGTGCGACCGGAACCGCCGCCAGCCTGAGCGGCGCGGCATTTACCTATCTCATCGGGCAGATTGTAGGAAGCGCCGGATACGGTCCTGTCTTCTGGGTGGTCGGCACCACGGCACTGGTCGCCTGCGCCGCACTCCTCTTCGTCCTGGGACGCGTCGAACGACTCCCTACGTCCGCCCCTTCCTCATGAACAGCGCCTGGAACGAACATTTTCTCCTGCAGACGCCCCTTGGTCGGCGGCTCTACCACGAACAGGCGGCGATGCTGCCCATCATCGACTTTCATTCCCACCTGAGTGCACGCGACCTGGCCGCGGACCGGGTGTTTGCGAATTTGACTGAGTTGTGGATTGCGCCGGACCCCTACAAGCACCGCGCCCTGCGTCATCTGGGCGTGCCCGAATCGCTGATCACGGGTTCGTCGTCCGACTACGAGAAGTTCCTCGCCTGGGCTGCATCCTTGCCACGGCTCCTTGGCAACCCGCTTCACCAATGGAGTGACCTGGAGCTGCGCCACACTTTTGGGATCACGCAGGCTCTCGATACCTCCTCGGCCGAAGTCGTTTGGAACCGAACTCTCGACTTGCTCACCCGGCCTTCCCACTCGGCGCGTGCGCTGCTCGCATTGGCCCCGGTCGCCTGCGTCTGCACCTCGGATCGGTTGCTGGATGATTTGGCCGATCACCGGCATCTGGCCGGTAAGCTGAATGCCACTCGGGTTCTACCTTCGATCCGTGCCGATGATGCGCTCGCGGTTCAAAGCCGGGATTTTCCCTCGTGGGTGCAGGCACTGGGCGAGCGCACCCGGGTTTCCATCAATGGACTCGATGATTTTCTGGCGGCAATCGAGGTCCGTCTCGAAGACTTCGCTGTCCACGGATGCGTGCTGTCCGACCACGCACTCGATATGTTCGATTATGCGACCACCCCTGCATCCGAGGCCGACCGGGCCTTTCGCCGCCGACTCGAAGGGAGGGCGCTTGAGCCGGGCGAGGTGCGGGCTTTGCGGTCCCACCTGCTTGCGCACCTTGGCACCTCCTATGGCCGGCGGGGCTGGGCGATGCAGCTCCATCTCGGGGCCCAGCGGGACACGAGCTCCCGGCTGCGCGAGCGGGTGGGTCCCGCCGGTGGGTATGCCACGATTGGACAGCCAGCCAACATTGGCGCGCTCTGTCGCTTTTTTGACGATCTTGAGCGCGAGGGCGTCCTGCCCCGCACGGTGATCTATTCCCTGCATCCGGGAGACTACGCGCCCCTCGCGGCGCTGACCGGCTCGTTCACGGAGGAAGGCGTGGCGGGAAAGGTGCAGTGTGGTCCCGCTTGGTGGTTCAATGATCACGTGCTGGGAATCAGGCACCACCTCGATGCAATTAGCCACTATGGGTTTCTCTCCTCGTTCATCGGCATGACGACCGACTCCCGCAGCTTGGTGTCCATGACGCGCCACGAGTATTTTCGGCGCATCCTCTGCGACTACCTTGGCGAACAGGCGGCCGCCGGCCGGCTCCCGGATGACTTTGCACTTCTCTCCGACTGCGTCCGGCGCATTGCCTACGACAATGCGCGCCATTGGCTGCGTCTTCCTCTGCCCGATTTACGATCATGAGCGACTCGACTTCTTTTTTCGCGGGGAAAACCGCGGTCATTACCGGCGCTGGCGGCACCCTCTGCTCCGTCATCGCACTCCGTCTGGCACAGGAGGGGGCGAAGCTCGCGCTGCTCGGACGGACACTGGCGCCACTTGAGGCCGTTGCGGAGAGAATCCACGCTGCCGGAGGCACCGCGCTGCCGATCGCCTGTGATGTCACTCGACCTGACCATGTGGAGCGGGCGCGGGAAACCGTGTTGCGAAAACTGGGATGCCCTTGGTTCCTTCTCAATGGTGCCGGTGGCAACCAGGCGGCGGCCATAACGTCCACCACCGAATTCACTCCGGCGGAACTAGCCGCGGACCGCACTCCGGAACTGCGAGGGTTCTTCAATCTGGATCCAGCTGTGTTCGAGGATGTCATTCGCATCAACACTCTGGGGACGATGGTGCCGTCGCAGATCTTCGGGCGCGAGATGGCCGCGCTGGGTCGCGGTTCGATTCTCAATTTCGCCTCCATGACCAGTTTCCGGCCCATTACGCGCGTTGCCGCCTACGCGACAGCCAAGGCAGGCATCGTGAACTTCACCGCGTGGCTCGCCGCCTACCTCGCTCCCTCCCACATCCGCGTGAACGGCGTTGCACCGGGCTTCTATGTCAATGATCGCAGCCGCAAGATCCTGCAGAATCCGGACGGATCCCTTTCCGCCCGGGGACGCAACGTCATGAACCATACGCCAAACAAACGGTTTGGTGAGGCAAAGGATTTACTCGGCGGCGTTCTTTGGCTCCTGGACGACGATAAGGCCGAATTCGTCACCGGTGTGACGCTTCCCATCGACGGCGGCTTTCTCTGCTGTCCGGGAGTTTAGCGATTGCCGGACGCGTGGAGACTTGGGGCGGCGGGAGCGGCAGGGTGGCTCGTTGCCGTCCGCGCCGGAGAAGGCGTTGCCCAACCACGGCGCACAGTTGCGGCAGTATTGATGTTCCCTTCGCTCACGCTGTTTTTGCGAATCTGGCTCGCCCTGTGCCCCGGCAGTCTTCAATTTGCGCACCACCCGCCCGGGTGGTGGAATGGCAGACACGACGGTCTTAGAAGCCGTTACCGAAAGGTGTGCAGGTTCAAGTCCTGTCCCGGGCACCAGCTTGGCAGGTGAACCGGCGATCTTGGCGCTATTCCGATGCGACCGGGTTTGAGAGTGTGCCGAGGTGCTCGATCTCGACTTCAACAGTGTCGCCCGGCTTGAGCCAGGCGGGCGGTTTTCTTGCGAAACCTACGCCGTGCGGGGTTCCCGTCAGGATCACCGTGCCCGGTGGAAGCGTGCGGCTGCCGCTGAGGAAACTGACGATGCTGGCGACGTCGAAAACCATGTCGGCGGTGGTCCAATCCTGCCGCACCTCTCCGTTCACACGCGTGATCAGGCGGAGTGCGTTCGCGTTGGGCACTTCGTCGGTCGTCACCAGCACGGGTCCCAGCGGACAGAAAGTGTCGAAGCTTTTCCCGTGGCAGAATTGTCCGCCGCCGAGTTCAAACTGCCAATCGCGCGCGGAGACGTCGTTGGCGATCGTATAGCCGAGCACGTGATCAAGCGCGGCTTCGCGCGAAACATTGCGTGCGCTTCGTCCGATGACGATGGCGAGTTCGCCTTCATAGTCGACCTTTTCACTGGGGCAGGTTCGCGGAAGGACGATCGGGTCGCCGGGATTCTGCACAGCCGAGATCGTCTTCATGAACCACATGGGACGCGCAGGCACTCCCTTGCCGCCCTCTTCCGCGTGTTTCCGGTAGTTGAGGCCTATGCCGATGATGTTGACCGGCGCGATGGGGACGAGGCGCTTTCCCTGCTGAACGACGGATGGCGTCACCTGGTGTTTCCCTGTCAAAGGATCACCGAGGATCGCGCGGGCGGACCCATCGGGCTGCAACGCTGCATAGGCTGGTCCAGTGGCCGTGAGGTGGCGGATGATTCGCATGGAATTGAGGGTTTAAGCGCGTGGAGTTGCGTGGAAAGAAAGAAGACGAGTCATTGAGTCGGGACTTGAAGCCTGAAAAAAGAAGCCAGGCATCGGTCATCGGTGGGCGAACTGGATCGTCCACGCGTCCACATTGGTGTCCCAGTCGATTTTCGGAAAACCCCGCCGGGGCGCAGGCTTGCCGATGATCTTCCGCCGGGTCGGGAGAACGCCGATCGCCCGGCGGTGATGGACACCGTTGGTCAGTTCGACTCCGGAGATGGCAATCTGTCCAAGGCCACGGACGGCGATGCGGAACTTTGCCTCAGGATTCTCAACCGGAACGGCAAATTCCCGCCGGATGCGCGAGCGGGGGCGGGCGGCTTCGGCGCGGAATTCTATCGTGAAGCGCGCGCCGATTTGTTTCCAGGCGCCGTCGCCGGTCTGCTCTTCTACAATCACCTTCTGAAGGGCGGGTGCGAAGGAATGGACGAGAAACTGAAGCTGCCAGAATCCGGCGACGACGGTTTCGCCGTTTGCCATGCTGTAATCCTTGCCAACGCACTTCAGCCAGGCGATCCAGGTATTCAGACGCAGGCGGTCGTTTTCGAGAATGCCCAGGTTTTGCCCGCGCACGCGTGGGTCCCGGGACCGATTCCACATGGCGACAGCGGCGGATCTTCCGTGTTTCAATGCCGCACGAAATTCAGAAGCTTCGTGACGAAGGCTTCGAACAACAGCGATGAATTCCCCGTGGCGGCTTTTCATGTGAAGCCGTCGCAGACGCCAGACTCCGCGCGCGGCGTCTTGAACGAACCGGTCGCGCTCCGCCAGATAGCGTCGAAATGCGATGCTCTGCCGAAAGGGCTCGGGCAGGATGTCGCGCCGCTGCATGCGCGCAAAGAACCGAAGTTCGGCGGTGCTGCGGGCGAAGGGGCTGTGCGTGCTGATGCCGTTCCAGCGCTCGTTGATTTCCCAGCGCGCGTAGCCGCTGAAGGCATGGGCGTCGCAGGACAGCGCGCTGCGTGCCCAGGTCTGACACTGTCGCATGTTCGCACCAGGTTGGGCCAGGCGGAAGCCGTTGGCGAGCATGCCAGTGCCGTCGTCGATTGACGGTTCCCGCCACAGTGTGGCAGCGGCGGCGTCGACCAGCGTTGTGATTTCGATGGCGAGTCGATAAGACTCCCAGGACGTGACAAGGAAGCCGGCAGCCTGGACCTGGTGACAGCGCTTCCACCAGGCGCGAAGGTTCTGAAGGCGATCCGAAAAAACCGGCAGTGGTTCGAAGCGAAACGCTCCGTTCGTCGGGCAGCCCCAGTATTCGATTCCGCGGGCGCGCAGCGACGGTGCGAGGTCGTATTCACGGAAGTTGAAGAGCTCCAGGCGCGGCCGGGATTGAAACGGGTAATAGTACCAATCGTAGGCGGCGATGCCTGCGGGGAGAAGCGGGATGGCTTCGGGGATAAGCGCAAGCATGTCGGCCCACATCCCCATCTTCATTCCCCGCGCGGAGATTCGTTCATGCAGTCGCGTCGCATAGCGCGCGAAATGCGCGGCGAGACCGATGGCCGCGATTTCACGCCTGCTTTCGGGGTGGTGTCCGAGGTGGAAGGACTCGTCGAGACCTACATGGATCTTTCCGGCGCTGCAGAAAACGCGAACATCGTCGAAGAGCTTTTCCGCAATTTCCAGTGTTCGTGGCAGAACGGGGCAGACCTGGCCGCGTTCGAGCGGAGAACCGTCAGGGTGGCGCAGTTCGTTCAGTTCGCGCAGTTCCGGAGTTTTGATGAGGTACTGGGTGTGACCCAGCAGATTGACTATGGGAACGACCTTGATGCCGACCTTGTCGGCGCGCTCGGTCAATCGTGCGAGGTCGCGATGCCTGTACGCGTCGGCGCGCGCAACCGAAGGCAGCGATGGGTATTCCACGGCGTCCTCGAGGTGGAGGTAGAGTTCCTGATAACCCCAATCGGAGTAACGGGGCAGTTGCGCGTGCAGCCAGTCGAGGCGTTCAACCTGTCGGGCAAGATCCCACTGGAATGCGCGGATCATGGAATCGAGCCTGTCACGACGGAGCGTGCCCCTCCAAGGGGGACGATCCGGGTGGCGTGTTGAAAATGGATTTTGCCATTGCGACGGCTTGATATCTGGCTGGCGGCATGCAGGTCGTTGTCCGCCATCTGTTCATTTCTCCCGGGCACAATTTTTTTGGTCACCACGGTCAGCCGGCGGGATTGAATCCGACCCAGGAGGTTTCGGAGGTCATGTGTCGCGCGGGCCGGGGCATCGAGGGCGACCGGTTCTTCGACTACAAACCCGACTACCGGGGTCAGATCACATTCTTCGATCATCAGGTCTATGTTGAATTGAAGCGTCGCTTTTCACTTCCAGATTTGAAACCTGGCGCCTTCCGGCGAAACGTGATGGTGGAGGGGCTCGATCTCATGGCCCATGTGGGTGTGCGCTTCAATCTGGGTGCCGTTGAATTTGAGGGGATGTGCGAATCCGCACCCTGTTACTGGATGGATCAGGCCGCGTGTCCGGGCGCGGAGCAGTGGCTCAAGGGTCGCGGCGGACTCCGCGCGCGGATTCTGCGTGACGGTGCGCTGAGGGTCGGGGCAAACGCGTTTGCGGTTACGAGCGGCCATTTGAGTCGGGCCTGAAACAAGGGTGGTGCAGTGCCATCCTTGTTGTCCGTTTCGGGGTGTGGCTTGACCGACTACCGTCCGCGCTTCTGCGTGATCAAGTGCTCAAGCTTCCGGATGTCTGCAGAGAAAACGCGTATGCCCTCAGCGGTTTTTTCCGTGGCCATGGCATCCTCGTTGAGCGCGAAGCGGAACGACTTTTCATCGAAGGACACCTTTGGCTGCGGATCCTTGGCTGCGTTGGCGACGGAGAGCTTGTGCGCGATGGGCTCCGAGCTCGCTTCGAGCTCCGCCATGAGATTCGGGGCGATCGTGAGCAAGTCGCAGCCGGCGAGTTCCAGGATCTGACCCTTGCTGCGGAAGGACGCTCCCATGATCTCGGTCTTGTAGCCGAATTTTTTGTAGTAGGAATAAATCGCCGTGACGGAGTGCACTCCAGGATCGTCAGCGGGAGCGTATTCCTTTCCTGTGTTCTTCTTGTACCAGTCCAGGATTCGGCCGACGAAGGGAGAAATGAGCTGCACCCTGGCCTCCGCGCTGGCGACCGCCTGCGCGAAGCAAAACAGCAGCGTCATGTTGCAGCGAATGCCCTCCTTTTCCAGTATCTCGGCAGCCTTGATGCCTTCCCAGGTTGAGGCGACTTTGATGAGGACGCGTTCGCGCGGCATGCCGGCGGCCTTGTAGAGGGCGATGATCTCGCGGGCCTTTTCAATCGATCCATCACGATCGAAAGAAAGGCGTGCGTCCACCTCGGTCGAAACGCGGCCGGGAACAATCTTCAGAATCTCCAATCCGAAAAGCACGAGCAGACGGTCGATGATCGATCCGAGGCTTGCGCTGGACGGGGAGTCCTTGACGGCCTTGTCGACCAGGTGGCTGTACTCCGGCATGCCGGCGGCCTTGAGGATGAGCGACGGGTTGGTTGTCGCATCCTGCGGAGAGAAACGCTTGATGGCTCCGAAATCGCCCGTATCGGCGACGACGGTCGTGATTTTTTTGAGTTGTTCGAGTTGATTGGACATGGCGTTTGAAGAGGGGGAAGCCTTTCTGCTTGGAGCAGTTAATCCGTGGACCGGCGCGGTCGCAAATGGTTTCTGGCCCAGGCCATGGCTCCTGCCTCATGCGTAAAAACTCCATCCAGTTGTGCCTCGAAGGCGGCATCCAGAGTTTTTCGGAATGCAGGCCCCGGCTTCTCTCCCAGTTCGATCAGGTGGCGGCCGAGAAGGATTGGTCTTGGCGCCTGCGAGGCGATTTCCAGTGCCCGCGATTTCGATTTCAGTTTTTCGATCAGATTGATTGTCTCGGGTGAGTACAAGGGAGGACGCCCGAACGAATCGGCCAGCATCACAAGAGCCAGATCGTCGATGGTGGCGGGCGTGATTCGCTGGGCCAGCCGCCGAACCTGGGTGTCTCCGAACACGCTTTTCGGTCCACGATGATGGACCATATGATTGACGACGAGCGGCACGACGTGCCCGACAATCAGAGATGGTGCGCCGATTCGCTGGAGAAAGGAGACTGCGAGCGGTTCACCGGCCGCTTCGTGCCCCGGGCTCGTCCAGCGCATGACATTGCGCTTCAGCTCCCTAACGGTTGTGCCGGGCTTTCCAAAATCGTGAGCCAGCACCGCAAGCAGCAGGATGCGACGCCGGTCTGGCGGAGATGCCTTCCAGGAGTCCATCCGGCAAAGGGCGTCGCAACAGTGCTGGGTGTGAACGAAGGCGTCGCCCTCCGGATGCCACTCGGGTTCCTGCGGACAGTTCTGCAGGGCGGCGATTTCCGGGAAATGAACGATCCAGCCCGTCTCGACGAGGACGTTGAGGCCCAGCGACGGCTTGGTGGACTGGGTGGCCCACTTGTCCCATTCCCCCCATACGCGCTCGACCGGAAGTTCCGGATAGCTCGCAACGATGGACGCGCACAACGCGGCGGTTTTGGGTGCGAGGGTGAATTGGAAACGCGCCGCCAGTTGCATGGCGCGCAGGACGCGCAGCGGATCCTCGACGAAGGCCGCGCTGGCATGGCGCAGCCGGCCCGCCCTGAGGTCGGTCTCGCCGCCCAGTGGGTCGATCAGCTTTTCCTCGAACGGGTCCCAGGCGATGGCATTTAGCGTGAAGTCGCGCCGTGCGGCGGCGTCGGCGTCGCTCAGGTTCGGATCGGGCTCGACGGCGAAGCCGCGGTGCCCGGCTCCGGTCTTGGATTCGCGCCGCGGAAGACTGAAGTCATAGTCCGCACCGGATGCTGTGCGAAGTTTGATGACACCGAAGCTGCGGCCGACGACGTCTGTCGAGCCGAATGGGGCGAGGACTCGGTGCAACTGGTCAAAACTGACACCGCTCACCTCGACATCGAAGTCCTTGCAGGCGAGGCCGAGAAGCCAGTCGCGCACGCACCCGCCGACGAGCCGTGGCCTTCCGACGACGCGCACAGCTCGCAGGACGGTCTGAAGATCCTCTGGCAGAATCATGAATCAGGAGCGGGAGGGGATGCGGGTCCTGGCAATGAGCAGCCAGCCGACGATGAGAAGAATTCCGCCCATCGGGGTCAGCGGCCACAGCCAGGACGGTGAGTTCAGGCTCAGGGCGTAGATTGATCCGGAAAAAAGTGTGATGCCGGCGAGCCAGAGGACAACCACGCGACGCCAGGCACGAAGCAGTTTTTCGTCTCCCAGGGAATGCGCGTGTTGGGCGGCTGCCAGGACGGCGACGATGGCCACGGCATGCACGACATGATACAGCGAGGCGGTTTTCCAGGCATCCAGATGCCCTGAGGAAACAAGCCGATCCTTCAACGCATGCGCTCCCATGGCGCCGAGAATGACGGCCGAACTTCCTGACAAGGCGCTCGCCCATTTAAAGAATTTCATGAATTTGTTTGGCTTGGCCCGAGTCCTGCTTAAGGAACCTCGAACCGATTTTCAGGTCAGCGGTTTGCAACCCGTCTTGTCAGGTTGTCAGGAGCTTCACGCTTTACAACCCGGCAATATGGGCGACCTACCGACCATCCTGACTCAATTGGTTCCAGGAAACCAAAGAACAATACCATGAATAAGACCTCCATCATCCTTGCCGCGATCGTCTGCGGCTTGACCACTGTTGCAAAGGCGCAGTCGCCTGTGCAGGAGAGCAAGCTCTCGTATTCCGTCACAGTGGACTTTCCCTATGCGAGCAAGTACGTGTTTCGGGGAATCGAAAAGACAAGGGACACGATTCAACCATCCATCGAGATTACTTCAAAAAGTCTCTATGCCGGTGTCTGGATGAACCAGCCGATCACTGACAATTTGGACAATGAGATCGATTTTTACGCCGGTTACGGAATTCCTCTCAATGACATTTGGAAGATCGATGTCGGCGGCACGTACTACTACTATCCCGAGGCTAACAAATCCGTTTCGATCGAGCACTCGTTCGAGGGCTATTTCGGCATAACGGGAACCGTCGCGGGCTTCACCCCCGGGATCTATGCCTACTACGACTTTGACCTCAAGGAGGTGATTTTCCAGGGGTCGGTCGGGTACAGCATTCCTCTGGCCGACTACGGCACCTCGCTCGATTTCACCGCCACAATCGGACATGATTCGCCGGAGGTTGGTGACGACTATGTCTATTGGGGGGTTGGGGTGAACCTGCCGTTCAAGCTGACTGACAAAGCCACGCTGGTCTTTGGTGGACAGTATGCTTCCAACGATCGTGATGGCTTTGACGACAATATTTTGTGGTTCACAGCCGGGCTGACTGTGGGCTTCTAAGGCGAGTCCATTGTTTTGCCTTTTCCTTGGCAAAACCGACCTGCTGGCGCAGGTCGGTTTTTTTACATTGGGGAAAAGCTGTTGACACCGACGGCTGCAACCGTACCTCTTGGCCCCTTTTCTCATGAAAACGTTCCTCGCCAAAAACGAGACCCTGCCGCAGCCAAAATGGCATCTGATCGATGCCGAGGGAGTCGTGCTTGGCCGTCTCGCCGTGAAGGCCGCCAACATCATCCGCGGTCGCAACAAGCCTTCCTACACGCCCAATGTCGACACCGGCGACTACGTTGTGGTGATCAATGCGGAAAAGGTCGCGCTGACGGGCAAGAAGGAGGAGCAGAACAAGTACATGTTTTTCTCGGGCTTTGTTGGTGGTGAGAGCTATCGTTCCATTCCACAGCAGCGCGAGCGCAATCCCGAGTTCCTGATCGAGCACGCGGTCAAGGGCATGCTTCCGAAGAACCGCATCGCTGCCAAAATGCTGACCAAGCTGCGTGTGTTTGCGGGCCCGAACCACACGCACGAGGCGCAGAACCCCGTCAAGATTTCCGTTTGATTCTGATTTATGAGCGCAACCGCCACCAATGTCTTTTCCGCCACGGGCCGTCGCAAGACAGCCACTGCCCGCGTTCGTCTGCTCGAGGGCTCGGGCAAGCTGCTTGTCAACGGTCGTGACTTCGACAGCTATTTCACCCACGAGAACTTTTCCAAGCAGGCCTACGCTCCGCTTCTGACGGTTGAACTGCGCGACAAGATCGACGTCACCGTCAATGTTGTCGGCGGTGGAGTTTCCGGCCAGGCTGGTGCGACCGCCCATGGTATTGCGCGCGCTCTGCAGAAAATGAATCCGGAATACCGCGCTGCCCTCAAAAAGGCGGGTCACATCACCCGCGATCCGCGCGGCAAGGAACGCAAGAAGCCCGGCCAACCCGGCGCCCGCAAGCGCTTCCAGTTCTCGAAGCGCTGATTCGAGCTCCTCGGTTTTCAAAACTGGCCGCCTGCTTCAACGGGGCGGCTTTTTTTGTGTCCGCCTCCCGCGGCGGTTCTCTTGCGTTTTTGAAATTCATCCTGATTTCTCTTTGTCATGAATGTCGGTGTTGTCGGTGCGTCCGGTTATTCCGGTGAACTCCTGGTCAGGCTTCTGCTCGGGCATCCCCATGTCCGCCTCACGACGGTCACGTCGCGCACGCACGCAGGCAGACCGCTGAGGCAGGTGATTCCGTCGCTGCGGGGCGTCGACCGCGACCTGCATTTCACCGACTCCAACGCCGAAGCCCTGGCGGCGGGCGCGCTGGATCTGCTTTTTCTCGCGCTTCCCCACGGCGCGGCCGCGGATTTTGCGAAGGTGCTGGTGCCCGCGGGCAAGAAGGTCATCGATCTGAGCGCCGATTTCCGGATCGCGCACCTGGCGACTTATGAGCGCTACTACGGCAGGCACCATGCACCGGAACTGCTGCCCCAGGCGCGGTTTGTCCTGCCGGAGCTGACCGCACCGGCATGGAAACAGGAAATCAAGCTGGCGGCATCACCGGGGTGTTATCCCACGAGTGTGTTGGTTCCACTGACACCACTGCTTCGCGACGGACTTGTCGCGCGCGAACACATCGTCGTCAATGCGATGAGTGGCGTGAGCGGTGCCGGACGGAAGGTTGAGGAGGCCTACCTCTACGTCGAGCGCGCCGAGAGTGTGAAAGCCTACGGACTGGTCAAGCACCGGCATCTTGCGGAGATCGAGGAGCAGCTTGCGCTTCACACCGGCGGACCAGCGGTCATCCAGTTCAACCCGCATCTCGTTCCCATGCGGCGGGGTATCGCGACAACCATCACGGTTCCGGCGGCGCACGGCGCGACGGTAGAGTCAGTTTACGCATCCTGGAAAAAGGCCTATGGTGCGGCACCCTTCATCCATGTGTTGCCATCGGGCGAGACGCCTGACACGGCGCATGTTGTCGGCACGAATCGGGTCGACATGTCCGCCGTGCACGATCCCCGGACGGGCAACATGATTCTCACAGCTGCCGAAGACAATCTCTTCAAGGGGGCCAGCGGTCAGGCGGTTCAGATCATGAACCTCTGGCTCGGATTTCCTGAGACGGCCGGATTGATCTGAGTTTCCAATAACCCGGAGCCGCAGGCAGGGGGCACGGCCGGGTGGGTCAGCTGCGGTAATCGGCGTTCTCGCTGACGTACTCGTGGGTGAGGTCGCCGCCATAGACGGTAGCCGCTGCGCCGCCTAGGCCGAGATCCACCGAGATTTCAACCGCACGCTCGTGGGTGGGGTAGTCGATCGGTGGCGTGAAGACGCCTTCCTTGCCGGGTGCGCTCGCGTACAGTTCGGCCTGGCGCAAATGGGCGACCAAGGCTGTTTCCTTGACCGGATTCAGTTGGAATGCGCCGCGGGCGAATATCTCGATCCCCCCGATGGACGCCGAAAGGCGGGACAGATCGACGGGTGGCCCCTGGCTGCCGACCGACTTGCCGATCGCCTGAATGAGGCGCCCCACGTTGGGGTCGTTGCCCGCAATGGCGCACTTGAAGAGTGGAGCGTTGACGACGGCCTTGCCCAATTGAAGGGCAAGCTGGCGGGTTGGAGCGCCGCGGACTTCGACCCGGATGACGTGACGCACACCCTCGCCATTGCGAACCACATCCTCGGCGAGATCCTGGCATACGCGCTTGAGCGAAATCTCGAAGGCTGCGTGATCCGTGCAAGGCACACGACCCGAGGAGACCAGCACAACGGTGTCGGACGTGCTGGTGTCGCTGTCCACACTGATGGTGTTGAAGCTCTCATCCACGACCCGCCTGAGCATGGTGCGAATCGCCTCCCGGGGCACAGCGAGGTCCGTGAGGATGTAAACGAGCATGGTCGCCAGATTCGGCTCGATCATGCCTGCGCCTTTGGCAACCCCCAGGATGCTTCCCTGGCCAAGGGTGGCGCGACGCGCCTTCGGGTAGAGGTCGGTCGTGACTATGCCCTCCGCAAGCGGCACGGCGGAACCGCCAGCCAGTGTTTCCACCGCGCGGGGAAGCGCGCTGATCATCGCGTCGACGGGCAGTCCCCAGCCAATGACTCCCGTCGAACAGGGGAGAACGCAACCGGGTGCAATGCCGAGCAGGCGCGCCACCTCGGCGGAAATCTTCTCGGCGGCTTCGATGCCGCCGGGGGCGCAGACGTTGGAAATCTTGTTGTTGATGAGGATGGCTCCGAGCGCCCGCTCCTCCAGTCGCCTGCGACCCACAATGACCGGGGCGCCGGGAAAGGCGTTTCGGGTGAAGACGGCGGCGAAGTCACCCGAAGGAGTGTCGAGCGCAAGCAGCGTGAGATTCATGCGCGCCGCCTTGGGCGCCTCCTGTGGCATGAATTCGAACCGCGTCGCGCCCACTCGGAAGCCCGCGGGCAGGACAGCCTGGGAGGCAAGCCAGGCGCGGTGTTCGACTCGTGATGAGAATGTCAGGGATGTGCTCGGCACCTCTCACACCTGCGATTTTCGGGCGGGGGAGTGAAGCCGATTTTTTGGACTGGCAAACAAAGAAACCTTCCAGTGGGCGGAAACAATATTGCAGTCCGACGCAATTTTTTGTGGAAAGCGCAGGGGCGGATCCGTAGTCAGTAGGACATTCCGCTGACTCGTGAGCATTTCAGTGATGGCTCTTTTCCATGCACCTGCTTTGAGGCGATCCGCCGTGTGGCGGGTCGTGCCAGCGTGATTCTGAATGAACGTCTCTGAAATCACAGCCAAGGCCGAGGTGCTGCTCGAGGCCCTTCCCTACATCCAGGATTTTCGAGGCTCCATCTTTGTGGTCAAGTATGGTGGAAGCTTCATGGACGATCCCGACCCGGTCATACGCACGCGTGTCGCATACGACATCGCCTTTCTCGCGGCCTGCGGCATCAATGTCGTTGTCGTGCACGGCGGGGGCAAGGCGATCACCAAGGCGATGGAGGGATCGGGGCTCGCCGCGAAGTTTGTCAATGGACTCCGGGTGACCGATGCCGCGACGGTGGCGATCGTGAAGAAGACACTGGATGAAGTCGTCAACAAGGAGGTCTGCGACGCCATTTCCCTGGCTAAGGGGAAACCGAAGGGCCTTCCTGGCGATTCCGTGCTGGTGTGCCAGAAGCTGACGACGGATGACGAAGGCCGACCGGTCGACCTCGGTTTTGTTGGCGAGGTCACCGAAGTGAAGGTCAAGCTGATCAAGAAGGAGATCGCGGATGGATTTGTGCCGGTGATTTCGCCGGTGGCGGAGGGGTATGACGGCATGCCGTACAATGTGAATGCCGACCTCGTGGCCGGTCGCGTGGCCAGCGCCCTGCATGCGCGGCGTCTGGTTTATATGAGCGACGTCCCCGGCCTGCTTTCCGCCCCGCCGGATCCGGAGTCGCTGATTTCCACCCTCAAGATCTCCCAGGTTGACGCGCTCAAGCAGAAGGGCGTCGTCGACAAGGGAATGCGCCCGAAGGTCGGCAGTGCGATCCGGGCTCTGCAGGAAGGCGTGCAGCGCGTGCATTTCATCGATGGCAGGCTGGCGCATTCGCTATTGCTGGAGATTTTCACCGACAAGGGCATCGGAACGGAGATCGTGCACGGATAGCAGGAGAGTTCGCCTCCCGGCGAAACTGATTCTTCAGGGCCCGCCAGCAGTTTTGTTCACCATGCAACCCACCGTTGTCCGCACCTCAACCGCCGATCTCTATGATGCGCATGTTCTCAAGAACTATGCGCGCGCTGCGCTCACGCTGGTGCGCGGCCGCGGGGCGCGCGTTTGGGATGACCAGGGCAACGCGTATCTGGATTTCACGTCGGGCATCGCCGTCAGCGCCCTCGGGCACTGTCACCCGCACTGGGTTTCGGCCGTGCAGCGCCAGGCTGCGGAACTGATTCACACGAGCAATCTGTTTCGGAATCCGAATCAGGCGGAGCTGGCGCGCCGGCTGATCGGCTACGCGGGCCCCGGTCGCGTCTTTTTCTGCAACAGCGGAGCGGAGGCCAACGAAGGCCTGCTCAAGCTTGCGCGCCTGCACGGCATGAAGAAGGCCGGAGGAGAGGAAGGCCGGATTTTTCATGTCATCGCGGCGAAGCAGGCGTTTCACGGACGCACCTTCGGCGGGATGAGTGCAACCCCGCAGGAGAAGATCCAGAAGGGCTACCGCCCGCTGGTGCCGGGCTTCGCCTTTGGTGAACTCAACAAGCTGGAAACTTTTGAGTCGCTCGTTGGCGATCATACTGCGGCGATATTCCTTGAGACAATCCAGGGCGAAGGAGGCGTGCATGCGTGCACTCCTGAATTCCTCCGTGGAATCCGCAGGCTTTGCGACCAGCGCAACCTGCTCCTGATGCTGGATGAAGTGCAGTGTGGCGTCGGAAGGACCGGCGCATTTTTTGCGTTCGAGCACGCTGGCATACGCCCCGACGCCATTGGCATGGCGAAGGGCCTGGGCGGTGGGTTCCCCATCGGCGCCATCTGGGTCGGCGAGAAATCGGCCGAACTCTTTCAACCCGGATCGCACGGATCTACGTTCGGCGGCACGCCGCTCGCCTGTGCCGCGGGGCTCGCGGTGCTCGATGTGATCGAGCGCGAAGGCCTGATGGAGCGAGTGCGGCTGAATTGCGTGGCCTGGATCGCCGACTTGAAGGCACTCGCCGCGGATTTTTCCAGCCAGATCACCGGAGTGCGTGGCTACGGCTACCTGGTGGGACTCCAGCTCACAAGCGACCCGTCTCCCTACGTAACCGCCCTGCGCGAGGCCGGACTGCTGGTCCCCTCCGCCGGAGGAAACGTGATTCGCCTCCTCCCTCCCCTGACCGCGACCCCTGAAGAACTCTCCCTATCGATTCAAGCTCTCCAATGCGTTTTCAAGTCCAAGTCTTGATTTGATCGCAAGGCTGTCCAAGATGGGAGGGAGGCAGGGAATGTGCATTGGAACGGGCCCACTCCCACGTACGGCACATTCGTGAGCTCGTTGACTCCGCACGACAGCCCCCGCACAAAACCATCACGGGTCGAGACGTTCTTTCGCAGGCCCCAATTGCACCTGTGCCCGCGGGGATTCTTCAGCAATTCGCCAAACGGCGTCCGAATGCCACCCGGATCGCCGCTCCGCAGGCTGCGATCGTACATGACCTTTTCCATGTTTCCAAGCACCTCAACGAGTCGGTCGACCAGAGCCGCCGGCAGGAGGCGGCCAAGCTGGCCGAAAAGGGCGACGAGACCCTCAAGCAGACTCGGTATCCTTGGCTGCATGGCATCGTGAAGGAAAAGCATCAGGCCAGCTGCGCCGAGCTGCTGGAAATGAACCTGAAGACCTCCCGGGCCTGGTTGTACAAGGAGCAGATGCTGGAGTTCTGGAGGCAGCCGGACACGGCCAGCGGCGAACGCTTCTTCTCCCAGTGGTACCGCACCGTCAAGCGCAGCCGTTTGCCGAAGGTGATGGCCGTGGCCCGCACCCTCAAAAGCCATCTGGTGAATCTTCTGACGCACTTCCAGCACCCGATCACCAATGCCCTCACCGAGGGCTTCAACTCCAAGATCCAAGCCATCAAGGCCGATGCCCGCGGCTTCCGCCGCTTCGAAAACTACCGCGCCCGCATCCTCTTTTTCCTGTGGCAAGATCGACCTCGCGCCCCTTCTTCCCTCAGGCGCTACCCACACGATTCCGTGAAGAACCATGCAAAAGCAGTTTTGTTCTCAATATACCCGTTGCATCTTTACACAATTCGCATAGAATCAGCTGCTCTTCGATTCCGAATCCTTTTGGTAGCCTGAGCATGAGCTGTAATTGGTCCAAAGGTAGAACCAGCTCAGCTCTTCTACCATCATAAGTTGGCTTTTCGGCCCGACGTAGGCGAAGCTCGTTCAGTAGACGTAAATTGATGTTTAGACAGCTTGCAAATAGTATTCGAATCGCCGAAAAACTTTCCCCGTTGCGGCACTTATCAACTGCCCATAGTCCATCGTTGTATGCGATGCGAGACAAATACTCAACTTCATTGTCCGAAAGTCTGGGAATAGAAATTTCCCGAACAATCCTTCTATAAAATAGCTCCCATCTGTGGCCACCCTTAATTATCCTAAATCCAGAACCAATTATTAGTACTAGCGGGCTCAACATGTCGGCTAACCATTTGGACGCCTTATGAAGATCAAAAGCCACGCAGGCGCACGCTAGCTCCATTCTAAATTGTGAAACAAACACTATATCTGCAGACCCCAATCGACTACGCAGTTCAAATTTCCGAGCACCGCCTAAGGCAGGTCGTTCCGACAATTCCTCCAAATGGTTTTTAAATACAGTAGAAATCCAAGGCCGGAGGTTTAGCCATGCATGTCTGTTCGCTATAATCTGAAAATCGAAATCCGACAAATCGCCTGCGAATCCTTTGATTTGAGATCCAAAGATGAGTGAAGCGGGTAGACATTGATTCCCTGCGATCATATATAGCAGGCGGTTCGCGAGGCAGTTCTCTACCATTGGTGTAGTGAAATCAATATTTCCTGTCCCTCAAACCCAGGGCCTGCATGAATAGATCCTCGATGCAATCTAATAATTTCACGCGCAATAAATAGCCCGATGCGCCCCTGAGTTGGGGGCGCATTAGCTGGGCGCTCAGGCAGAATCCCTTCAAGCTCCATATCCTTACCTCGAATTGATATCAGTGCAAGAGCATTGGGTCCTTCACCAGCAGATCGCAATTGAATTGCAAGCTTGTGGCGAGAACTGTTCTCGCGCAGATTCACAAGGACGCCAGCGATTATTGCGTTGAGTGCGAATTCTATCAGATGCGGCACAACGAATAATGAAAAAGAATCAGTAGAGAGATCAAAATCGATGGACGACTCCTGCGCGATGGTACGAATGAGGGGCACGATGTCCGTCAATTGTGGACTCACATCGCTAATTGACGCCAATTGCGCCAATTCGCTATTCAACTCCCGTAGGCGATCTACGTCTCCCTCCACAATGTGTCTCAGCGTATCAAGATTGAGTAACGAACTATTTATCTTCGAAAATGTCGAGAGAGAAATCAGCGCATTGCCAATTTCGTGATTTAGAATGAGCGCAATATCCCTCAGCGTTGCAATTCGCTCCCTTTTAGCATTTGCTGCCTGGAAATCTAGCTCTACAGCAGCTTCGTCCCAAGATGCCCAAGTGCCCTTGATCCCCGGAACAAACCCAGCGCCTATTCTCAGCGGTTGGTCTTCAGTCGGGTAAACTCTCCTTGTATCTCGTTCTCTCCGAACCTGCCCGATCAATGCTCTCACAGCTAACGGTATTGTTCTTTCCGGCTCTTCATTCTCGTAAAGCATGAGGGAGTTGGGAAGATATCCAGCAAACTGACTAATTCGGTTATCGCGTTCAATTAGGCGCTCAAAATCTCGACAGCATATCAGACAATGCTTGAAACATTTAGCGAGGGTATGCGCGCGTACCTTTTCATTGACATCAAATGGATGGCCGTCATCTCGCACACCACAAACTATCAAGCCATGCAAGAGGCCGTTATCATGAATAGGGACAATCAATCTTGCATGCCACAATGCCAGATGATTGCGTGCGCTCAACTCTGCGATAGGATCAACTGGGCCGGTCCAAGTTATCCCATCCAAAACAACTGGGTTTCTCGCTAGAAACCCGATCAATGGATCTACGTCAGATAGAGGAGCTGAGCCCCGATCTGAAGAGAATCCGGAACCTCCTCGCAAATAGAATTCGACATAGGAGACTCCCAGAACTCGCCTGATAGTGCGTCTAAATTCACGAAGCAATTCTTCTCGCGACCTAACGCTCGACAAAATACCGTCCAGCAGGCCCTCCATATCGAACTCATCGAAGGCGCTAACACTGCTAACTCTAGAGTTGGGAGTATTAGAATTGGCCTGTCGCAACTTTGAAATCAGAATTTCTTCACGGGAACCCTGTTCTAAGAGCCTTAGGAAGATCGGGACCATTTCTCGCAACCGGCATGTACTTTCGGTGTATGTGAAGGAGAAGGTGATCCGTTGATCAGATCTTAGATCCTCAAACCTACGGGAGTAAGGCTCGCCGACAACTACTATGACACTCGAAGCGAAACGGATTGTAGGAAGCACCGCCTCCCACAGTAACTCGTCGACGATATAAAGGGTTGGTATACTAGCCCCCACCTGGGGTGAACCGAATTCATCACCAAAGCCACCTAAGCCTTCAGGCAGTTGGGCCCGCCATGACTTCAAAAGGGAAGGATTTCGGGAAGCTAATCTAACTGTACTTTGCATGGAAAGAAGACACGAAATACTGCTCCCTTGCCTTCTAGATATGGATCAACAGAGAGTCTTGCGCCCTGATCCGAAAGAATATTACTACTCAGAGCAAGCCCTAAACCGAAGCCGGTAGACTTAGTCGTGTTGAAGGTCTCAAACAAACGTTCACGGGCTTCTGGCCTAATTCCCGGGCCGTTGTCTTTGATCACGAGCTCAGCGCCACCTAGACGAATTGTATATTCGATCTCAACCCAGCGATGCCTTGATTGCTGGGCTTGCGCTTGAATTGCGTTCAAACAAAGGTTAATAAAAACCTGCCTAAAGGAACTTGAATCCACATCAATACAGATTTTAGAACTGCTTTCTGTCAACCGAATTTCCACGCTATCTTTATCTGCTTGGTAGCGTATCAGTGGTAACGATGATTCGATTAGATCACTGATTGGAAAAGATTTAATATCATATTTTCTCGGAGAGGCTAAATCTAGTAGCTGTTCCGTTAGTCTCTCAATTCGTTCAATTTCTCCTGACATTAGGGGAAAGAAGAGTTCTCGAAATTGGGATTCTGCATATTTCGAAGGTAGGAGTTGTACCAAGGCCTTCATTGCAACAAGCGGATTGCGAATTTCATGTGCGATTCCTGCTCCCAATATGCCCAAGATAGCGAGGCGTTCAGCTCTTTTTGTTTTGAGTGCTAAATAAGATCTAGCGAGTGATTCCTCAATCTGGACAGCAGTATCGATAAGAAATTCAATTTCATGATGTACATAGGGGCGGCCTGAATCACGCACTCCTAAAGCAATAGTGATTTGTAGTGTCTTGCCTTCAACATGGACAAGCGCAGCGATGGCCGATTTAGTAAGGAATTTCGCCAGTGAGCCTCGCCGGTCGCTAGTTCTCTCGCGACTGAGGCGTTCGGGTGTTGCCCAGTGAATGCGTTGGAGTTCCTCCAGTTCAGCCTTCCCAAGCTGAAAGCCATTTTGCCGAAATTGATTGTCCTCACAAATGACACCCAACTGTGCGCAAGTAGATTGGGACCATTCTCGTAGTATTGTTTCATATTGAAAAATTTGTGTCTCGAAGTCTTGTCCACCTTCTCTTCTCAAATGAACGGCCTCTCGAATTCTAGTATATAGAAAACTTGGGGAGAATAATGAACCAAGAAATGAATCTAGTCGATAGGCAAAGCCAAGAATCGCTGCCGTTGTTATTGCGAAAGCAAATGGCTCACTAATCACTAGGCGGACAAGCTGGTCGGAGATATATCCGATACCTGAAACGATAACAATAAGGATGAATCTCCTACAAGCTAACTGAAGCAAGAATGACGCATCGAAAATCTTATGCGTAGTGATAGATGCGACGGTCAATGCATAAAATGAAACTATTATAATCGGTTGTATTCGGATATAAGTTCGACTTTCTGTCGCAATGCCAATAAGCATAAGGAGCAATATAGCAGCTCCTGTCAAGCATCCACCAAATAGGAGTATTTGGAGTTCAATGTTCGCTATTCCTTTGAGTGCTCTTAGCTTGACAATAGTACCACGACATAGTTCAGCATAGGACGCGACCTGGAGTAGAAAGTATATATAGAAAGCGCTGCCGTAAATCCTATGGGAAGCAGTTGAGTGTGCTGGAATAAATTGGTAGGTGGTTGGTAGAATGCACATGAGCAGGCCAACTACAAGCCAGCCTGCCAAATGTCGTGCGCTGCACTTTGGTGGACCTGGGTTTGAGGCAGCGGCTTCTCTCAATAAGAAGAGGTGTAGGGGAATTAGGCCGGCGATAGCGCAGCTCGCTCTCATCCAGATCAAGCCTGGATTGGCGGTGAGTGCTAAGAAGAGAGAAGCGAGCCAGAAAGAAACATGAACGGATAATGAAAGAAAGTACCGATTGATCAGCCTATTAGGGTTAGAGTGGAAGGCTAGGCCCCCAATATAAAGCGCTAGGACGGCCGCAACTACAGTGGGAGCTTCTATTATTGACTTATCAACAAACATGAATTCGCTCCTGATATACCATGCGTGTTGACAAGACAATTCTTATGACCCACCGCCCGAGGCACCGAACTAAGATTTAGATTGCAGTCAGGGTCCCGAAAACTCCAGTTGACAGTCGGTGGTATTACCGCGGCATCAATACAACAGGCAGCGGCGCCTGCTTGTATTGCCCCTGCTGCACCCAGGGGATTTCCGATTGCGCCTTTGATGGAATAGACAGGAATATTGGCGATAGAACTCTCGAATAGCAATCTAATTGCTCGGGCTTCTTGCTTATCAATCTCGCGATGGCCGGGACCCCAGGCGCTGATCGCTTCGACCTCTGATGGCGCAATTGCTGCTGAGGATAGGCACTCTTTCATAGCATGGAACAAGCCGCTGCAAGGAGTTTCTTTATAGTCACCCGCTGAGGCATATCCATCGATGTATGCGTATGCTTTACGTGGGCTTTCATTGGGTTCAAGTACGAGCATGCAGCTCCCTTCTCCAATTGCACCAGTCGTTCGCCAAAGATCGAACGGACGACATTGATTTTCCGGGAGGTATTGGTTGGAAGATGAAAGACCAGCCATTCTCAGTTCTAGCATAGGATGTAAGAACAGAGGTGCTTCAGTACCGCCACAAATAGCAATGTCTACTTCTCTTCCAAGCACAGCTTGCAATCCATGTCCTATGGCATCTATTCCCGAGCAACATGCACTTTGGTAGGTCATCGATGCAACGCTTTGCATCTTTAGGAATTGTGCAATTGCAGACGCGATTGAGCTGGGTGAAGCAGATGCAATAGCTGATGGTAGCCCAGCTATCGGTCCTTTCCGCGAAATCAAGTCAATGGTCCTATTTATTGAACCAAAATCCATGAGCGCTGCTCCGACGTGTAGGCCGATCTTCGATGATGCCAATTCTCCAAGACCAATTTTTGCATCTGCGAGTGCTTGCATGACTGCTACCAGTGCAAACTGAGTATGACGGGGCATTTTTCTGAGGATAGGTTGGTGTAGAAGATGCTCAGGTGAGAAATCACTGACTTCGGCTGCAATAAATGGTCCAGCCTCCTCAATGAAGCGTTTGATACTTCTGACCTTGCTTTCTCCGCTGAGCAAGGCAGATAGAAATGATGAGCGCCCGATCCCCAATGGAGTAACGGGACCTATGCCTGTAATCTTGACTCTGCGCCGCTTCATTTGTGAGTCCTGTACTCGTCTTATAGGCGAGTCATGAGCGGGATCTATTCGGGTACAGCGGGGAACACCAAGTGTGAGGTTGTTCCTTTTGCAGGGAGCGAGTCGAGTGTAAGCGTTGCACCATGAGCTCCTAAGAGATGGCGACAGATTGATAATCCAAGTCCCGTACCATTTACCTTAGTTGTAAAGCCACCTCTTAGAGCATTTCTCATCGTTTCTGCGTCCATTCCAGTTCCATTGTCGACTATCATAACGTCGACATTCTCGTCTAAGGTCTTTATGGATATTTCAATTCTGGTTGCATTGGCTTCTAAAGCATTCTTGAATAGGTTCTGGAATACCCGTGCGAGCTCAAATCGAGCGCCCTTGATCCACGCATTATCGTCCCCGGTTACTTCAAGCGCGCCGTTACCGAAGAAGATTACATGTTTAACCTCTTTTACCACAGAAACTAGATCGATCTGAGTAAATTCAGTGGTTTTTCGGGACGCCTGCCGCCAGTTGTCGGCGAGATGGTGGCAATATTCAGCCGCCTTTTCAACAATAACCGAATATCCCTTCAGCTTATCTGCACGCTCGGGGTGTTGACGAGCGATATCTTCGGCTTCTTCTACCAACAAGCCGGCGTATCCGATCATGACCGTCAATGGATTCGCTAGATCATGGACCAACTCGACTGCCGCTCTTGCTTGCCAAACATGAGGCTGCTTTTCGGAAATTTCGCGGCGAAGCGCGGCATTCATGTCCAATGCTTCCCGAGACATCCTAGCGTGGTGGCGCCGTTCGATGGTCTGTGCCGCATTATTTTTTACGGCAGCTATCAGTTCGTGAATATCGGGGGGTTTTCTCAGGTATTGATTGGCCCCTCCCAAGATGGCCTGTTGGGCGGTTGCGAGCGTGCCATAGCCGGTCAACATGATGACCGAGACTTCTCGATCAATCTTGCGTATTTCCTCCAAGGCCCGGATACCATCCATTTCCGGCATTCGGATGTCTAACACGATCGCTGCATAGCTTCGAGCTCTTAGCTTAGATAATGCCTCCATAGCCCGCTCTGCAGTGTCGACTGAAAAATCCGCCGACAATGTAAAAGCGATCGACTCCCTAGGGCCGTATTCGTCATCCACTACCAAAACTAGGGGCTTTTCCGCAGCGCTGGTGTTCAAGGGTCTGCGTAAGGTTTCCGTCTGCAGCAAATGGAATTTCCCTCAAATTCACACTTCAACAAGCGGGACGCTTACGGCGTCCAGTTTCTGCGTGGATTTCGAGGCGGTGTCAAGCGATGCATGGGCAAAATGGGCTGGAGTGTCATTCATGCACTCGATTCGCACATGTCCTCATGCCTCGCCCAACCATGCCTTTGCCTCAGCAGCCATATGAGTTTGCCATGCTTCTCTCCACTTCGGGCCGTCCGAAAGCGATGAGAATGACGCGTAAACCTACGGATTGTCGATTTCGACGCGAGTATGATCGAATCCACACGCGCGGCAGCATCCGCCAATTTCTTGTCGTGCAAACGCCATTGCATCAAGCGTGCGCTCTTGTCACGACTTGCAGCGATTACATGAGCGTTTCATCCACCCAGAGTTCCGCACAGACCTCCAAGCCACGCAATTTCCTGAAGCTCTTGGCTGCAAATCGCAGCGAGATTGCGGTGAGGATTTTTCGCGCCGGTACTGAATTAGGGATGCGGACTGTGGCCGTTTTTGCGCACGAAGATCGGTTCAGCATCCATCGGTACAAGGCGGATGAGGCATACCTCATTGGAAGAGGAAAGGGCCCGGTGGCCGCGTACCTCGACGTTGAGAGTATTGTCGCGATCGCCAAGGAAAAGGGCGTCAATGCGATTCACCCTGGCTACGGTTTCCTTTCGGAGAATGCCGACTTTGCGAGAGCATGCGAAACCGCTGGGATTGTTTTTGTCGGACCGCGCCCGGAACTGCTCGCAATGATGGGTGACAAGACGGCAGCCCGTGCGCTTGCTCAAAGGATCGGGGTGCCAGTCCTACCGGGCACAAACGCACCAGTCGCAGAACGCTCAGAGGCCCTCAGGATCGCAAAATCGATTGGGTTTCCCCTGATCATCAAGGCTGCGTTTGGCGGTGGAGGGCGTGGCATGCGGGTGGTTAACAAGCCAGCCGATCTCGACAACCTGCTCGACGAAGCCCAGGGCGAGGCCGAACGTGCATTCGGAAATCCCGCCGTCTTTTTGGAGAAATTCATCTCTCGTGCGAAGCACATCGAGGTGCAGGTGCTCGGCGACAAACACGGCAACGTGATACACCTCCATGAACGTGACTGTTCCATTCAGAGACGGCATCAAAAAGTGGTCGAGGTCGCCCCGAGCTACGGTCTGCCGACTGAAGTCATCCGCGAGCTTTGCGATGCTGCCGCGCGAATCGCCAAGGAAATACGCTACGACAATGCTGGAACAATCGAGTTCCTCTACGACCTTGACCGCCACGAGTGGTTCTTCATCGAGATGAACCCCCGTATCCAGGTTGAACACACCGTGACTGAGGTTATCACCGGGCTCGATCTTGTTCGGGCACAGATCCTCATTGCACAGGGGTATTCGCTGCACTCCCCAGAAGTAGGCATGCCCCAGCAATCACAGGTCCCGCGCAATGGCTATGCGATCCAATGCCGCATCACAACTGAAGACCCCGAAAACAAGTTCGTCCCCGATTACGGGCGCATCCTTGCCTATCGCTCGCCTGGCGGTTTCGGCGTCCGTCTTGATGGAGCCATGGGTTTCGCTGGTGCAGTCATCACTCCCTTCTACGACTCCCTTCTCGTAAAGGCGATCGCCAGCGGCCAGAGCTACGAAATCGCAATGAATCGCGCCCGTCGCGCCCTCAGCGAGTTTCGCATCCGGGGCGTCAAGACCAACATTCCGTTCCTGGAGAACGTGATTGCCCACCCGACGTTCAGATCCGGGCAGGCGACGACTTCGCTGATCGATACCACGCCGGAGCTCTTTTCGTTCAAGCCGCGCCGGGATCGGGCCACCAAGCTTCTTACTTTTCTCGGCAATGTCATCGTCAATGGAAACCCGCACGCAAAAGGGTACCGTCCCGAAAAACCCCTTCCCAGCGCGGCCGCACCCTCCTACGATCATTCAGTTTCACCTCCCGACGGAACGCGTCAGAAACTGCTCGAACTCGGCGCCAAGGGCTTTGCGGATTGGACAGTGCGGCAGAAGGCGCTTCTTGTAACAGATACGACTTTTCGGGACGCGCACCAATCGCTGATGGCGACGCGTGTCCGCAGCTATGATCTGCTGGCTTGCGCCAGTGGCGTCGCCCATTTCCTCCCCAATCTATTCTCTCTCGAAATGTGGGGTGGCGCCACCTTCGACACCGCAATGCGGTTTCTCCATGAGGACCCATGGGATCGCCTGCGTGAAATTCGGCGGCGGGTTCCGAACATCTGCCTGCAGATGCTCCTACGGGGAGCCAACGCCGTTGGATACACAAACTACCCCGACCATGTCGTCACGGGCTTCGTGCGCCACGCCGCGGCAGCCGGCATGGATATCTTCCGCATATTCGACTCGCTGAACTATCTCCCCAACCTGCGCGGCGCGATGGAGGCCGTGCGATCCACCCACGCAGTCTGCGAGGCCGCAATCTGCTACACCGGCGACATTCTGAATCCGCGCCGGGACAAGTATTCGTTGTCCTATTACGTCCGTCTCGCCAAGGAGCTCGAGAAGATGGGCGCACACATTCTAGCCATCAAGGACATGGCTGGCCTTTGCCGACCTTATGCGGCGGAGAAGCTGATCCGGACCCTCCGCCAGGAGGTCGGAATTCCGATTCACTTTCACACGCACGACACAAGCGGAACAACCGCCGCGTCCATACTGCGGGCGGCGGACGCAGGTGTGAACGTTGTCGACCTCGCTCTGGCCTCAATGAGCGGAAGCACGGCCCAGCCCAATCTCAATTCAATTGTGGCTGCGCTCCAGAATACACCGCGCGACACCGGGTTGGATCTCGAAAAAGCCAACGCATTTTCCGACTATTGGGAGCAGGTTCGCGAATACTACCGACCCTTCGACACGGCACCGCGCACGGGCTCGGCTGAGGTTTATCTTCACGAAATGCCCGGCGGCCAGTACACCAATCTTAAGGAACAGGCCGCGGCAATGGGCATGTCGCACCGCTGGCCGGAGATTGCCAGAACCTATGCGGAGGTTAACTCCCTCTTTGGCGACATCGTCAAAGTGACCCCGTCCTCCAAGGTGGTTGGTGATCTCGCCCTGTTCCTTTTCTCGCGAGGCATCAATCCTGCCGACATCGTGAATCTCGAACCCGGTTCCATGCCATTTCCCGAAAGCGTGATCGACATGCTTATGGGAGGGCTCGGCTGGCCGGAAGGAGGCTGGCCCGACCCCGTATGGAAGGCCATTCTTGGTGGAGCCCGCTATACGGATGCAAAGGCAAGGTATCAGAATGCGCTCGTTCAGGCCGGCAAACCTTACACCCTGCCGAATGCCGCAACGGCATCCGCGGAATTCGAGAAGATTTCCAGGGATCTCAGTGAGAGATATCGCCGCGAGCTCACTACCGACGAGGTGTATTCTCACCTGATGTATCCCCAGGTTTTCGCTGAGTTCCAGAAACAGCAAAGGGAATTTGGAAATGTCAGCGTGCTTCCAACGCCCGCCTTCTTCTATGGTCTCAAGCCGGGCGAGGAAATCAGCGTTGAGATCGAGGAAGGCAAGGTGCTGATCATCAGACTCGTCAGCATCGGAGATCCGGACAAGGATGGCCGGCGCACGCTAAATTTTGACCTCAACGGTATGTCTCGGGAGGTCAGCATTTCGGACCGATCGGTCGCCGTAAAAGGCAAATCCAAGCCGAAAGCCGACCTTGCTGATCCGCTACAGCTTGCGGCCCCCATTCCTGGCCTGATTGCGGCACTGTCCGTCTCGTTGGGAGCCAAGGTCGCGAAGGGCGACAAACTCCTGATGATGGAGGCAATGAAGATGCAGACAACGGTTTACGCACCTGTCTCAGGTGTTGTCGCTGAGCTCAACGTCAGCGTCGGTGACACCGTCGAGGCCAAGGATCTTCTGATGAAGCTTCGCTCATAGAATTCTGTCTCAATTGATCTGCGCCGAACAGGCGATTGACGGGACCGTCAGCCTGCTGGTCAGCGCAGGTTTCGGGCCTGAATTGCGCAAATGCAATTCGCCTCGTCCTCCGACTCCAGCCATCGGAGATTCAGTTCTGCAAACTCGCGATTCATCGCTTCCTGAAGGCCTCCGACTTCTATCAACAACATGCCATGTGAGGCCAGTCGTTCCGCGGATTGTGCGATCAACTTCCTTATGATCGTCAATCCGTCGGTGCCTCCATCAAGCGCCAGCCGCGGTTCCTTCATGAATTCCAAGGGCAGCCGGTCGCAAAGCCTCGATGGTTCATAGGGGGGGTTGCTGATGATCAAATCATAGCCACCCTTGGGCGGGCCCACCGCATCGAATACATCGCTTTGATGCAAGCGCACTCGTTCGCCGAGACGATGGCTGTCGACGTTTATCCTTGCGACGTCGAGCGCATCCTTGGACACATCGATCCCATCGACCCGGGCTCTTGGAAATTGATGTGCGAGGAGAATCGCCAGACACGCGGATCCTGTGCAGACATCAGCGACAGCTTTCACCCGTTTTGGATCTGGAAACCACTGCTCCAGCGAATGCGGTATGATCTCGAGGAAATAGCTTCGCGGGATGAGCACGCGTTCATCCACGTAGAACCGGTGTTCATTCAGCCATGCCTCCCGCGTGATGTATGCGGGCGGAATCCTGTCGATCACCCGCCGTTCCAACACCGCTCTCAACGCAGTGCGCTGCTGCGGGCCCAGCTGCTTTTTCAGCAGAGAGACAGCGCCGTCGAGCGGCCATGAAAGCGCGTGCAGGAATAGGTAGAGGGATTCGTCATGTGCGGTGGTTGAGATCTGCCCCAGGGCCAGTCCATGGCTGTCATACAATTCGGCCGCGAATTCCAGCCAATCGTTCAACGTCGCAAGCTGTGAGGAAGGGGGGAGTGTTCGCTTCTCCCTGCCATAGTCCGCGCTGACACTGCCACGCACCCGTTCCAAATGACCCCGCCGGGCATCCAACATCGCGGCGTTCGACTTGCTGGCTCTTGCAGGGCGCCTACTGTTTCGCATCATTTCCGGTCAGAACGTGCACATGGTTGCGGATGTGGTCGGGACAATAGCACTGGTCACCCGCGCACTTCGAGCAGTACCTGAAGTCCATTTCTGGATTCGTCAGATTCGTCTTTCCACATACGTAGCACCGATGCCGCACTTGCGGGCCCTGCCGCTCCTCGGCATGGCGGCGCGCTTCAGTCTGAAGTCGCCGCTGGCCCTGCCTGAGCGAGAGCCAAAGGTCACGCCCGATGAATAGGAAGAAATTCAGCAAGGCCGCAGTGATCGCCAGACGCTGTGACGGTCCTCCGACGACGAATTCCCAGATATAGCCTATCCATGCAACCACTGCCAGCCACTTGATCTGAACTGGCAGTACGAAGAACACGTACATCGTGAAGTTCGGGTACATGTGAGCGAATGCGAGAAAGATGACGCCACCCACAAAGAGATTGGATGCAGCCACGTATGGGGTGACGAAAGCCGCCGCCACGGTCAGAAGAAATCCAACAAGCAGGAACAGGTTGTACCTAAGGGCACCCCACGCCTGCTCGAGCGCATTGCCTGTGAAGTACAGGAAGTAAAGGGCAAGGGCGACAAACAGCCAATGACCGCCCGGCGGGTAGCCTACAAATGTGAAGATCCTCCACCACTCACCTCGCAGCACGAGGACGGGATAGAGAACGAGGCGGCCTTCATCAAGGAGGCCCAGCATTGTCGTCAGGTAGACGAAGGCCTGCCCGGCCACTAGGAACAGCGTCAAATGGGGAATCGCATAGGGTGCCAGGCGCTTCTCGAGTCTGCTGAACCAGGACATGACGCGTGACTGTGTCCCCCTATTCAGGTTCGGCGGTGCCTTCCGCCACCCATTGCTGCGCCTCCGGCACCTGCTTGAAAAACTCGCGCAGAGCCGCACTCAGATGTTCGGCATACCGGAAATGAGCTCCCATGCCGGTGCGCAGCTCGGCTTCGTAAATGAACTTGTCCGCATGGGTGCTGTGCTCGAAGGGCGTCTGTGCGCCCAAGAGCAGCGAGTAGACATAGGCGGGTGAGCCCCGTTGCATGAGTTCATGCGTCAATTCGGCTTGATCCTCCAGCAGGCCACTGCATCCCGTGTCCGTCATGTCAGGCGGCAGGTAGAATCCAGCTTGTATCAACGGGGTATAACGATTCCCCGTCCGATGTCGGTTGAGATCGCGCAGCTCTGCCAGAGCGAGGTTGTTCCACGCAAATGAAACACGCATGCGACGTGTTGCGGTTCCCTGATGACCGTAGCGATTGGTGCGGTGTCGAAGCGACTGGTCCACTGACTGATCTTCCGCGAGCCAGGGGGGCGCATCCCGATCAACCTTCACCCAAACCTTGTCCGCGAGTAGCCTCGTGGAAAGTCGTTCAAGCCCCAGGCGCAGACTGGTCTCCAGCTCCTGACGGGATTGCTCTGAATACGATGCATCCGCAAAACTATGCTTCAGCAGCCGCGGAGACTGCTTCATCAGCTCATCGCGAATGAGCCGCGCGGCAAGCCGTGCCTCCGGATGTGGCAATGAGTCCAGATGCTTGACCGTCTGAGCCCACATTCTGGAGCTCTGCACCAGACCGACATTGGTCCGGGTTGCGAAGGGAATGAAGTATCGCGCCCGATCCAGAGCATAGTTCTTCCGGATGCGGTTGATGACACCGGGGGCGGCACCCACCGGAAAGCGCAGGCGTTGCGGCTCCAGCGCTGCCAGCTTGTCCAATCGGGCAAATTCGGTGTGATAATGCTCAAACGCGCGTTTCATGAGCTCGACCCAACGGGGCGTCAAGTCACCGGGAATGCCGAGTTCCTCCGCAGGTGGCAGGTTTGTCGCCTCCATCGTGATGTAGCGGGTTGAGGATTCCTGACCATCGGCCATCTGTGATACTTCAAACAGCTTGTACGCCAGCCACATCGAAACATCATCGATGGCAACAGCCAGGCCGCCTGTCAGCCCGCCTATCGATGCATGGCCGTAGTCGACGAACTTCAGGATGCGATCAATCGAGGCATCCGGGTGGGTCACATCCACCTTCTCAAGTATGGCGGCCAAACCCTCATTGCTTCGCGAGTAGCGCGCAAGCACGGATGCCAGCAGCTCTGGCGTGACTTTCGGCAGGTCAGCCGCGCTTGGAGGAGGAACCAATGCGAGTCCGGTGATGCGCATGCACGTTCAGCAGACATTACGGCCTCGCATCGAGTCAGCCAAAAAAGGCGATCGCACGGGAATCTTTCGATTCACGCCACCCAAGCTCCGAGGGAAACGGAACGGAACCTCGCACCTGCCAGCAGGACGGTCGGCTATCGCGAAGACAGCCACTGAACAAGTCCGCCTTGGTACAATCCCAGAACGACAGAGGCTATCGTAAGAGCCCCGAGGGTCAGGCTGGAAACCAAGCCCACTGGCAGACGCGGTCGTTGCGGAACGATGCCATCACTGCCACGCGGAATCCCCCACGACGGAAAAATCGCCGCCTTGATCCAGCCAAAGTAATAGTAGATCGACACCACCACGCCCGCAATGGCGATCGCGAGCAAAGCGTAGAGGCCAGCGTGAAATGCCGCGATGAAAACGAGAAGCTTGCCGATAAATCCGGCCAGCGGTGGAATGCCTGCCAGCGAACCGAGTCCGATCGCCAGCACCACCGCAAGAAACGGATGTGATTTCACGAGGTCGGCATAATGCTCGAGATCCTGGTCCGCATCATTTTCGCCACAAACATGCGTCATCACCCCAAACACGGCGAATGAGGCGATCAGGTAGGCGAGCAGATAAAAGTAGACCGCGCCAACTGCCGTCGAATCAGAATATGCGGCAATGACACCAATGAGCAGATAGCCGGCATGAGATACACCGGATAGTCCGATCAGGCGCTTGACGTTGTATTGGGTCAGAGCTGCAAGGTTGCCGAAGATGATCGTCGCACCAGCCATGACCGACAGCACCGGTATCACCAGCGCCTTGCACGGAGCGAAAACGCCGGCAAGGACAAGCAGGACAGAAAATCCCGCCGCTTTTGAGCCTACTGCAAGCAGCGCGGTCACCGGTGTTGGCGCACCTTGGTACACGTCCGGTATCCAGATCTGAAACGGGACGCCCCCGATTTTAAAGGCAATCCCCGCAAGAACCAGGACGATGCCAACTTTCGCGAGGAAATTGTCTGGATGATCCGCCAGGAAACGATTGATCGATCCAAACTCCATCGCTCCTGACTCCGCGCCATGGGGAGCCAGCTGCGGATTCCCGGCAACGCCATAAAGAAAAACGATTCCGAAGAGCAGGATCGAGGAGCTCAACGCCCCCATGACGAGATATTTCAGACCCGCTTCCAGCGACAAGGGATTCGAACGGTAATAGCTGACGAGAACATAAAAACCGATTGTGACTGTTTCGAGCGCAACAAAGAGCATCACGAAGTGGTTGCTTTGCACCAGGAGCATGAGCGCTCCCGTCACGACGGTCACGATGTGAAAAAATTCAACACGCGGAACGTTCCTCCCCTTCAGGCTCATCGCACCCAGAATGCACACAAGGATCGAAGTGATCAGGAGAAACACCCGCATGAACTGACCGTGCAGGGTGTGCTTGAGAAGTCCTCCGAAAGTCTCGCTGCCGAAGTAACCGGTGTGAAAACCACCGATCGTGACGACAAGGATCGCGACCTGGCCCAGAATCGCCAACGACGGAATTGCGGTGTGCTGCTTCTTTGGAAGGATGATTTCCAGGATCAGCAGGAGCAGGGCAAGCGATCCCAGAAGGAGCTCAGGCAGGATCGCTCCCCAGGTGTTCTTGGCGGCGGCAGCTTGCAGCAGTTCGAGATTCATCACGGAGAATTCCAGTGGCTTGCGGGGCTTTACTTCCGAGTAATTCCCGCTGGAGGCGATTTCAACGCGGGGTAGATCGCCTCAAGTGAGTCATTGAGCGGGGTTGAAAGCGATTTCGGCCAAAAACCAACCAACAGCAGCATCGCCAGGAGGATCAGCGCTGGAATGCGTTCACTCCAGCGCAAGTCGACGATCGGGACGAATGTCGAAGATTTTTGAAGCGCTTCGGACTGCGGTCCAAAAAACACCCTGGCAGTCGCACGAAGTGCATAGATTGCCGTGATGACAACTCCAGTCACTGCACCAACTGCGGCCCAGGGCGAGAATTTCCAGACAGCAACAAAAATCGTAAGCTCACCCCAGAAATTGGCCATCCCCGGAAGGCCGATTGTCGCCATCGTTGCTGCAACAAAGTACGCGGCGAGAACCGGCGCCTTTTGCGCGAGTCCACCCATGCCACCAAGATCAAAGGTCTGGGTGCGGTGATGAATGCTTGTTACAAGCAGGAACGAAAGAGCCACCGAAAAGCCATGGGCCAGTATCATCAGGATTGCTCCGCCTGCACCTGTGGTGGACACGCAGGCAACTCCAAGAAAGGCATATCCCATGTGCATGACTGATCCGTAGCTGACAACCTGCTTGAGATCGCGCTGCGCCATGGCCACGAAGCCGACCACGAGAATGTTGCAGAGCGCCAGTGCCGTAAGCCAGCCGCTCCAGTGATGGGCTCCAAGAGGAAGGAGAGGCAGCGCTATCTGTACCAGGCCGTACAACCCGAATTTCTTGAGAACCCCTGCATGCAGCATCGCAACGGAGCTTGGCGCCGCTCCGTAACCCAACGGAGCCCAGGTGTGAAAGGGCCACAGGGAAACCAGAATGCCGAAACCGAACATCAGCAGGCCAAAGCCATATTTTTGCGCGCTTGCGGAAAGCGGCATTGTCGCAAGCGCCTGCCGCAACTCGATCAGACTGAAGCTTCCGGCATCGCTCTGCACATACACGGCTATCAAGCCTACCAGCGAAAGCATCGCGCCCAGGGTAAGGTAGATCGTCAGCTTCATCGCTGCGTAATTGCGGTCGCGGCCACCCCAGGTTCCGACCATGATGAATGTCGGAATCAATGCCAGTTCGTGGAAGAAATAGAAGAAGAAGATGTCCACGCTGGCGAACGTACCCATCAGACCGGCGTGCATCACAAGCAGCAGCGCGAGGTATATCTTGAGCCGCTCCGCTCCCGACTGGATCGCATAGAGTCCGGCAGCGAGGCCAACGACTCCCGCGAGCACAAACATGGCGAGTGAAATGCCGTTCAATCCCAGCGTGAGCTTGATGCCCAGTGAGCCAAGCCCGGTGTCATAACTCGCCAGGTACGCAAACCTGTCTCCCAGTCCGGACGGAAACGACACCCATGCATAAATCGCAATCAACGCAGGCACACCAAAGCCGAGATACGCCAGCCTCACCGAATACCGCTTGGGCATCCCGGCAAAAATCGAAGCGGCTACCGCCAGCGGCACGGCTATGGCGAGCAGGAGAAGGTGGTCTAACAACATGTTATCGCGTGTTGCAATTGGTACAGATGAGCAGCTTCAGGTGGGTCGTTGAAATCAAAACCAGCCACCCGCATAGCCCCAGAGAAACACGAGGCCGACCAGAAACCAGTAGGCATAGGCGCTCACGCTGCCCACATGGAGCGAGCGCGTGCCCATTCCCAGGAACCCCACGATTCCGGCGAGGCCGCGAACGAGAAGTCCGGACAGAAAAATCTGCTCAAGGAAATTCAGAAGCATCGCCAGCCGTTGCTGCACTTTCTCGATGTAGTAGCCGTAAATTCCGTCGAACGATTCGTTGAGGAGCTTCAGGCTGGCAAAACTGCCCGGTGAGCGTGCCGCCAGTGCATCGCGATCGGCCGATGGATAATACCGATAGGCGGCGACGGATCCAATCAGAAGAACCGCGATACTGGTGATCAGAATGACGACATGATCCGAACCATGGGCGTGAGGAATCAACGTCTGGTAGTCGCCTGCCAGGCGTCCATAGACGATTCCGTATCCGCCGACAACGGCGAGAATCGCCAGGCCAATCAGTGGAAGTGTCATGCTGAGACCGCCCTCATGCGCATGGCGTGCCTCGTCACTGCGTGGTTCGCCGAGGAAGACGATCTTCCACATGCGAATCATGTAGAACGCGGTCAGCACCGCGGTGACAGCCAGAACCGCAAACACCGCGCGATTGTTGGCAAGAGCGAGATAGAGAATAGCATCCTTCGAGAAGAAACCGGCCAGGCCTGGCATGCCGATGATCGCCAGCACGGCCGTGGTGAACGTGAAAAAGGTGACAGACAATTTCCTCAATCCCCCCATTCGGAAGATATTCTGCTCATGGTGACAGGCATTGATCACCGCACCCGACCCGAGAAAGAGGAGCGCCTTGAAAAAGGCGTGTGTGGTCAGATGAAACATTGCCGCGCCGGCTCCGGCGGCGATCACCATCATGTGGGGCATGCCCTCACCGTGGGCGACATGCAGCGAGCCCAATCCAAATGCGGCCACCATGTAGCCCAGCTGTGAAAGGGTTGAGTAGGCCAGCACCTTCTTGATGTCGCTCTGAACGATCGCACAAAGGGCCGCATACAGGGCGGTGATGGTGCCGATCCACATGACCACAGGCAGCGCCTGCGGAGCCGCCATGAAAAGAGGTTCGATGCGGCACAGCATGAAAATACCGGCAGCCACCATGGTCGCCGCGTGGATCAGGGCTGAAATGGGCGTTGGACCCTCCATTGCATCCGGCAGCCATACCTGCAGAGGCACCTGGGCGGACTTCCCAACGGCACCGCAGAACAGAAGAAGAGGAATCCCAGTTGCCACCACCGAGCCACCCTGCACGGCAGCGCCAATCTCGGTGAGATTGACCGTTCCGAGCGACCAGTAGCACCAGAGGATCCCGAGCATGAATCCGACATCGCCAACGCGATTGGTGATGAATGCCTTCTTGGATGCATCCGCGGCTGACTGACGTTCGTGATAGTGGTTGATGAGAACGTAGGAACTGAAGCCAACCAGCTCCCAGAAAATGAAGATCATGAAGAGATTGTTCGCGAGAACGATCCCCAGCATGGAAAACATGAATAGCGAAAGGCCGCCGAAATACCGCGCCTTCGCCCCGTCGTCCCGCATGTAGCCCAGCGAGAAAACGTGCACCGCCAGTCCCACGATTCCGACAATCGCGAGCATGAGTGCGGACAGGTCGTTGAAGAGGAAGCCGATCGAAAGGGTGAAGCTTCCAACCTCGAGCCAGGGGGCGTTCCAGGAAAAGCGATTTCCCTCCAGCGTGAGCTTCAGGCCGACAACCGCCACCACCGCCGCCGCAGCGACTGAGATGATGGAGGCCATGCGCGCCTGCTTTCTCGACATGAGTGCGATCGCGGTGGCCGACACCAGTGGTGCGACAAGGACAAGTATCGCAAATTGATGCTGTTCCATGGTATCAGGATTTCAACCGATGCGTGGTGACTGCCATGACTGCCGATCAGTTCTTCATCGCGTTCAACTCATTGAGCTGAACCGTTTGCCGCCGGCGGAAAAGGGCGACGATGATCGCCAGGCCAACGGCGACCTCCGCGGCGGCAACCGTGAGGACAAAGAACACAAAGACATTGCCGTCGATCGTCCGGTTGAAGCGCGAGAAGGCAACCAGAGCGATCGTCGCCGCCACGAGCATCAGCTCCAGGCACATGTAAACGATAAGGGTGTTTCTCCGCATGAGAACCCCGAAAAAGCCGATGGCAAACATCAGCACGCTCACCAGGAGGTAATCATTCAGGGTGACATTCATTTGGCATCCTCCGCGCCCTGAAAGCGCTTGCTGAGCACAATCACGCCGAGCATGGCGATCAGAAGAAGGAAACCCACGACTTGCACCGGCAGCAGGTAGGTGGTGAAGAGCTGTGCCGAATAGAACTTGAGCACCGCGCCCACCGCGGGTGCGGCGGCATCGGGCGCAGCACCTGCGAGCTGACCGTGTTTGACAAAGCTCAGCACACCGATCGCAAGAACGGCCGCCGCAACAACGCTGGCCAGCACGGCGGAATGCGAGAGCGGCTTCCTGTCTCCCCCCTTCATGTCGAGCAGCATGATGATGAAAAGAAACAGCGCGACCACCGCGCCCGCGTAGACAAGCACAAGGATTGCGGCCAGCAGGAAAGCATCGAGAAGCACGAAGAGTCCGGCCGTGCCGAGCAGGCTGATCAGGAAAAACATGGCGGAGTTGACCGCGTTCCTGCTCAACACGACCAGCAATGCGGTGCCAAGCACCAGCGCGGACAGGAGATGGAAAAGTATGGAGGACATGAACAGGATGCGGTGGTTCTACTCGTGAATCGGGGACGGCCGGATCAGTCATGCCCGCCGGCCGCGGCCGCCTGCTCGGCTGCTTTCTTTTTGTCCCACTTGAAATGGTCGTCGGGAAGCGTGCCTCCCAATTCATAGAGGCGCTCCTTGTCATTCACC